>NZ_CP076458.1:1243753-1554691 GCF_018866245.1 Novisyntrophococcus fermenticellae
TCTTTCAGTTTATCACCACCATTTGAGCCATAGGCCCACCCGTGGGTCATAACATCGTCCATCCACTTTTTCATCAAAGGAGGGCAATTAAACCAATAAATTGGAAATTGCAAAATTAGATTACTGTGAGATTCAACCAGTTTTTGCTCCGCTTCAACATCAATGTTCCCATCGGGATAGAGTTTGTTCAATTCATGAACAGTAAATTGATCTGGGTGCTTTTTGAGTTCTTCCACCCAACGTTTGTTAATAATAGAGTTCTCCAAGTCAGAATGACTTACAAGTACAAGTGTTTTCATAATCATACATCTCCTTATAATTTTTGATTTTAGTATCTGCCCTTGTATCTTGAATAGCAAACTTGTTTTGCTATTCAAGATACAAGGGCTTCTTTTTTATTATCGCTACAAGACGCTCTGTGCATACAAACAATCCTACTCCATATTTTTCTTATGAGTTCAAGATTTACGCCGAATGCAGCAACAAGCTAAGTCCCGCTCTCAATCTCGTATTTTAATGTTGTGAATCCATTTTGCCACAACCATACTGTGCAAATCTAATTTCCTCTTTCATAGAATTGCTTCCTTTCTTAATATGAATTTGAACTCATCCCCATCCCAAAAGATGTTATTTGTTCAGGTCAGGCTTGACTTCTCCTCTATTATACAGTAGAATATCACATAAAAGAAGTACGCACTTTAAAGTTATATACTGAACTAAAGGAGAGTGTAAAATGGCTATAGAAGATTGCAGCCCAACCGGAATTGATATTAGTCAAACCGACTTTGGATATACAATGTCTCTTGTCTGCGGAAAATACAAAATGATTATTATGTACTGGCTTGCAGAGTATAAGCCCGTATTAAGATTCAATGAATTAAAACGTTGCTTGGGCACGATTTCTTTCAAAACACTCAGTAATACCCTAAAAGAGATGGAAGCAGACAAACTTATCATACGCACTGAATATCCACAAATACCACCCAAAGTAGAATATAGCTTGTCAGAGCGTGGAAAATCCTTAATTCCCGTTCTTGATTTGATGTGCGAATGGGGAGCGGCAAATCGCTTGTAACGAATACTTACGCAACAGGCATTTAATTTGTGTTTCTGTCAGTCTTTTTTCAATCCGAATTTTAATCATTCCATAGGAATATCAGCACTAGGATAGCCAGCAATTAAAATCGCTTGTCGTGCACACCGTATTATTAGATTCGTTTCTCTATGGGGTAAAAGCTGTTTCAAAATTTTTTCTTTCTTTAGTATTTCTTTAGGGCGTGTATTATTAAAATCAAAACATATATCTTACAGCAGATATATTATGTATTTAAGTTAAGTATATGCTATAATTAATTATATTCAAAGGAATATGATTAACAGTAGAATGTAGTAGGGTGAAATTATATGAAGCGACAAGTTGAGAAATATGATTTTAAAGCTTTTGGTCAAACCATAAAAGCAGCACGAAAAGCAAAGGGAATATCAAGGAACCAGTTAGCAGACCAGATGCACATTGCCCCTCGGTATATTGCATCCATTGAAAACAGCGGACAGCACCCAAGCCTGCAAATTTTTTATGAGCTTGTCACTCTTTTAGATGTATCGGTAGACCAATTCTTTTTTCCAAACAAGGAAACTGACAAATCCACGCAGCGCAGACAGCTTGAAAGCCTGCTTGATGATATGAGCGATAAAGGATTGCGGATAGTTACCGCCACGGCAAAAGAGATTAAGGAAGTCGAAACAGAGGACGAATGAATGTCCAGAACAGAATTGAATATTGAATAAGAAGCGTTGCAGTCTTTTGAGGATTGCAGCGTTTTTCTTTTGTGCTTCTTTGGCAAATTTGCGGTTTCCGTTGTTGTAGGTAGTAAGAGGAAAGTTTCTTAGCAAGCATAGGAAGTGGGTACCCACTTCCGTATTTTGTCCTGCAAAATGCTTGTTGGGAAGTATCCCAAACCCTCTAAAAACGGAAAGGAGCGCAAAGCATGAATGGACGAAAAAGAACGGTGCAAATTAAGTTTCGCGTTACCAATGAAGAGTTCGCACTGATAGAGGAAAAAATGAAGCTCATACCCACCTGTAATATGGCGGCGTATCTGCGAAAAATGGCAATCGACGGATACATCATTCAGATAGACCATTCCGACATAAAGACAATGACAGCAGAGATACAGAAAATCGGGGTCAACATCAATCAGATTGCGCGCCGCGTCAATACGACGGGTAGCGCATACCTAGAGGATATAGAGGAAATCAAGGAGGTGCTTAATGAAATATGGCGGTTACAAAGATTAATCCTATTAAAAGCACGTTGAGCAAAGCCCTTGACTATATCCAAAACCCGGGAAAAACGGACGGGAAAATGCTCGTGTCCTCTTTCGGCTGCTCCTTTGAAACGGCTGATATTGAGTTTGGATTTACCCTTTCGCAAGCATTGGATAAGGGAAACAACCTCGCTCATCATTTAATACAATCCTTTGAGCCGGGGGAAGTGGATTATCAGACCGCCCATGAAATCGGGCGGCGGCTTGCCGACGCTGTTACCAAAGGGCAGCATGAGTATGTTTTGACGACGCATATTGATAAGGGTCACGTTCATAATCACATCATTTTTTGTGCTGTCAATTTCGTAGACCTCCACAAGTATAATTCCAACAAAAGAAGCTATTACGGCATACGGAACATGAGCGACAAGCTGTGTAGGGAACATGGTTTATCTGTTGTCGTTCCGGGCAAAGGCAGCAAGGGAAAAAGCTATGTAGAGTACCAAGCGGAAAAGATGGGTACGAGTTGGAAAGGAAAGCTAAAAATTACGGTTGATACCCTTATCCCTCAAGTGTCCGATTTTGAAGAATTGTTGCTCCAATTGGAAGCGACAGGCTATGAAATCAAGCAGGGAAAATATATATCATGCCGCGCACCGGGACAGGAACGGTTTACCCGTTTGAAAACCCTCGGTGCCGATTATACAGAGGAAGCCTTAACAGAACGTATCAAGGGTAGACGCACCCGTGCCGCTAAAGCCCCACGGACAGAAAAAAAGGGCGTTTCCTTGCTGATAGATATTGAAAACAGTATCAAGATGCAGGAGAGCCGGGGCTATGAGCAATGGGCGAAAATCCACAATCTGAAACAGGCTGCTAAAACCATGAATTTCCTTACAGAAAACAAGATAGAACAATATGAGAACTTGACCGCTAAGATTGCGGAAATTGCGGCAGAGAGTGAACAGACCTACGACGCATTAAAGACCGTCGAAACCCGCCTTGCGGACATGGCGTTGCTGATTAAGAATATCATTACCTACCAAAAGACAAAGCCTGCCTATGATGCATACCGCAAAGCAAAAAACAAAGAGAAATACCGCGCAGAGCATGAAAGCAATATCATTCTGCATGAAGCCGCAGCCAAAGCATTACGAGCGGCGCAGATTGGCAGCAAGCTGCCTAATGTCGCCACCCTGCAAGCAGAGTATGAAAAGCTGCAAGAGGAAAAAGAAAAACTGTATGCCGACTACGGCAAGCTGAAAAAACAAGTCAAGGAATACAGCGTTATCAAGCAGAATATTAACAGCATTTTGCGGCTCAATAAAGATCCGGAACGGGGAAAGGAAGCGGAGCGATAGCTTGCTATGTTTCTGTTTCATAAAAAATCGGCTCGAACTTCCCTTAGTTCGAGCCGAAATGTTAGTGCTTTGTATTTTTGTGATTTACTAAAGTTTTTGCAGCGTTACTTTTTGTACTCTTGCTACTGGATTTAGAAGCAAGTGCCTTAGCCGCAGCTCCAACTTTTCCACCGTGATGTACTGCCATATTATTTACCTCCTTATACTCTCGGTAATCTAAGCAAATTATCGTATTGGGTATCATTTGGTTCTGAACGAACATATTTCTCACCTCTTGAACTTGTTGCTGGAACAAGATACGGATAAGGTGAAATATTAACCTTAATGCTGTTCGGGTTTTTGATTAAGTGGTCGTGCAGTGTTGCTTTTGGGAAAAAGCCCGGATTATTGCAACCATCAATATAGATTTCGGCAATTTCCTGCGTGTTGTTGGAGTTGGCACACCCCTGTTGCATTTTGATTTTCTTTGCGTACATCATAATATGTACCTCCTATAATTTATTTGCAAACAGAAGAAGCCTTGTTGTGGTTATCTGTCATACAACCACAATATGTAGCGGTTGTATCTTTCCTCTAAAACTGGTATAATGACCATAGGGATTTGGCATTACATAGTTATATGGAGTACCAAAGTAACAAGTAACAGTAGTTTGCGAGTACCAGTCGCAAATCTGCTGTTTTTTCTTTTTCTATTTGCTTGAAGCACCGTTCCTTCGATGCAACACCAGTATAACATATATGTTCCTCAAATGCAACACCTTTTTGTTGCATTCATGGAACGGCTATGCTATACTCTAAAAAAGAAGGGAGATGAACATATGGACAGCTTATCTTTTGGACAATATCTTGTTCAGTTGCGAGAAGAAAACTCAATAAGCCAGAGGAAATTAGCGGAAATAGCTGGTGTAACCAATTCCACTATAAGCCGCATTGAAGCTGATAATGTCAAGCCTGACCCGGCTACATTAGAAAAATTAGCAGACGCATTAAAAGTTGAAAAAGAGGTTTTGTTAGCAAAATGCGGTTATATTCCAGAAGAATTTGTTATTATTGCACGTAAAACAGGCGCTCTTTCGGAAGAAAAAAGAGCTGAAGCATATAAGATATTTAACGATACGATTGATAAATTCCTCCTTGAAGATGATGATGACGAGGAGGATTAGCGATGAAATATGATTGGTCAAAAATTACTTCCTCAGCATATTTAACACTATTAGAACTTGATTTACATGAGTTTCCTATTCCTGCAAACAAAATAAAGTGTAAAAATGTAATGATATGTAGTTATCAGAAGTATTCAAAAAAAACAGGCTGTTCAATAGAAAAAATAACTCTTGGGCACGAGCTTGATGATGCTTTTCTGCTAAAGGGGCTTCGTCCGGGTCTGACAATGATTTTATATGATAAAGAGAAATATGGTGCGCGCTTAAAACATACATTGTGGCATGAGGTAGGTCACATTAAATGTAACCATAAAAATCACGGTGAGCAAGAGGAAATAGAAGCCCACTTCTTTGCTGCGCAAGCTAATGCTCCAAATGTACTTATTAAAGCGATTTCTCAAAGAGGATATGCTATAACGATACCTTTTCTTATGGAATGTTTCGGGTTAAGCGAAGAAGCTGCGAAAAAGAAAAAAGAATATTTAAATAAATATGGATTTGAACATAGCAATGAATATGATGATGTAGTGTTGATGCAGTTTAACGATTACATAAATAGAAAATACCCGCCCAAAACCACACATTTTTTTGATGATTATTATGATGATATGGAAAGAGAACGGGAAAAATGGTAAAAAAGGACAGGGCGCGGAAAGCCATTTATTGACTTCCGCGCCCCGTCTTTTTATGGGTGCTGTTTTTGATGTTCTGTCACGCAGTAGAACGCCATTTTTTAGGGTTTAGGTATAAAACTCTTGCCCGGTCATTTTCGTGTCTGTAAAGCCCTATTACACAAGGCTCTTTTCGCCCCTATCGCGTGACAATAGACGCTGTTTTCTCTTGCGTTCCGTCGCTTGTATGCGCTGTATCTTCTTGCGGCAATCCGGGCAGTATTTGACATTGTTTGAGCTTGACACAAAGGCCGCGCCGCACACCAGGCAACGCCGCTTGTCCTCGGCTGCGTAAAGCTCGGAATATAACACTTTATCAAGGGGCAGGACAGCGGCGCGAAACCATTTGCAAAGCAGGGAGTATGAAATAAGCTGCGGACAAACGCACTCGTCCCCGTCGTCATGCAATATGCAATTTCCGTCAAAGCAGTTGCAGCACTCTTTCTTCACAAGGGCGTTTACCCGTCTGCTTTGGGGTGCGTCAGTCGCTTAATCTCACTCATATTTCATCGGCGGCGTAAACGGCAAGCTCCGCATACTCTGCTTCACTCAATGGGGCGATTTTTTCAAGGGTACGCACCGCAAGCTCCCTCATAGCCGCGTCCATATAGGGCAGCGCAGCGGTGATGTTGGCAGTTACCTCCTGCTTGCCGCCCTCGTTGTAAATGCTCTAAAGGTTTGTTTCCTCAATGGTAAATCTATTCATGCTCATACCTCCAAATCGTGATTTTTTGAATTTGCCGCCTTTTTGGGGGCGGCTTTTTCCTTGTTCTTTGTAAGCTGCGCCCGGATAGACTGGCGGGGCTTGCGAATATCCTTATTGCGGTTTTCGTCTTTTGCAACCATAGCGTAAATGCAGCGTCGATCTTTGAGATTGCCAAGGGTCAGCGTCTTAAAGGGCAGTATGGCAAGCAGACGGTCGGTATCTTTGCTTGACGCAAGCTGTGTAAAATACAGCGATACCTCCACCATGAAATGGGTCGTGTTGGGGTTGTTCGGCTCTTTAAGGGTTTGAAGCCCGGACAAAATGCGTCGGGCTTCGCTTTCAATCCGGCTGTCCTGCAGAGCGGCAATATGCTCTTTGAAATTCCCCAGTGGTAACTTATCTAGTCTGTGTTTTTCCTCTTGCAGAATATAGCGCAAGGCTTCCGGGTCATTGGGCTTCACTTCAAAGCGTTCAAACTTTCCAAGCTGCGGCTCGGGGGCTGCGTCAAAACACTGTTTTGCAAGCTGTTCCCGCTCTCCTTTCTCGTAAAACAGCGTGTAGGTGTCAGCAGGCAAGGCATGGTCGATAACATGCTTGAAATGCTGCGGATAATCAAGCTCGTATAAGCTGCCTTTCATTTTCTCGTCCTCGCTGTCGGTGATTGTAACAGCGTAAGCAAGAATATGGTCGTGGGTCTGCTCAGCATAGAAACGCCATGTATTGTGGGCTGCGGTGTCCTTTAGAAAAACGTCGCTCTCTCTGAAACAATGCGTCCCCGACGGGCGGGAAAGCCAAAGCAGCGTTTTGTCCTCGGCGGCGGGACTTGCCGCCACTTTCTGAAAAATCTCTTTGTCAATCTGAAAATCACTTTGATAAAATGCGGTATTCTGCCGCATGATTGCACCAAGAGAAGCGAATATATCCACGTTTTCAAACTTATTCATGGAATTAGCTCTTTTCCAAATCCGGCTCTTTGTTCTTATTGTCCCTTTTTGGGGTAGCTTTCTTTTTATCTTCGGCAAGCTGCGCCCGGATTGAAGGCTTATGCTCCTGCTTCCCGCCGCCGCGCTCCTTGTCAGCTTTGATAGCAGCGGCAAGGTCAGATAGGTTAATTTGTCCCCCGGCTTTTACCTTTGCTTCCAACTCGTCCACGGTGGGCGTATTGTTGATAATGCCGTCAATCATGTTAAAATTTTGGTCGGTAGATTTCTCGGCGGCAGCAAGGGGATTGAAGCCATTGACTACCTCTGTCATACGTTCTTTGAGAATTAGTAAATTCTCGCTTTGTGCCGCAAAACTGATAAGCTCTTTTATTTGTTCCTGCTCCGACGAGATTTCCCCGGACAGCTTATCAAGCCGTTTGATTGCCATACGATAGGCAGCTTCCCCCATTGTTTTATTAGGGTCGGCGGTCATTACATTGTCATGGATTTTCTGTAAGCGTTCCGTTATATGCTGTAAATCAAAGGGGTGTTCCTGCTGTAAAAACTCCGGAACTTTGGTAAAAAGTCCCCCACGGTCTACATAATGGGCGGTGTCCTTACCGCTCTGATGAAGCACTATCATGTCGGAAATAGAAATGCTATGCCCTTTGAAGTCCTCCGGGCGGTCAATATTGAAACGCTCAAAGATATGTTCAAGGGTCATGCCCGGTGTAAGGGGGGCGGTGTAGGTATGTTCATAATTTTCTGGGTCAACGGCAAGCCCCGCCGCCTGTAACCGCTCATAAGGCTCAAAACGGTAATCGCGTGTTTCGTCCCCACGCTTTAGCTGATAAATGGAAAAGGTGTCGCGCTGCTCCTGTTCGACTGTCTGCTCCTTGCCTTTTTGAATTTCTGCAATATGCCCGTCAATGGTATCAATGAGTTCTGCGGCGGTGCTGCGGATTGTTTCAAGGGAGCTTTTCAGTTCCGCAAGCTCCTTGCCACTGCTCCACCCAGCAACATATCCAAAGGAATAATCTGACGTATCAAGCCCGTAATGCTGGCAAACGGTGTATGCGATACTTTCTGCTTCCACTTCACGGGTGCGGCGGTCAGGACGGTTTTGTTGTTCCTCTTTCGGGTCGGTCAAATCAATGTCATGCAGCTTTGCATGAGCGATTTCATGTATCAAAGTTTTTAGTGTCTGCAACTGGCTTGCTCCCTCTAAAAGCACAATCCGTTTGTCTTCTAAATGGTAATAGCCCTGTGTACCGCCTGTCATTTCTTCAAAGCCTACGGGAACGGGGGAAGTCCTTTCAAGGGCAGCGAAAAAATCCTTGTACTGCTCCACATCACCCGTTAGAGCGTCCACGGCAATATCGGGCAATTCCTTTCCCTCGGTCTGTGAAACATCAAAGACAGAAACCACCTTAAAGGCAGGGATAGTGACCTCGACTTCCTCCGTTATAGGCTTGCCACTCTTACCAATAACGGGACGCTGCGTACTGGGGTCGATTTTTTCCATTTTCTTTTTTATTTTGAATGGGGACGGGGCAATGATTTTGATACCCTTTTCGCCCTTTTTAACATTACGCTCAAACTGATTTTTCCAAGAGGAAAAGCCCGCAATAAGGGAAGCGTCCGACTTCTGCATGGCAATAAGCAGGGTATTGTTAAAGCTGTAATTATGAAACTTTGACATGACGCTTAAATATTCTTTGTAGCGTTCGCTATCAAACAGTTCTTGAATCCCCTGTTCCAAGCGGTGGGTAATCTCTTTGAGCTTTTCGGCGGGCTTCTCGGAAGTGAGAACAAGGGGAATAATGGGGCGTGGTTCGGTTGGCTCTGTGGTCAGCGTCGCCGCTTGCCTCGCACTAATTTCGTCCCTATCTGTCTTTTCGGGGTCGGGTGGCTGCGGGTAGCTCATAATGCGGTACTGCTCCGGCACGTCGCGCCCCTCATAGTGGCGTTCCCACTGGTCGCCGCTTGCCACAAGATAGCTGTTTCCGACAAACTCCCCTTGTTCCTTTCGGGCTACATAAATACCAAGGGCAACGGTATCAATCCCGGCTTTCCATTCCTCCGGCATTTGTACCATACCGGATTTATTCAGATAGTAGTCGCCTAAATCTCCCGCCTTGTGTATGTCGGGGATATGAACATAAAAATCCGTATTGTAGGTAAAATCTATCATCTGCCCGATACTCTCAAAGCCTTTTCGCCCCTGTGCGACGGCGTTAAACTTTTTAAGTTCGGCGGGGTCAAGCTGCCCGATACGCGCCGCAAGAAAATTTAGTTCGTCCACGGTGGAACTATTTATCACATCATAAGGTAGGGAAAGGGATTTATCTTGTGGATAATCATAGCCGCCGATAAAGAGGTATTGCGGTTGGTCTGCGGTAATACCAAGAATTTGTATCGCTTCTTGTAGCTGTTCCCTTGTGGCGGGTAAACCAAGCCATGCGCCGCCTGGTTTGTCCGGGGATAGATTTTGAACATTGCCGATATAAATTGAAAATACTTCGCCCATGTGTTCACGCTCCTTTCGCTGCTCGGTGTGTTCAGAAACAGAAACACCGCTTATTGGAATGTCAGCGGTATGCTCCGGCTGTTGTACTTCCTCTCCCTCCACTGTGTAGCCCGGTAAGAGTTGACCGTTTACGCGAAAATCATTAGCGTAACCCTGCGGGATAGACGGCGATATTTCCGTGAATAGGTGGGAATACGCCTTGATACGTCCGGCAAGATATTTTTCCATATCGGCTCTGTCTGAATAGACTTTTTTATCATGTCCGGCAATTTTTGTACGCCTAAGATTTTGCGGCGGATTTGTGTATATGCTCCATGTCAATTCCCACGCCACGGGTACGGATTTTTCCGTTTCCCGGTCATACCTTGTCCGTTCATAAATATGGTGCGACATGGAATATACCATGTTGCTCATTTCCTGCCAGTCATTGTTATGCTCGGATTTTTTCCATTGATTGGAGGTGTGCTTGACGGTGGGGGTTCTGGCATATTCAATCGCTTTATCAAACAACTGCGTTTGTCCCGCCTGTGCTTCCCATTCTGCCGACGCTTCGCGCAATTTATCATAAATCACCTGTTCAGCCGCCGCGCTTTCCGCGCGCATAGCTCGTAATTGCTCCACGGGTAAGGCCGTCAAGCCGGAAGTATCCCCGTTGCCCGCTCTGAAAGAAATGGTACGTTCAATTCTCATGTTCTCGGCGGGTTGTAGTCTATCATGGTCGTAAGAGGTATAAGGCATAGCTTTCCTCGCTTTCTTTTAATTTTTTAGAGGGTTTGGGAAACTTCCCAACAAGCAAAATTCCCGCCGTTCTCATAGAGAAAAGGCGGGAATTTTACGGAAAGGGTACCCCTTTCCTATGCTTGCTACGAAAGTTCTTTGTCCCTCTGAATGGTAATTCGGTAATTGATGTATTTCCCGCCTGTGTCGGCTAAAAGCACTGTTCCGTCGTAGGTTTTACCCGTCTTTGGGGAGTAAAGCCCCTTGACCTTTGCCTTACCGTTTTTTAGGAGAGCGGCGGCAATTTTAGAGGTAAAGGCGGTTTTGCGTTCCTCAAAAAAACGGTCATTTTTCCACATGACAAAGGAACAATCCTTATCCCCGCAATAGTAATTTTTCTTGCCCTCGTATACATCAGAGCCGCAGCGGGGGCATTTGCCTAAAGCGGTCTTTTCTGTTTTGAATAAACCGCCGTTCTCCCCGGAAAGGACGGGATAGGCTTTCACAAGCTCCTGCGCCATGCTTTCAATACCGCGCATGAAAATGTCCGGGTCGGCTGCGCCCTTTGCAATCAGCGTCAGAGCATTTTCCCATTCAGCCGTGAGCTTCGGAGAAGTGAGGGTATCGGGTAGTACGGCAATCAGATTTTCCCCGTCTTTAGTGGGGATAAGCTGCTTTCCCTTACGCTGCACAAAGCCGGATTTTACTAACTTTTCAATGACAGCGGCGCGGGTGGCGGGTGTGCCTAATCCTTTCCGTTCCGCTTCCTCGGTGGTGTCCTCACTCCCGGCACGTTCCATAGCCGACAATAGCGTGTCCTCGGTGTGGGGCTTTGGCGGGGCGGTGGTATGCTCCGTAACCTTTGCCGGGACAGGTTTCACGGTCTGCCCCTCGGAAAAAGGCGGTGCGTCAAGTTCCAAGACTTCGTTGTCGTCGTCCTCGGTGGAATCAGTTTTGCCTTTTAGTGTCGCCCGGAAACGGCGGTCAAGGTCTTTCCAACCAATACAAAGAATGGTCTTTCCTTTGGCGGTAAACTGTTGTCCTGCACATTCAAAAACTGCCGTAACTGCTTCGTAAACGTGTGGCTCGGCGGTGGCGCAGAGCAGACGGACACCTGCAAGGATAAGAATACTTCTTTCGCTCTCCGGCAGGGCGGAAAGGTCGGTTTTCCCAAGCTCGGCCGTAGGTATAATGGCGTGGTGGTCTGATACCTTTTTGCTGTTCAGCGTTCGGTAAATGTCGGTGGTAAAATCTGCGCCCTGCATAAAGGACAACTTACCCATGAGGACGGACACAACACCCGCCGTCGTATCGCCCATATCGTCAGAAAGAAACTGGCTGTCAGTACGGGGATAAGTCAAAAGCCGCTTTTCGTACAATGTTTGTGCAAGGTCAAGGGTTTGTTTCGCGGTGTAGGAATACAGGCGGTTTGCTTCCCTCTGCAAGCTCGTAAGGTCAAAGAGCTTCGGCGGGGCAACAGTCTTTTTCTCCTTTGCCACGGAAACGCAAACAGCCTGCGACGCTTCACAAGCTGTTTTGAGGGATTCGGCTTCTTTGGCGGTGGAGATCCGGCAGCTTGCCGCGTCCACACCGCCTACATCAAGGCGCACGATATGGTATTTTTCTTTTTGAAAGCCGGATATTTTTGCTTGCCGCTCGGTGAGCATAGCAAGGGTCGGGGTCTGCACCCGCCCTACGTTTAGGGTCTTATCATACAGGACAGAGAAAAGGCGGGTCGCATTGATACCGACAAGCCAATCAGCCTTTGCCCTGCATAGGGCAGAGTGGAAAAGCGGGTCATACTCCCGCCCGTCTTTTAGTGTTGCAAAACCCTTTTTAATAGCTTCGTTCTCCATTGAGGAAATCCAAAGCCGGGAAAAGGGTTTGTTGCAGCCCGCTTGCAAATAGACGAAACGGAAAATCAATTCACCCTCACGCCCTGCGTCGGTGGCGCATATCAGGCTTTCAACGTCAGGGCGGCGCATAAGCTCCCGCAAAAGGTTAAACTGCTTTTTCTTGTCCGGGGCAACGGTATACTTCCAATCCTGCGGCAGAATGGGTAAGGCTTCATAGCTCCATTTTTTGTACTGCTCCCCATAGGCGGCGGCTTCGGAAAGCCCCACCAAATGCCCGACGCACCAAGAAACAAGATAGCCCGCGCCCTCAATATAGCCGTCCTTTTTTTTCTTTGCTCCAAGAACGGCGGCGATAGTCTGGGCGACGCTGGGTTTTTCTGCGATTATAAGTTTCATAAAAGCTCCTTTCATGGTAAAATAATTTAAATGGAGGTGATAAATTTGGTTTTACTCAACATGTATGGGAAAATAGAGCCAATTACAATTTCAAAGAAATTAGGTGTTAGTATTTGCAATCCTGCCCCTGATTGGGTAAAGGGATTACAAGAAGATTTCATGGAGGAAATTTTAATTAACAATCATAAAATATCCTCATTTAAACAATCCGGTATAGATGTTTCTTGGGCTGTGGGTCGATATGATTTACAAAACATTGTGGAGCAGTTAGGCTGGCAAGAAGATGGAAAAAACAATATGCAAATTATTGCTGAACATCTAATTGAAATCCAAGTATCAGATTTTGAAAGTTCATTACTCCAAATGAAAAATGAAAATATGGACAGCCCCACATGTGAACCACAATATACAAGAAAATTTCTTAATTTTTGTTGCAAAGTGCAGTCATCAAGGAATGCAAAAAAAGTTGTTCCCAAGCAAATACCATTCTCGACATATAATTCAGATGACTTACAAAAAGAACCCCTTATAATCAATTATTTACAGGCAATGTTACATCCACACCCTGCACACAAAGTTACGGTATCTGACTATACTCAAGGGGGAATAAACGCTTTAACAAAAATAGGGGAATTGATAGATGATTTCTTAGTAACAGATAAAGATTTTTGGTTATTTGATTACATAATAAATGCCTTATTTTCTGATGAAGAACTCAATTCATACCATGTTTTTAAAACTATGTCACTCATTGAAATGCTCATTATCAATCCAAAAGGCAATGGCAAAACAGCAGGAGAAATTGAATTTAAACTTCCACAATTTTTGTCAGATAGGATACCTCAAAAAGACGGTGTGTTGTTTTCACAAATCATGCGTAAGCTAAGAAATAAAATTGCCCATGGTGATTTTGAGGCAGTGCAACAATTATTAGAACTGTATCGCCAAGCCTTTATGCAGAATTTTAGGTTTGATGAATTTGAATACAGTATTGAGAATTGGACTTATATGGATATATGCCTTCGTCTTGATGAAGCTCTTAACGAAATTTTATGGTTTATGCTATCTGATAAAGAGAAGTTGAATACACTTCAAATGAGTTAAATAAATAATTTGTTAATATATCCGCCGCCCATAAAAGACGGCGGTATTTTTCTACTGTTATTCCTCGTATTCTTTTTCTTCGAAAATATCGGATTTAGTTTGCTCGTCCTCGGCTTCTTTGTCGTACTCGTCAAAATCAAATTCGTCAAGGTCGGTATTGCCCTTGACCGCCTGTTTCGGCTTCAAAACCTTAAAGTAATAGAACGCGCCGCCAATCCCGGCAAAGAGCAACAGCACCATGAGCAGCATACCGCCCGTATTGCTTTTTTCCTCTTTGGGCTGTTCCGGCTCCGGCTGCGGTGTCGGTTCGGGGGTGGGCTGCGGGGTAACTTCCAAATTTTGGGGTAGTTTATCCTCGGCGTCTATGAGTGCCATTAAATCGGCTTCGTCCACTTGATTGAGGAAATGGACGGTATTTTCGCCCTGTGCGGCGTTGTCAATGATGATGTAAAAGTAGTTGCCGCCCTTGCTTTTTACAACAATAAACTGCTTATCCTCGGCGTCGTCGCCCTCTATGTCATCCACAAGGCTCATGTTGCCCTCCGGGGTAAGTGGCTGCGGCTCGGCGGTTTCTACAATTACGTTGCTGTCGTCGGTGGGAATTTCCTCACCACCGCCCGCATAGGCGGTAATAGAAAATCCGCCCATCAAGATAAGGGCGGCAAGCAGTACAAAAAAGCTGCGGAAAAGTTTTTTATTCTTCATTCTCGGTGTCCTCCTGTTCGTCATAGTCTGTGGGAACGGCAGCAATGCCAGGGATAGGTTCGCCGGAGAGCATAGCAGTAAGTTCCGCAGGTGTTAGGCGCATAGTGCGTACAAGCTGAACGATTTGCAGATTTTCCGCTTCGGTTTTCTGCGCTTCAAGCCCTTTCAGCTTATTTTGATACTCTGTGATTTTCTCACGGGTCTTTTGGATTTCCCGGTCGATACGGTCAATTTTGTTATTTGCCATTGTGTCATACTCCTTTCAATTTTCAAAAATAGTCAGTCCCAATTCATCAGCCCGTAGCCTTTGATACAGGCATAGTCTAACGGGTAGCTCTTAATTTTGCAGGCGTCGCCGGAATTGCCCTCAACGGTGTAAACACGGCTTTCGTCTGTGCCGATAACAAGCCCTACATGGTCTGCGCTCCCGTCTGAATCCCAATCGAAAAAGATAGCGTCGCCGGGGGCTATGTTGCTGTAATTTTTATCGCCCCATTGTCCGCGGGAGGTAAACCAAGGAATCCCCTGCGACTGGCAAGCTGCAAAACGCGGTTCGGATAAGCCTGCCTGTCCGTAGCACCAGGATACGAAACAGGCGCACCACTCGACGCGGCTGTTAAAGCCGTACCAGCTCCAATATGGAGAGCCGCCCACGTTCCCGACTTGCGACTTTGCAAGGTCTACAAGCTGCGGATTGCCGGGACGTGTGCCGTTTACCAAGTGAACGCCGCTTAAATCCTCGGACGGGTTCACATCGGGAGAGCCGCCGCCGAACAGCAAAGGCTTGTTGCCGCTTGTTTCCAAGTAAACGCGGTACATTTCAAGCTGTTCTGCCGTTAAAAGCTCCGGCACGAAAGAGGATATCGCCTTATTTGTCAGCTTGATATTGAGAATGTAATAGTTGTAGGGTACTTCGACGGTATAGGTGTCTGTATGGGTGTTTCCGTCCTCGTCCGTCCATGTATCGGTGCGGGTTTCCGTCCGATAGCGAATTTCTACTTCTTTGGTCAGCGTCAGCGTATACTGCCTGTCAAAGACGCGCTGCAATTCTGCCTGTGCGCTCTGCGGGGTGTAACTCTGCAAAAGGGCGGTCAGATAGGAAGCCAGTTCGTGGGGGTTATGCCCGATATTGTCAAGGTCATAGCGGTATTCATCATAGCCGGGGTTATCGCCCTCGATATGGTCTATCCTGTATTGCAGTTCATTTTCCTTTGCGGCATAGCTGTTTTCCACCGCCACAAGGTCGCTGTCCTCCGACGTGTAGGACGTTCCCAATATGCCGTTTAAGGTGCCGGAAAACATAGAGGAAAAAGAGGACAGCCCCGCAAAAATAATAATGAACAGCAGCAGCGCGGCAATGGCAATCACAACGCCTGTCGGGTGCCGCGCCACAAATGCAAATCCTTTCCGCGTTTGCTCGGCGGTTTTTTGTGCCGCCTTGCCGACATTCTTTGCGGTCTTTACACCGCCCGACTTTACCGCTTTTGCATACTGCCGCTTGATTCGCTGCTTCTGCCAAAGGCGGGAAAGGGGGTTGCTTTTAAGCTGCGGGTTATTATGCAGCGTCTTATGATACTGAAAATCCACGTTTGCCTGAAACGCTGCTTTTTCCGCTTTGGCTGCCGCCCGGTAGGGTTTCAGCTTGTGGCTGCGGTAGCCCTGCCGCATTTTTCGCGCCCCGTATTTTACGCCGCGCTCCGCTAATTCCTCGGATTCGTGCGCTCCCTCAACACCGGAATTGTCCTTTTCAACAGAATGTATCTTGTTGTGGATAAAACTACCCGCTTCCTGCGCGGGGCGGGGCAACGGGTTTTTATTGGTTTTTCCGGGCATGGACTTTTCCCGTTCTTCAAAGTGCAGACGGGTTTTGCCTTTGCCTGTGGCTTCGTCAAAGGTGCGCTCGGTAACAAGTTTCTTTTTCTTCGGAATAGCCGCCTTTGCCGCGTCCAAGCGGTCAGCCGCTTTGTCGGATTTCCTGATATATTTTTCAAGCTCCGGCGTATGAAGTTCCTCGTCGGTAAATTGCAGCCGGGACGACTTCGTTTGTGCGGTAGCTTCCCGTTGCGCCCGCTGTACCGCCTTTTTGGACGCTTTGCGGGTATGCGCCGTATCTATGCGGTGAAAAAGCTGCTCGGCGGCTTCCGTGTCCTGCCTGTGGGATAGTTCGGGCGCAAGGGGCAACGGGGCGGTATTGGAATATACAGGGTCAAGCTGCGCCGCGTCCTGTGCTGCCTGTTGTTCCGGCGTTTTCTGAAAATCCGCGTCTTGCTCCCGTTTACTCACGCGCTCTGTTTCTCCTGTGGTTTCGTTTTGCTTCATCAACCCGTCACGGCTTATTTTCTGCGTGATTTTGTCGCGGGGCTTTAAGGGGTCTTTCAAGAGTTATCACCTCCAATCCGCGCCCTTGCAAGGGCGCAATACTCGGTATTTAGTTCAATGCCAATATAGCTGCGGTTAAGGGTTTTCGCTGCAAGCCCCGTTGTACCGCTTCCAAAGAATGGGTCAAGGACAATGCCGCCTTTCGGACAGCCCGCCATAATACAGGTTTCCACTAACTTTGGGGGAAAGGCGGCAAAATGACCGCCTTTGTAGGGAACGGTATTGATAAGCCAAACGTCGCGCTTGTTGCGTATCGTGGGGATAAGCGCGTCGTCGTAATAGCCGCCTTTTCTCGCCCTGTTGATACCTTGCACCTTGCCTTGTCCGGGTACTTCCCCGGCGTATTTGTGATTTTCGCCGCGCCCGGATTTATACCGCGCCGCTGTTGTAGGGGCTATGGGTTCGGCAATGGCGGCAGCGTCATAGAAATATTTTTTTGACTTCGTAAGCAAAAAAACGTGTTCATAGCAGCGGCTCGGACGGTCTTTGACGCTTTCGGGCATGGGGTTGTCTTTCTGCCAAATAATATCGCTGCGTAAAAACCACCCATCAGAGCGCAGAGCAAAAGCTAAAAGCCACGGAATGCCGATTAAGTCTTTTTGCTTGCAGCCCGCCGCCTGTCTTGCGCTTGATACGCCTTGCCCGTTTCTGCCTTTTGGGTTTTTCGGGTCGGTGTAGCTGCCCTTGCTGCCTGTGCCGCAATAGGTGTCCGCAATATTCAGCCAAAACGTACCGTCTGAACGGAGTACCCGGCGCAGTTCCCGGAAAACCGCAACAAGCCTTTCAATGTACTGTTCCGGCGTGTCCTCGCGTCCAATCTGTGCATCAAGTCCATAATCCCGCAAAGCATAGTAGGGCGGCGACGTTACGGCACAATGGACGCTTTCGTTGGGAAGTTCCTTTAAAGCAAGAAGCGCGTCCCTGTTGATGATTGCGTCCGTTTTCATGCGCCCCTCACTTCCTCCGGCTTCGTCGTCATTACTCGGTAAAGCTCGGTATTTTGAGGGAAACGGTCTACAAATGGCAGTACCACGTTGCCGTAGAAAATAAGCCCCTCGCCCGCTTCGGTGTGGGTAACGTACTTCATTTGCTGCGGGGAAATGTTAAGCTGTTTTGCAAGGATAGCCCGGTCACCGGCGGCCTGATTGAGCATAAGCACAAAATCGCTGTTTTCAAAAATGTTCTCTACCTCGCGGGAAGATAGCAAATCCTTGACGTTCTGCGTGATTGCGGTCGGTATGCCGCCCCACTTTCTGAATCGCTTCCAAATTTCCACGCTGTAAGCGGCGGTCTGTTCCTCTTTCAAGAGTAGATGAAACTCGTCCATATAGTAGCGCGTCGCCTTATGCTCGGCGCGGTTGACTGTTACCCGGTTCCATACCTGGTCTTGCACAATGAGCATACCTAACTTTTTTAGCTGCTTTCCAAGCTGCTTAATATCAAAGCAGACAAGGCGGTTTGAAAGCTCCACATTGGTACGGTGGTTAAAGACGTTAAGGCTCCCCGAAACGTAAAGCTCCAATGCCGACGCGATACGCGCCGCTTCCGGCTCCGGCTGCTTTAAAAGCTCGTCGTAAAGGTCGCCCAAGATAGGCATTTTCACCGGGTCGGGGTCGGCAAGAAACGGACGGTAGACATTGCGGACAGCCCGGTCAATGACTGTTTTATCCACTGGCTGCAAGCCCTCTTTCCCGCCAATGACCAGCTCGCAAAGAGAAAGAATAAAGTCGCTTTTCAGCGCAAGAGGGCTGTCGTCCTCGCTGTAATTTAAGTTAATATCCATAGGGTTGACATACTGTGTGCTTGTGGGAGAAATGCGGATAACCTGTCCGTGGAGCCTTTGCACAAGGGGGTAATACTCGGCTTCCGGGTCGCAGATAATAATATCGTCGTCGGTAATGAGAAAAGCATTTGTAATTTCCCTCTTTGCCGCAAAAGATTTACCGCTACCCGGCGTTCCCAAGATAAGCCCGTTCGGGTTTTTCAGTTTCTTTCGGTCACATAAAATCATATTGTTGGAAAGCGCGTTCAGCCCATAATAAAGGGCTGCGCCCTCTTGAAAAAGCTCCTGTGTGATGAACGGAATAAAAATTGCGGTACTGCTCGTTGTCAAGCCCCTTTGAATTGGGATAAGATTTTCCCCAATGGGGACGCTTGATAGAAGGCCCGCTTCCTGCAAGTAGTCAAGACGGGTCAAAGCGCAGTTGTATTTTTGCGCGATACCCTTAACGGCGAACACGTCATTTTCAAGTTTGCGCTTCGTGTCTGCCATGTTCACCACAAGGAACGTAAGTAAAAACATGCGCTCATTCCTGCTCTGTAAATCCTGCAAGAGATTTTTCGCTTCGCTGCCGAATGTGGCAAGGTCGGACGGGATAATATCCATGTCATACCCGCTGCGGACAGCTTTTTTTTGTTCCTCAATTTTCATTTTGTCAAGGTCGGTAATTTTGCGCTTAATGGTCTTGATTGCTTCGCTCTGGTCGATACTGCGGATATGCAGATTGACAATAACGCCCGTTTCAAGGTCGAGAATATCCGCAAGCATACGGTCGTTTAACTCCGGCGCAAGGATTTCAAGGAAACTCGCCGCACCGATTTTTTTACCCATGCGGAATGTGCGCCCCTCACCAAAACGGAAAGAGGACGGGGCAATAAAATCCTTTGTAGACAACCCGGACGGGGCAAGCCAAGAAAAATCAAAGGAAAAAGGCTCTCCCTCCGGGTGAAATACGCCATGCAGCATTTTCAACCGTTCATAGCCCGTCATGGGGTGAGCTGATACGCCAAGCACCTTAAAGTTGTTGAGTACGTCGGTTTCGATACGGGCAAGCCGCGCCTTTGCTGTGGTAAGGGTGTCCGCTTCAATGGAAAAGGTGATAGCCTTGTACTTGACAATCCCGTTGTTTCCTTTTTCAAGCTGATTTTTCAGCATAGCCGCATACTCGGCACGAATGGAGTTGAAAGCGTCCTCCTGCGGGGGAATCTCAATTGCCTTTTCTGCTTCACTTCGTTGCGTCCCTTGATTGATAAAGGAAAGCTGCACCGATACGGAAGCGTCAAAATAGTTAAGGAAGTCGCACCAGTTTTCAAAAATGGCGGTCTTGTCGTCTGCCTGTGCAAGCTGATAGTTAATATCTTCAAATACAATGCTCTTGCTGAATTTCTTTTCTGTTACCCTGCAAATCCCGTCGGGGTACATGGTAAGATAGGGAATCGTCTGCTGCGCGGTATGCGCTTTCCCGTCCCCCTTTGCCTTTTGGATAATGGCGGCAATCTGCTTTTTCCCGGCGCGGGTCAGCTTGCGCTTATTTCTTACAGGTTTTGTTTTTGCCGTTGACAATAGCCGATACCTCCTTTTCCAGTTTTCTCTGCCGTGCCAAAACGGCGTAAAAGTTTTCCGTCTGATATGGTCGCTCTTTGGGTCGGATAAATTTTGTCTGAATGATGTTTTTTACCACGACTTCAAGGGGTTGCCCGTGCTTTTCATACATGGCAATGAGGAAGCAGGGCAGCATGACAACAATCATTACAAACGCTGCAAAGCTCGTTCCCGTGCTGTCTTTGAGTAAAAAGAAAAGCGGCAATCCGATTAGGAGAGCCGCCGAAAAGCAGATGATTTGCCGCTTCGTCAGGTTGAGAGCGACTTTTGTTTTGATACGGGATAGGTCTTTTGGTACGGGTACATACGCCATAGTGAACCTCCTTTCTGCGCCTTAATGCGCTGAAAATATTGATTTCGCCAGCGCGCCGGATTTGAACAGGGAAAAGCAGAGGATAACGGTATAGGCTGCAAGGGAAAATATCGCGCTGTGCAGATTGTCCGCTATTATCATGTCGTTTACCAAAACCGCGTAAATGCCGACGCATATCATAATTAAAAAGCCTTGAAAGCCAAGAGCAAACAGGCTTTTAAGGTAGTTGTTTCCTATCTGCCCCCACTCCCGGTTTGTCATGGTTGCAAACGGAATCGGGGATACGGAACAATAAAGGTAAATTTCTATCATACGCCCGTACAGGATTACCGTTATCAGCACCGACATGATTTTCATGCAAAGGCTGACAAGGCTTGTTTCCATAACGAGCAACAGCAGTTCGGGGATTTCCATAGCGTCAAGCCCGGATTGCATGGACGAAAGCGCGGCGGCAACATCAATATTTGTGTTGCCGCCGATTACGCCCGCCGCACCCGATACGACGTGCTGCGCCATATCGAACACCGCCATAGTGATAGTAAAGGTATTGGTAACGAGAAACACCGCTACCCACGCCTTAAAAAACCACTTAAAGAACATGAACGTATCTATGTCGTGCATGTTGTTCTTTTCCGTTACCATGCTGATAAGCTCGTAGCATAGAACGTAGGTAATCACAAGCCCCGCAATGGGTACGATTACATTTTCCGAAAGGGTCTGAATCATGGAAAAAATATTCGCATTCCAACCCTGCGGGGTCTTGCCTACCTCGGCGGCGATTGTGCCGACTTTTTCGTTTACGTCCCCGAACATAGTTGACAGATTCCCGTTAATGGCTCCGATAAGGATTTCCTTTATCCATTCGTTAATCGCATCAAGTATGCTCTGCATAGGCGTTTACCCGCCCTTAACCGAACAGGCCGGAAAGCAAAGGTACAAGGGTCGCGCCAATCAAAGCAACGCCGCCGCCCGCCATGAGCTGCTTCATGCCCTGCGATTTTGCACCGGGATTGTCGTTGCCGTAGCCCTCCAAAAGATTGATAACACCCCAAATTCCCAAGCCCGCACCCAATGCGATTACAAGGGTCTGCAAAACACCTACTGCCGAATTGAAAAACGCCATAAATGACCTCTCTTTCTGCCGCTTTTGCGGCTCACATATTCTTTGATTTTGTTTTTGGGTACAAAAAAGTGATAGTCCGTAAACTATCGCAAAAGAAATACCGCCCCATAGTTGGCGGCATATCACTATGAAATTGTAGTAGGGGCGCGTACCCAATAGCCCCTTGTTTCTTTACGGATTGTATCACCTCCTGTTACTGCTCATGCAAAGCGGCTTCGTCGATTTCGTAGTAGTCAAAAACCTCGTCCGGCTTTACGATTGCAGGGCGTCGTCTTAACTGCTTTTCCATGTCAAAAGCGTTTTTGGGGTCTGCGTCGGAAAGGTATTGATAGTTCGGGTGTCGAGTTATATCGTACTTATCAGAGAAAAACGGGCGCACGCCGCGTAGCTGTAAAATGCACTTTCCACCGTCCATAACGGCGATTTCGTCTTGCGTCATAAGCTCCTTTCCCAATTTCTGATAATTCAGTCCGTGGGAAACTTCCCGCCCTCTGTTTTCGGACGTGTTGAAGCTGTCTATCGTTTCCTTTCCCAAGATTTCAGAGATTTCTTTCAAGGTGGTTTTTTCTTTGCCGCCCAAGAAAAGCGTGGTGTCGCAGTTGCCGATTATGGTATCTGCATTGTCATTGTAAATGGCTTTTAGCTGTGACTGGCTTTGCAAAATAATAGAAGCCGAGATTTCCCGGCTTCGTATGGTGGCTATGAGCTTTTCAAACTTTGGTATCTGCCCGATATTCGCAAATTCATCTAACAGGCAGCGCACATGAACGGGCAGCCGTCCGCTGTATACATCATCTGCCTTGTCGCAAAGCAGATTGAAAAGCTGTGTGTAAAGAATGGAAACAACAAAGTTAAAGGTGTCGTCGGTGTCGGAAATGATAACGAAAAGAGCGGTTTTGCGGTCGCCTATGGTGTCAAGCTCCATTTCGTCGGTTTCCATTAGCTCCCGCAGTTCCCGTATGTCAAATGGGGCTAACCTTGCGCCGCAGGAAATGAGGATTGATTTTGCAGTCTTGCCCGCCGCAAGTTTATATTTCTTGTACTGCTTCAAGGCAAAATGTTCCGGGTCTTTCTGCTCCAAACGCTCAAACATGAGGTCAACTGGATTTTGAAAATCCTCGTCGTCCTCGCGGGCTTCCGACGCATTTATCATTTCAAGCAGGGTTGTAAAGTTCTTTTCATTCTCCGGGGCTTCATACCAGATATAGCCGATTAAGGCGGTGTAATAGAGCTTTTCCGCTTTCACCCAAAAATCCTCCGTGCTTTTTTCGCCCTCGCCTTTGGTGTTGCTTATAATAGTCGTAACGAGCTTCAAAATGTCCTTTTCGCTGCGGATATAGACAAAGGGGTTGTACCGCATACTTTTCTTAAAATTGATTGTATTTATCACCTTGATACGATACGGCTCATAGACTATTTTTCCATTTCTCCTTACGGGTTGCCCGTCCTCACCGATTTTCGGGGTGCCACGGGCAAGCATTTTTCCACACTCTAATAAAACCGTTCCTTTGGGGTCAGTCACAACATAGCTGCTGTGCATTTGCATAAGGTTAGGCTTGACGAAAAAGCGGGTTTTTCCGCTGCCGCTGCCGCCGATTACAAGCACATTTTTATTTCTTGCGTACTTCGGCTGCTTCGGGCGGCTGCTCATCATCAGCCGTTCGGTCTGGGTCAGAATGACGTTGTTTTCAAATACCGGGGCAACATAAGGCTTTATATCTGCTGCGCCGCCCCAACGGGCAGAACCGTATTCTATTCCCTTGCGGTACTTTTTTGCGTTCCTGCCTTTGATGTATACGGCAAGCCGGATAATTGCCGCTCCTGCAATGCCAACAAGTAAATCCAACGGGTCAAAACTCGGCGTGGCATTTGCAAAGGCAGCGGCGAAACCGTCCCCGATTGACAAGAGCTTTGCGCTCATGTCAGCCCCCGGCGTAAGTCTGAAAGCCTGTGCCGCTTTATCAAAGAGATACACAAAGAGCAGATAGGGAATGTTGGGGATAATCAGCTTTTTCCAGTTTACATTGCTCATAGCTCAATCCCCCTGTCCTTTTTGTTCACTTTGACGCGCTGGTTGTTTTTTGCCGCCCCCTTTTCTTTCATGGCGGAAAGCAGCTTGCGGATTGAGGGCTTTTTCTCCTGCGTCAGCTTTTTTGCGGAAAATTCCTTAAAGGCTGCGGTCAGCGCGTCCGCGTCGCGCCCCTTGAAAAACACAAGGTAACGGGACGGGCTTTCGGTATTGTCCTTTTTCAAGGCAAAGTCAATCCCGTACTTTTTCGCGGTACCCTCAAAGGCTTTGATATTTCCGTCGGTGATTTCAATGTTGGAAACGCCCGCGTTCTGCTTCATAAGCTGTTTTAGGGTCTGCTTGCCGTGGGGCGTCGCCTGTTTTTCAAGCTGCTTTTTCATCTGTGAAAGCATGGATTTCATAGCTTTTTGCAGCAGCTTTGCAGATAGCTTTGTTGCCTTTATGGATATGGCAATGGTCTTTTCGTTTACTTCATCTTGCATTTACCGTCCTCCTTTCACGGTATGGCGGCGGTTTTGGGCATTTATATCCGCACCCGCAGCCCGTTCAAATCCTCGGCGCGGACACCCACAAGATACCAGTTTTCAGCCATTTCCATACGGGTCGGTTTCCATTTGCCGCCTGTGAAAATCTCGAAACATTCCCTGCAATGCAGCCCGCCGTAATAATCGGCAAGGTCAAAGCGAATGTCGTAACGGTCGGTCTGTTCGTCAAAAATCAATGCTCCCTGTTTCATAGTGGATACTCCTTTCAGATTTTGCCGCTTGCCATGTCGTGAGTGACAAGGGCGGTATAGTAGCTGTCAATGGTGGTCGGGGCGTTAAACAAAACCGCCCGTAGATACTGCTTGATGTTGCGGATTTTGGTGGTGTTCTCCCGCATACAGTCAAAGACAAATTGAATGTGGCTGCTGTTCAGCTTCAAAAACTTAGATTTCACAAGCTCGGCGGGATAATCGTCCCCGGCAATGCGGATTGTCTTTCTTGCGGTGCATATGGTTTCAAGCATGAGGTCAACAATTTCATTCAGACGGTCATTGTCGATATGGGGGTCTTGCAGGAGATAATCGTACTCGATATTGTCCTGTATAATTTCCCGGTATATCTCAATCGCGCTTTGAGTAGACGCTTCCTTTCCGCTCCTTTCCCCGTAAGGCAGGGGACTTTGGGAATGGATAGGAATGGAATCGGTACTTGATAAATCTGTATTTAATTTATCTTTTTTTGGTAAGTCAGTTCTTTGTATCTCTTTATTTAATTGCGTTGGATTTTCCAACGTAGGGTTATCCTGTGTAGGTTTTTCCAACGTTGGATTATCCAATATTGGATTTTCCAATGTAGGTAAATCCGATATAGGCGGCTGCGGCTGCTCGTAAATCACATAGTCCGCGCCCCGCAAGCGTCCTTTCTCGTCGCGTTCTCTTGACCGTATGATATATCCGATGCGTTCAAGCTCCCGCACCGCTTCGCGTATCGCGTCAATTTTTTCCCGGTTGATATGAGATAGCCCCGCAAGGGTATAGTCCCAATCCTCCGGCAGGGATAGCATTTGCGATAGCAGCCCCTTTGCTTTAAGGGTTAAATCCTTGTTTCGCAAGTGGTGGTTGCTCATAACGGTATAACCCTTGTTTCGTTCTACTCGGAAAACTGCCATTGCTTCATCAACTCCTTTGCTGTAGATTTGTCACGCAGTTAAAAGGTGATTTTGAGGGAAAAGGTATATTACCCTTGCCACGTCAGAAACGCACCTGCAAAGCCGCGTAAATCAAGGCTATTTTTGCCCCTACTGCGTAACATGAGGGCATAAAAAAACGGCGTTCCTATCTTCCCAAAAGGGAATTAGTAAACGCCGCCGTAACACTTAAAAACGCCAATTCAAGGTTTGTCCTCCTTGCAATCGGCGTTTTAGGTGTGATTATAGATATGTTTAATTGTCTTTAGATTTTTTGAAAACCCTGTATTCATGCGGTTTTCCGTGGTTGTCATTAAATACACGGTGCGGTAGGTCCGGTAGCACCGGTAACACCAGTAACACCAGCAGGTCCTGTTGGACCGATTGGACCTATAGGTCCTCTTTGCCCCATCGGTCCGATCGGACCCATTGGCCCTCTTTGCCCCATAGGCCCCATCGGTCCCATAGGTCCCATAGGTCCAGGACATCCTCTGGGGCCCGGGGGTCCGGTAGGTCCCACATTACAAGACGGATACGGGGGTCTGCACCTACATTCACTCATAGATACATCAGAATTGTTTTCGACTTTTTTTTCAAAAAATTCTTGCATTTAAATCTCCTTTCCTTATTGCTTATGCAGTTTGTTTCATCTGCTACTATAAATATATGCATAAAAAAATAAAAAGTTAAAAAGTATGGGTTAAAATGTCGAATTACATAAAAAACAGAGATATTCTAGGAGCGTTGTTTTTCTTAAATAACCGCATGCTTTACTGGGCTGAATTTCGTGATAATGCAGCCCAAGCCTCAGCGCAGACCAATATGCCTGTGGTTTGGAGCTGCACGCTCACAAAATCATCCTCACTTAAACATAAAGGTATTTGGCTTCAATGTATTAGTAATAAATTTAGTTGCATATAAATAAAAGACTTCGGACCAATGGTCCGAAGTGCGGGAAAAGCTTAAAGATTACGCAAAAGATGAGATAGGTAAACGCTTAGATGAGCAAGACTGCTCTTACTGGCGCCCCCTCTGCGCTTGGTACATTGATTGGCAGTGCGCTCAGGAAGTATTCACCTTCTTCGATGTTTTTCAAAAGGAGACCTTCGAGAATAATGATTTCTAAAGATAACAGGATTTTATGAGTTTCATGACCAGGCTGGTCCCGCTCTATACCAAGGCTATCGATTCCCACGCCGCACACCTTCTTATCGGCAAGGTACTCTGCCCCCGATTTGTCGAGATAGATAAAATTCTTACCGGGGTTTTTTACGAATGAATTTTTTGTTTTCAACAGAATAAAGTCCCCTTTCAAGATTGTTTTTCCAGAAAGGTGCTCTTTGGAAATTTTCTCATCTACCTGTACAAGATCAAATACCTTGCATTTTGTGAACACTTTTTCCAAATTAATGTTTTCTATTGTCTGGCCGTTCTCCAACATGTGAAGCGGCATATCAATATGTGTACCTGTGTGTACGTTCATCTCAAGCTTTGTCTCATGCGCCGGTCCGTTTGAAAAGTCACTGACCACTGTAATGACTGGTTTTTTTGCAGGCTCATCCTTATAGACGTTCATATCCTTTGTAATCGGCATAGATATATCAAGTATTTTCATATATTCCACCACTTTCTGCAATCGCGTGCCAGAAGCTCGAAGGACTGAATTGGTCCCATCGATCCGGCATCATAGTTGGGGAGATTGAGTTTTCTTCGTCTCCCGTATTCAGTAATCTTGTCAGCTATCATCCAAGAGGCCTCCACCTCGTCCCAACTAGAAAAGAGGGTAGAGTCTCCCTTGATTACGTCCAGAATAAGTTTCTCATAGGCTTCCGGCGTATTTCCCTGCGCACGGCTGGTGTGACTAGTATCCATTTTTGCGGACATAATCTCTTTCTCAGTGTTAAAGTCCCTTGTGTTAAATTGGAAGAATACACCAACATTCGGCTGTATCTTGATGACGAGCAGATTAGGCTCCTGTTCGGTATCATTGCTGAAATATAATATATCCGGCAAAGCTTTAAATTGGATAACGATTTCGGCCGCATGTACACCCAGACGCTTTCCGGTTCTGATATAGAAGGGGGTACCCGCCCATCTGAAATTATTGATATAAAACTTCATTGCAATGAATGTTTCCGTGTTGGACCTTTCAGAAACTTCTTCCTGATAACCGGGGACAGGATGCCCATCGATGATTCCTTTGCCATACTGACCAAAGACAATGTTGTTCTTCAGCAATTCGGGAGAAAAGCGCTCAATTGAATTAAGAACCTTCAGCTTCTCCATCTTAATTGCATCTGGTGTCAAATTAATCGGAGCTTCCATTGCAATCAGAGATACGATTTGGAGCAGATGGTTCTGGACCATGTCGCGCATGGCTCCTGACTGCTCATAATAGCCGCCCCTGGCACCAACTCCATGCTTTTCTGCGAGCGATATCTGTATATTGTCAATAAACTGATTGCTCCACAGTGACTCGAAGACCAGGTTACAGAATCTGAGAACCAGAATGTTTTGAATCATTTCTTTTCCAAGATAATGGTCAATCCTGTAGATGTCGTCTTCCCGGAACACTTCCCGGAGTTTTCCATTTAAAAGCCGGGCAGTTTTTAAGTCTTTTCCAAACGGTTTCTCAATAATAAGACGTTTCCATGAATTCTTCGTTACAGCTGCCATTTTACTCTTGTGCAGGTGCATCACGATGGTTTCAAAAAAATCAGGTGCCACCGCAAGATAAAACAACCTATTCCCGGGTATTTGATAGGTATTGTCTAATTCTCGAAGAAATATATCAAGCCCTTCATAGCCGACCGAATCCGTAAAATTCAGTTTAAAATAGTAGATAAGGCAGCTTAGATTCTTCCAAAGCATTTCGTCAATGTCATTTCTCGAATATTTTTTCAATTGTTCGAAAATCTGTTTTCGATACTGCTCGTGATCCATATCTTTTCGCCCTACAGCGACGATAGCAAAATGCTTGGGTAATCGCTGATCGTAAATCAGATTATATAATGCTGGAATCAGTTTTCTATTTGTCAAATCACCTGTTCCGCCGAAAATCACCATAAGTGCGGACATATCGCCTGTCACTTGATGTGCTGGATTTATATTCAACTTACCACACTCCGTTCTATATTTTGTCACCACTGGGTATGATATGTGCCTTCTTTATCTATCCTTTTATAAGTATGGGTACCGAAGTAGTCACGCTGCGCCTGCAGTAGGTTCATAGGCAGGGTATGTGTTCTGAAACTGTCAAAATAAGAGATGGCACTTGAGAAGGCGGGAACCGGAATGCCCGAGGTAATGGCGGTGGAAACAACGTTCCTCCACGCCTGCTCATACTGCTGGATTGAAGTCTTAAAATAATTGTTCATAAGCAAATTTGCGAGCTCCGGCTCAGTCTGATATGCTTCGGCTATTTTGTTTAAAAACTGAGCCCTTATGATGCATCCTCCCCGGAATGTCTTTGCAATGTTAGAGAGATTGAGATTCCATCCGTAATGCTTTGACGCTTCCAGCATCAGACTGAACCCCTGTGCATACGCGCAAATCTTGCTGGCATAAAGTGCTTTTCTTACCGACTCGGCAAAATCTGTTGTTTTTTGCTCTGATTTTATGCTGCCACCATATAATTGGCTTGCTGCCATCCGGAGATCCTTGGCAGAAGAGAGGTACCGTTCAAAAACTGCGCCGGTAATCGTCGGAATAGAAACACCCAAGTCGAGTGCAGCCTGACTGGTCCATTTACCCGTTCCCTTCTGACCCGCAACATCCAAAATCATGTCCACCAGATAATTGTCCGAATCCAAATCCTTCTTGGTGAAGATATCCGATGTAATACTAATCAGATAGCTATTCAGTTCCCCTTGATTCCATTCTTTGAATACCGCGTGCAGATCAGGCGGGCTCATATTCAGCATATTTTTCAAAATCAGGTACGCTTCACAAATGAGCTGCATATCTGCATACTCGATTCCGTTATGGACCATCTTTACAAAATGACCCGCTCCATCTCTGCCGATATAATGGCAACATGGTTCTCCTTCTGCTCTCGCAGAGATATTCGTTAGAATCGGCTGAATCAATTCATATGCCTTTTCATCGCCGCCCGGCATAATCGCCGGCCCCGTGCGGGCACCTTCTTCTCCTCCGGAGATACCGACTCCGAAATAATGAAATCCTTCAGCCTCAAGTTCCTTGCTTCTGTTGATGGTTTGTTCAAAATAAGAATTACCTCCATCAATGATTACGTCTCCCTCAGTAAGATATGGTTTCAATTGTCTGATGGTAGCATCAACCGCATTTCCGGCCTTTACCATCAAAATGATTTTTCTCGGCAGTTCCAGTGATTGCACGAATTCTTCAAGGGTGAAGTACCCCTTCAGGGCTGTGCTGACGCATTTTGCAAGAAATTCTTCCGTTCTCTTTGCACTCCGGTTAAAAACCGATACGGTGTAGCCGTGGTCTGCTATATTTAAGGCAAGATTTTTTCCCATAACAGCCAATCCGATAATTCCAATGTTCTGCTTACTCCTCATATTTCCTCCACATTCTTAAGATTATCCCTTGCACATACCTCGTGCGGAGCGAGGCCGCATGTCTCTGTTTACCTGCAGATAGGTAAATTATAGCAGTTTGCATGTATATGTTCAATTAAAACAAATAGTGAAAGTTGGTTGAACTGTGTTATATTTTATGTAATTGATAAGAATACAGAACCTATCATAGAAAAAGCCCCCCTTGATATGGGAGGCCTTCTCTTACCATAAAACGTAGTTATTTGGTTTTGCGTTTTCCATTATAAAATATTAATTCCAGCGCTGGCATAACCTGTTAACGTATTGACGAGCGAAATGCCGCTGGCCGTTAACGTAAATACCATCAGAAGTCTTGTTCCCGCTGTTACAGGAATATTTAATCCTGAAAGAGATCCGGAGGCAATATCTCCAATAGTTATAATTCCGCTGAAGTTTGGAGCAAGCGTAACTTCAGTTCCGGCAATAGGTGAAAAAGTATTATTCGGGGTTGCAGATTGATAAAGTTGGGCATGAACTGTCAGGTCTGTTCCAATTAAGCTAAGCCCCAGAACAACACTGAAGTATGCTGTGACGTCCGAAATTATACCGTCTCTGGGTACTGAAAAAGCCATGTTGGCTAACAGCCCACCTGCACCAGTCAGGTCAATTGTGGCACCCAAAACATTTGGCAGAACCGTACTGTTACCAAAAGCAATGACAGCTGGCAGTCCCACAAGTCCTAAAGCAATTGAAGTTGGTGCAACCGGAAGTCCGGATGCAAACGGAATAATTGCACCGCTGCCGGTAGGCCCAGTAGCGCCGGTAGGACCAGTGGCGCCAGTAGGACCGGTAGCGCCGTCAGCGCCGGTAGGCCCAGTAGCGCCAGTAGGACCGGTAGCGCCGTCAGCGCCGGTAGAACCAGTGGCGCCAGTAGGACCGGTAGCTCCGGCAGCGCCGTCAGCGCCGGTAGGGCCAGTAGCGCCAGTAATACCATTAGCCCCGGTAGGACCGGTAGGCCCTATAGCCCCAGCAGGACCAGTGGCACCAGTAGGACCGGTAGCGCCGTCAGCGCCGGTAGGACCAGTAGCTCCGGCAGCCCCGTTAGCCCCAGCAGGACCAGTGGCACCAGTAGGACCGGTAGCCCCGTCAGCGCCGGTAGGGCCAGTAGCGCCAGTAATACCATTAGCCCCGGTAGGACCGGTAGGCCCTATAGCCCCAGCAGGACCAGTGGGTCCAGTAGCGCCAGCAGCCCCGTCAGCGCCGGTAGGACCAGTGGGTCCAGTAGGACCGGCAGCCCCATTAGCCCCGGCAGCGCCAGTAGGACCAGTAGCGCCAGTAATACCATTAGCCCCGGTAGGACCGGTAGGCCCTATAGCCCCAGCAGGACCAGTGGGTCCAGTAGCGCCAGCAGCCCCGTCAGCGCCGGTAGGTCCAGTAGCGCCAGTAATACCATTAGCCCCGGTAGGACCGGTAGGACCTATGGCTCCAGCAGGACCAGTGGGTCCAGTAGCACCAGTAGCTCCGGCAACACCATTGGCCCCGGTAGCGCCGGTCAAACCAGCAGGACCGGTCGGCCCGATCGGTCCCATCGGTCCTCTTTGCCCCATAGGCCCGATAGGTCCCATCGGTCCTCTTTGCCCCATAGGTCCCGTTGGTCCCATAGGCCCCATCGGCCCGACTGCGCCCCTGGGTCCCATTGGGCCGATAGGCCCCATTGCCCCCGCTGGCCCCATGGGCCCCCTACATCCCCTGGGACCCGGAGGTCCGGTAGGTCCTATATTATAAGGCGGACACGGTGGTCTGCATCTGCATTCACTCATAGATACATCAGAATTCTTTTCGACTTTTTTTTCAGAAAATTCTTGCATATAAGATCCTTTCCTTTCTGATTTTGCAGTTTTCTTTATCTGCTACTATAATATATGCCTACTGAAATAGGAAGTTCACAAAAAAGAAAGGAAAATGTCGAATTACGTAAAAATCGGCCCATCCATGTCTGCTGTAAACATAAGACATGGATGGGTCGGTTTTCCTTAAAAAAATTATGGACTTAAGCCTCGCTCTGCAGATTCTTGCCGGCTGTTGACAGCATAAGTTTAATGCGGTTCAGCTGATTTACTTCGGAGGCACCGGGATCGTAGTCAATGGCTACGATATTGGCTTTCGGGTACTTTTTCCTTATGGCTTTGATAACGCCTTTTCCGACGATATGGTTAGGCAGACAGCCAAAAGGCTGCGCGCAAACAATATTCGGAACATCTTCGTGAATCAGCTCCATCATTTCTCCGGTTAAGAACCAGCCTTCACCGGTTTGATTACCTACAGATACAATACTGGATGACATTCTGGCCAGATCATCAATTCTGGCAGGCGGAGTGAAGTGCTTACTCTTTTCGAATTCTTTCGTGGCGGCATCGCGCAGCCAGTTAATGAAGCCGATTCCAAGATTGGCAACAACAGAACTGGATTTTTTTAATCCGTAGTGTTCTGTCTTGAAGTTTGTATTGTAAAAGCAATAGCACATGAAATCAATCAAATCCGGGCATACTGCCTCAGCACCTTCTTTTTCCAGAAGATCAGCAAGATGGTTATTGGCAGCAGGGAGGAATTTTACAAGAATCTCCCCCACGATACCTACCCGTGGTTTTTTTATATCAGTAATCGGCAGATTGTCAAAATCACGAATCATAGTACGGCAGATTTGTTTGAATTTCGTATGACTCACATGCCTGCCACTCAAAAAGTTGATGCAGTAGCGCTCCCATTTCCGGTGAAGTCTGTTGGCAGAGCCTTTTTTTACTTCATAAGGGCGCATACGATAGAGACATTTCATCAGGATGTCTCCGAATTCCGCAGCATAAGAAAGCCGCAGAGCCAGCTGTGGTGTGATTTTGAATCCCGGATTGCTTTCCAGACCACTTAAATTTATGGAAATAACCGGTATATGGGACATATCAGCTTTTTCCAGAGCACGGCGGATGAATGCAATATAGTTGGATGCACGGCAGCCCCCTCCCGTCTGGGACATGATGATTGCAACCTTATTCAAATCGTATTTTCCGGATAACAGAGCCTGCATAATCTGACCTACCACCATCAGGGAGGGATAGCATGCATCGTTATTTACATATTTCAGTCCAACATCAACCGCTTCTTTGTTGTCATTAGCCAGAACCTCAAGATGATAGCCGCAGGAATTAAATGCTGACTCCAATAAAGAAAAGTGAATCGGCGACATCTGTGGGCAGAGGATGGTGTAGTCTTTACGCATCTCTTTGGTGAAGGATACTTTTTTGATGGAGGCCGGCCGTATTTTGCGTGCCTCTTTTGCATCATCTCTGGCCCGAAGGGCAGCCAGCAGCGAGCGGACCCGAATACGGGCAGCACCTAAGTTATTGACCTCATCAATCTTCAGACAGGTATAAATCTTATCATTTTTCGTTAAAATCTCATATACCTGATCCGTGGTGACCGCATCCAGACCGCAGCCAAATGAGTTAAGCTGAATTAAATCCAGATCCTCTCTCAGGCGAACATAATTGGCGGCTGCATACAGCCGGGTATGATACATCCACTGGTCATTGACCCGGAGCGGACGCTCCAATGCAGTTATATGGGAGACTGCATCTTCTGTCAGTACAGCAATTCCATAGGAATTAATCATCTCGGGTATTCCGTGGTGAATTTCCGGATCAATATGATAAGGACGTCCCGCCAGGACGATGCCTCTTCTGTGGTTCTTTTTCATCCAATCCAGCGTTTCTTCCCCTTTTTTCTGGATATCCTTTCTCATCTTGTCCAGTTCACGCCATCCCTGGTGCACAGCAGAACGCACCTCATCTTCCGGAATCTGTGAAAACTCTTTAACCAGACCGTCTGCTAAAATCTCTTCGCTTGTAAATGCCAGGAAGGGATTTCTGAATGTGATGGAAGGATCTTTTAATTCATCCACATTGTTTTTTATGTTTTCAGCATAGGAAGTAACAATCGGACAGTTAAAGTGATTGACTGCTTCCGGGAACTCTGCACGCTCATAAGGAATACAGGGGTAGAATATGTATTTTATCCCCTGCTTAATCAGCCAGGTCACATGACCGTGGGCAAGCTTGGCAGGATAGCATTCCGACTCACTGGGGATGGATTCTATGCCCAATTCGTATATCTTTCGTGTAGAGGTGGGGGAGAGCACCACCTGGTACTTCAGATTCGTGAAGAAGGTAAACCAGAATGGATAATTCTCAAACATATTCAGTACACGCGGGATACCCACCTTGCCTCTTACCGCCTCATCTTCGGGAAGCGGTGTATAGTCAAAGAGCTTCTTGTATTTATAGTCAAAAAGATTCGGAATATTATCCTTGTTCTTTTCTTTTCCGATACCGCGTTCACACCGGTTACCGCTGATATACTGGCGTCCGCCGGAGAAGCGGTTGACAGTCAGCCTGCAGTTGTTCGTACAGCCCTTACAGTTGGCCATCTTAGTGGAATATTGGAAAGCATTAATCTTCTCTATCGGAAGCATGGTGGTTTCTTTATCTTCACTGTAACGCTCCCGGGCAATCAGTGCCGCACCAAAGGCTCCCATAATTCCGGCTATATCAGGACGGATCGCCTGGCAGTTCGCAATTCTTTCGAAGCTGCGCAGCACGGCATCGTTATAGAAAGTTCCGCCCTGTACTACGATATGACTGCCCAGTTCAGAAGCATCAGATACCTTAATAACTTTATACAGTGCATTCTTTATGACAGAGTACGCAAGACCTGCGGAAATATCCGCTACGGTGGCTCCCTCTTTTTGTGCCTGCTTTACCTTGGAGTTCATAAATACGGTACAGCGGGTTCCAAGATCAATCGGATGCTGCGCAAAAAGTGCCTCTTTCGCAAAATCCTGTACGCTGTAATTCAAGGACTGTGCGAAGTTTTCGATAAATGAACCGCATCCGGAGGAGCAGGCTTCATTCAACTGCACGCTGTCCACGGTATGATTTTTGATTTTAATGCACTTCATATCTTGTCCGCCGATGTCCAGAATACAATCCACCTTCGGATCAAAGAAAGCCGCAGCATAGTAATGGGAGACTGTTTCCACCTCTCCTTCATCCAGTAGGAGTGCTGCCTTAATCAGCGCTTCACCATAACCGGTGGAACAGGAATAGGCGATATGTGCAGAGGAGGGCATCTGTTCATAAATCTCCTGAATGGCGCGAATGGAGGTGGCGAGGGGATTCCCCTGATTATTGCTGTAAAAGCTGTACAGCAGAGTTCCATCCTCAGCGACCAGTGCTGCCTTTGTAGTAGTGGAGCCTGCGTCAATGCCCAGATAACAATTGCCCTCATAGGTGGAAAGAACTCCCACGGCCACATTATTCTGGCTCTGCCGTTCCAGAAACTGATTGTATTCTTCCTCGGATGAGAATAAGGGTTCCATACGTTCCACTTCGAATTCGAGTGTGATTTTGCCATGGAGACGCTCTATCAGACCTTCCAGAGAAAGCTGTACCTTTTCATCCGCATTCAGAGCACTGCCGATAGCAGCGAACAGATGTGAATTCTCAGGTGCTATGGTGTGCTCCTCATCCAGATTCAGCGTCCGTACAAAACATTGCTTCAGCTCGGATAAAAAGTGCAGCGGACCGCCCAGAAATGCCACATGTCCGCGAATCGGTTTTCCGCATGCAAGGCCGGATATGGTCTGGTTAACGACTGCCTGGAATATAGATACCGACAGATCCTCTTTCGTAGCACCGTCATTAATCAGAGGCTGAATATCTGTTTTGGCGAATACACCGCATCGTGCCGCAATAGGATAGATGGAGTGGTAGTTTTTGGCATATTCATTCAGCCCTGTGGCATCGGTCTGAAGCAGGGAGGCCATCTGGTCAATGAAAGAACCGGTTCCCCCCGCACAGATACCGTTCATACGCTGCTCTACGTTGCCGCCTTCGAAATAGATGATTTTTGCATCCTCACCGCCAAGCTCGATGGCCACATCTGTTTTGGGTTCATGAGCCTTCAGAGAAGACGAGACAGCAATTACTTCCTGAACAAAGGGGATTCCCAGATGTTTTGCCAGGGTCAGGCCACCTGAACCGGTAATTACCGGACTTAAAGACAATTCACCCAATTCTTTATGGGCTTTGGCCAGAAGTGTCTCCAGAGTTTCCTGAATGTTGGCATAATGCCTTTCGTAATCAGAAAAAACCAGGTTCTGCTGTTTATCGAGAACAGCAATTTTAACGGTAGTTGAACCAATGTCAATACCAAGTGTATATGTATTCATAAATAAAACTCCTTTTGGACAGTATCATGAAAAACTGTCATTCAATGGGTAGTACTTTGCTCGTCACGCATTTATTAAGTAGAAACATTACATATTATACGACATATTTTTTGGAATTACAATCGTTAAAAAAATGGTTTTTGTTCCATAAAGCCGCATTTTACCTGGATTTTGTATAATTTGTCGTAAAATGGTAAAGTTTTTCCGATATAAAAAAAGAAAAGAATAAAAGGAGGATAAGCAGACAATGAAAATGATATTGGGATTTTTGGGTGGACTGGCACTGTTTCTTTATGGCATGAATCTGATGATTGAAAATCTGCAAAGGTCGGCAGGCGGCCGGATGAAACATATACTGGAATTTATGACAGGAAATCCGCTGCTGGGGGTAATTGCGGGAGCCCTCACATCGGCTGTGCTGCAAAGCAGCGGTGCCATAACAGTTATGCTGATTGGGTTTGTAAGTGCAGGCTTGGTTACGCTGCCTCAGGCAATATCGGTTATTATGGGGGCCAATATCGGCACTACATTAACTGCACAGCTGCTGGCATTTCATATGGGTGATTACATATGGGCGGTCATCTTCCTGGGATTTCTAATTCGTTTCATTTGGGAAAAAGAAGGGGTAAGGGCACTCGGAGGGGCAATCCTGGGATTTGGTCTCCTGTTTGTGGGAATAGAGAAGATGGAACAGGTAATGCAGCCACTGGCGGCCAGTCCTGTGTTTGCGGATATGATAAGAAAAGTAGCGGATATCCCGATACTCGGGCTTTTGACAGGAACATTAATGACGATGGTAGTACAAAGCAGTAACGCTACAATTGCCGTATTGCAGAATCTGGCCTCCCAGGCCGGACCGGACGGAATCAGCAGCATAATCGGCCTTGCCGGAGCAATTCCGATTATGATGGGAGACAATATCGGAACCACGATCACAGCGATTCTGGCAAGCATCGGTCAGTCGGCCGATGCAAAAAGGACGGCAGTTGCACACAGTGTTTTGAATATAAGCGGAAGTCTTTTATTTTTGCTGATAACACCCTGGTTTGGGAAGCTTGTAGCGTACATATCGCCGAAAGGACCTGAAATAAAAATCATATCCAGACAGATAGCGAATGCTCATACAATTTTTAATCTGGCATGTACATTCCTGTGGCTTCCATTTATCTGGTTAATGGTAAAAATAGTGAACTGGCTGATAAAAGATGAACAAGATTGATAACTTATTAACCATTTTGTTTAAAAAATATCAATCCTGTTAAAAAAATAACTTTACTTTCCTTCACGTGTGGTGTATTCTATTAGCATCTAAAAGTAAAATCGAATTCAGACAGGCAGAAAAGCTTAGTATCGGGGAATAAGATTGTTTGCCTTTTAACGACCCCGTTTAAAATATATTAATCCTGTTAGAAAAATAACTTTACTTTCAGATTTGTGCGGAGTATGTTATGATTAATGCAGAAAATCAAATGATAATATGCATTAGAACGTATATATATACCGTTAAAAAAATAACGTTATATATTCTGCACAAAAGAAAGAAGCGGATGGAAGAATAAATCTGCTGAATAATCCAGACATGTATGGAATCGGAAACAGGCCTCAAGTACTATGACGATGAGAAGGACCAACGCAGTACTTAGGGAGGATGAACTGAATCCGCTTCACATATAAAATCATATTTCAAGGAGGTTTGGAATGGCAAGAATGACTACCGAAAAGGTACAGGCACCCATTGACAGCGTGGAGGCATTAAAGGAGAGAATCGCTTCCATGAGAGAAGCACAGAAGAAATTTGCTACATACACACAGGAACAGGTGGATAAGATCTTTTTCCATGCGGCCATGGCAGCCAATAAGCAACGTATTCCGCTTGCCAAGATGGCCTGCGAAGAGACAGGAATGGGTGTCGTAGAGGATAAAGTTATTAAAAACCACTATGCAGCAGAGTACATGTATAATTCATATAAGAATGTGAAGACCTGCGGTGTGATTGAACAGGATACTTCTTATGGAATTAAAAAGATTGCCGAGCCTATGGGCATTGTGGGGGCTGTCATTCCCACAACCAATCCTACATCCACAGCGATTTTTAAAACCCTGATTTGTCTTAAAACCCGGAATGCAATAATCATCAGTCCTCATCCCCGGGCCAAAAAGTGCACGATTGAAGCGGCCAGAATTGTTCTTGAAGCCGCTGTAAAAGCGGGGGCTCCGGAAGGAATTATTGAATGGATTGAAGAGCCGACCATAGAATTGTCCAATGAACTTATGAAATCTGTGGATGTGATTCTGGCTACAGGTGGTCCCGGTATGGTGAAAGCTGCATATTCTTCAGGAAAACCGGCGATTGGGGTCGGCCCCGGAAATACACCTGTCATTATGGATGAAAGCTGTGATGTAAAGACAGCCGTGTATTCGGTCATTCATTCTAAAACCTTTGATAATGGTATGATTTGTGCATCTGAACAGTCCGTTACTGCACTGGCAGGTATCTATGATCAGGTGAAACAGGAGTTTATTGACAGAGGATGTCATATACTGAATAATGAGGAACTGGATAAAGTCCGCAAGATTATCCTGAACGAGGCAGGAGCAGTGAATGCCCGGATTGTTGGACAGAAGGCTTCTGTAATCGCTAAGCTTGCCGGTATTGACGTACCTGAGAATACCAAGATTTTGATCGGTGAGGTGGATTCCGTGGATGTTTCGGAACCGTTTGCTCATGAGAAGCTTTCCCCGGTGCTTGCTCTTTACAAAGCAAAAGACTGGAAGGATGCACTGAACAAGGCTGAACAGCTGATTGCAGACGGAGGCTATGGACATACCTCGTCTTTGTATATTAATCCGGCCGAAACAGAGAAAATTACAGAGCATTCTGAGCGCATGAAAACCTGCCGTATTTTAATTAATACACCGTCTTCTCACGGAGGCATCGGAGATCTGTATAACTTTAAGCTCGCTCCTTCACTCACACTTGGGTGTGGCTCTTACGGGGGCAACTCCGTTTCAGAGAATGTGAATGTGAAGCACCTGATTAATATCAAAACAGTAGCAGAGAGGAGAGAGAACATGCTTTGGTTCCGCACCCCGCAAAAGGTATACTTCAAAAAAGGGTGCCTGCCAGTGGCACTGGATGAGTTAAAAACCGTATATGGCAAAAAGAAAGCATTCATTGTAACAGACACATTTTTGTTCAGCAACAACTATACAAAACCTATTACGGACAAGCTGGATGAGATGGGAATTACCCATGCCTGTTTCTATGAAGTGGCTCCCGATCCAACCCTGCAGACTGCTAGAAAGGGACTGGAGCAGCTTAAAGCTTTCGGACCTGATGTTATTATTGCCCTGGGGGGCGGTTCTGCCATGGACGCCGGTAAGATTATGTGGCTGATGTATGAGCACCCGGAGTGCGAATTTGAAGATCTGGCGATGGACTTTATGGATATCCGCAAGAGAGTATATACATTCCCGAAGATGGGAGAAAAGGCGATGTTTGTTGCGATACCGACCTCTTCCGGAACCGGTTCAGAGGTGACACCGTTTGCAATTATCACAGATTCCGATACCGGAACAAAGTGGCCGATTGCCGACTATGAACTGCTTCCTAATATGGCAATCATTGATACGGACTTCATGATGAATCAGCCGAAAGGGCTGACCAGCGCTTCCGGTATTGATGCGCTGACTCATGCGCTTGAGGCCTATGCGTCTATCATGGCAACAGACTATACCGATGGTCTGGCATTGTCCGCAGTGAAGAATATCTTCGGATATCTGCCGGCAGCTTATGAAAAGGGTGCGGCTGATCCGGTTGCAAGGGAAAAGATGGCCAATGCTTCTACGATGGCAGGCATGGCATTTGCCAACGCATTCCTGGGTGTCTGCCACTCCATGGCACATAAACTGGGAGCTTATCATCACCTGCCGCATGGTGTTGCGAATGCTCTTTTGATTGAACATGTTATGCGTTATAATGCGGATCCGGCTCCTGTCAAGATGGGAACGTTTTCTCAGTATCCTTATCCCCATGCACTGGAGCGGTATTGTGAAATTGCACGTTTCATAGGAATCTGTGGAAAAGATGATAATGAAACCTTTGAACTTTTCCTGAAAGCGATTGCAGAGCTGAAGGAAAAAGTCGGAATAAAGAAGAACATTAAGGATTACGGCATAGAGGAGGCTGCATTCCTGGAGACGTTGGATGAGATGGTTGAGAATGCATTTAACGATCAGTGTACTGGTGCGAATCCGCGATATCCGCTGATGTCTGAGATGAGGGAGATGTATCTGATGGCTTACTACGGAGAAGTCCCCCAGGCTGAAAAAGCGGAGCCTGAGACAGATACGGAGTGAGCAGAGCAGGTATATGATTTAAACTAAAAAAATCTTGCAGTTCCTGAAAGTATTCGTTATACTGGAAAGGCATGACTGATGCAGCAAAGCGTGTATGAAATCAATTTTCGGACATGCTCTAAGCAGTGGTCATGCCTTTTAAGATGAAAAGACCGAGGTAAAAGATGTATAAAATTTTAAGCGAAGAAGGAAGAGCAAAGCGAGCCCGGATGGACACGGTACATGGGGTCATCCAGACACCTGTATTCATGAACGTGGGAACAGCTGCTGCAATCAAGGGAGCAGTTTCCACCATGGATCTGCAGCAGATCAAGACGCAGGTGGAATTATCCAATACCTATCATCTCCATGTACGTCCGGGAGATGAGGTGGTGAAGAAGATGGGAGGGCTTCATAAATTCATGGTCTGGGATAAGCCCATTCTCACGGATTCGGGAGGCTTTCAGGTATTTTCACTGGCAGGATTAAGGAGAATTAAGGAAGAAGGTGTATATTTCAATTCGCATATAGACGGAAAGAAGATTTTTATGGGGCCGGAAGAGAGTATGCAGATACAGTCCAATCTGGCATCCACCATTGCTATGGCATTTGATGAATGCCCTTCAAGTGTAGCCGACCGCAGTTATGTACAGGCTTCTGTCGACCGGACAGCAAGATGGCTGCAGCGCTGCAAGGATAAGATGACCTGGCTGAATCGGCAGAAAGATACCATTAACAGACATCAGCTCCTCTTTGGAATCAACCAGGGAGCAATTTATCCGGATATCCGGATTGAACACGCAAAGCGTATCCGGGAGATGGACCTGGATGGCTATGCTGTGGGAGGTTTGGCCGTAGGGGAAAGCCATGAGGAAATGTATCATATTCTGGATGAAGTGGTACCTTATCTTCCTAAGGATAAACCTGTTTATCTGATGGGTGTGGGAACACCTGCGAATATTCTGGAAGGCGTGGAACGTGGTGTGGACTTCTTTGATTGTGTATATCCCAGCAGGAATGGGAGGCATGGACACGTCTATACCAATCAGGGCAAACTGAATCTGTTCAATGCAAAATTTGAACTGGATGCCCGCCCCATCGAAGAGGGCTGCCAGTGTCCGGCATGCCAACATTATAGCAGGGCTTACATCCGTCATCTGCTGAAAGCGAAAGAGATGCTGGGGATGCGCCTTTGTGTGCTTCATAATCTATATTTTTATAATACAATGATGGAAGAAATCAGGGATGCACTGGATGAAGGAAGATTTGCATCCTATAAGCGTAACAAACTGGAAGGCTTCCGTGAGATTCAGCCATAAGCTCGATTTCGCTTTGCTGCATCTCGCTTGAGCTAAGCGCCCTATGCACAGAATAAACTTTATCCCTTAGCAAGCAAGCTTGCACAGAATAAAGTTTATTCTGTGCGCATGGCTGAATAGTAGCAAAAAAGACTTGCCCAAATGACTGCTTTACGGTATCATGTGTATAGTGAAAGTGCGGCAAGGCGTACTTGAGTTATCTGAGAGGAGATACAAGAAATGAACATGATTTTAGCAAACGCAGAAGGCGGAGCTATGGGCGGCGGATTTATGATTGTCTGGATGGTTGCAATTATTGCACTGATGTATTTTATGATGATCCGTCCCCAGAAGAAGGAACAAAAGAGAGTTCAGTCTATGCTGAGTGACATGGCAGTAGGAGACGCTGTGGTCACCACAGGTGGGTTTTACGGCATTATTATCGACATTACCGAGGAAGATGTAATTGTTGAATTCGGCAATAATAAAAACTGCCGTATCCCTATGAGAAAAGCAGCGATTGCAGAGGTTGAAAAGCAGTCGGATGCTATTGAATCAAATGATAATAAATAATCTTTTACAGGACAGGTCATGGAGTGGCCTGTTTTTGTTTTCGTAAAAATTTCTCCGGCACGGTACGGTTATGCAGTAAAATACTTTCGGTTTTTAGTTGAAAAAAGGATTAATTTGAAGTATGATAGATGGAAAACATCTTATTTTTTGTGTTATAACCGCAAAAAGGGAGGAAATATATGAATTATAAAATTGGTTTAATCCATGGTGATGGTATAGGTCCTGAGATCGTGAATGAGGCAAAGAAAGTTCTGGATGCCGTATCAGATAAGTTTGGGCATACATTCACATATAAAAATCTATTGTTGGGCGGAGCATCTATCGATGTTCATGGTGTGCCGCTGACAGAAGAGACGGTCATGGATGCGAAAAGCTGTGATGCAGTGCTGATGGGCTCCATCGGAGGTGATGCGGCCACTTCACCCTGGTATCAGCTGGAACCGGCTAAACGTCCGGAAGCAGGGCTCCTTGCAATCAGAAAGAAATTGAACCTGTTTGCCAATTTAAGACCTGCATATCTTTACGATGAGCTTAAGGGTGCCTGCCCTTTGAAACAGGAAGTCATAGGAGACGGTTTTCATATGATTATTGTCAGGGAACTGACCGGAGGTCTTTATTTTGGAGAAAAGAAGACTTTTGTGAAGGATGGAGTGAAGACGGCGGTTGATACCTTGACTTATAATGAAAATGAGATCAGGAGAATTGCCAGACGGGCTTTCGATATTGCCATGAAGCGATGTAAAAAAGTGACCAGTGTGGATAAGGCCAATGTGCTGGATTCCTCCCGGTTATGGAGAAGCGTGGTGGAGGAGACGGCAAGGGAGTATCCGGAGGTGACTCTCGAACATATGCTGGTTGACAACTGCGCGATGCAGCTGGTGATGAATCCGGGACAGTTTGATGTAATCCTGACAGAAAATATGTTTGGGGATATCTTATCAGACGAAGCCAGTATGGTAACAGGCTCTATCGGTATGCTGTCATCAGCCAGTCTGAATGAGACGAAGTTTGGGTTGTATGAGCCAAGTCACGGCTCTGCTCCGGATATTGCGGGTAAGAATCTGGCGAATCCCATCGCCACCGTGCTTTCGGCAGCCATGCTGCTGCGGTTTTCCCTGGACTTGGACCAGGAAGCCGATGCGGTGGAAGCAGCCGTAGAAAAGGTACTGAAAGCGGGATATCGAACCGCGGATATTATGTCAGAAGGTTGTGTGAAGGTATCTACCACTCAGACAGGAGATTTACTGGCAGAGAACCTGTAACTGAATATAGGAGGAAAATTGATATGAAAAGTGATGCGGTAACAAAAGGGATGCAGCAGGCACCTCATAGAAGTTTATTTCATGCATTGGGTATGACACAGGAAGAATTGGACCAGCCACTGGTTGGAATCGTAAGCTCTTACAATGAGATCGTTCCGGGGCATATGAATCTGGATAAGATAACAGAAGCGGTGAAAAAGGGTGTTGCCATGGCAGGAGGTACACCGGTTGTATTCCCGGCAATTGCTGTCTGTGATGGTATTGCCATGGGGCATATAGGGATGAAGTATTCTCTGGTAACCAGAGATTTGATTGCGGATTCCACAGAATGTATGGCTATGGCGCACCAGTTTGATGCACTTGTCATGATTCCGAACTGTGATAAGAACGTACCGGGTCTTTTGATGGCTGCGGCCAGGATTAATGTCCCGACTGTATTTGTCAGTGGAGGCCCGATGCTTGCGGGACGTGTGAATGGGCACAAAACCAGCCTTTCTTCCATGTTTGAGGCAGTAGGTGCTTATACGGCAGGTACGCTGACAGAGGAAGAGGTTACAGAATATGAGTGCAGAACCTGTCCTACCTGTGGTTCGTGCTCCGGCATGTATACAGCCAACAGTATGAACTGTCTGACTGAGGTACTGGGGATGGGGCTGAAAGGGAACGGAACGATTCCCGCTGTTTACTCAGACCGTCTGATTCTGGCAAAACATGCCGGTATGCAGGTAATGGAGATGTACAGGAAGAATATACGTCCGAAAGACATCATGAGTGAAGATGCATTTTTAAACGCTCTGACTGTGGACATGGCTCTTGGCTGTTCTACGAACAGTATGCTTCATCTGCCGGCAATTGCCCATGAGGCAGGTTTTGACTTTGATGTCGAACTGGCAAATAAACTCAGTGTCAGGACGCCGAATCTGTGCCATCTGGCACCGGCAGGTTCTACATATATGGAGGACCTGAATGAAGCAGGTGGTGTTTATGCTGTTATGAATGAGTTGGATAAACTGGGGCTGATTCACAGAGACTGCATTACAGTGACAGGAAAAACCATGGGTGAAAACATAAGGAACTGTGTAAACAGAAATCCTGAAGTCATTCGCCCGGCTGATAATCCATATAGTACAACAGGAGGGATTGCGGTTTTAAAAGGGAATCTTGCGCCGGAAACGGCAGTAGTCAAGCGGTCGGCTGTGTGCGAAGAGATGATGGTTCATGAAGGACCGGCCAGGGTATTCGATTGTGAAGAAGATGCGATAGCAGCTATCAAGGGCGGTAAAATCGTATCAGGTGATGTGGTGGTGATACGGTATGAGGGTCCTAAGGGAGGCCCGGGCATGAGAGAGATGCTGAATCCAACCTCTGCGATTGCCGGTATGGGGCTTGGTTCCTCCGTGGCTTTGATCACTGACGGCCGGTTTTCGGGAGCGTCCCGGGGGGCATCCATCGGTCATGTGTGTCCCGAGGCAGCTGTAGGCGGCCCGATTGCCTTTATAGAAGAGGGAGATTTGATTCAAATAGATATTCCAAATAACAAGCTGAGTGTAGCGGTAAGCGATGAGGAGATGGCAGAGAGGAAGGCAAAGTGGCAGCCAAGGAAGCCTCAGGTGACGACAGGCTATCTGGCACGCTATGCCAAGATGGTTACAAGCGCTAAACGGGGCGCAGTTTTGGAGTTATAAGCGGAAGGGAGAGAATACACTATGCAAATGACAGGCTCACAGATCATAATAGAGTGTTTGAAAGAACAAGGAGTTGATACGGTATTTGGATATCCGGGAGGAACCATTTTAAACATCTATGATGAATTATACCGCCATCCGGAAATACATCATATCCTCACATCCCATGAACAGGGAGCATCTCATGCTGCTGACGGCTACGCAAGGGCTACCGGAAAAGTGGGTGTCTGTATGGCTACCAGCGGACCTGGTGCAACCAATCTGGTCACAGGAATTGCCACAGCTTATATGGATTCCGTTCCTCTTGTGGCAATCACGGCGAATGTGGGCAAGGCGTTGCTGGGAAAAGACAGTTTTCAGGAGATTGACATCGCAGGCGTTGCTATGCCGATTACAAAGCACAGTACCATTGTAAAAGACATCAGCCAGCTGGCCGGAGTGATTCGGCGTGCATTTATTATTGCAAAGAGCGGAAGACCAGGACCGGTACTTGTAGATGTGACAAAGGATGTGACGGCTGCAACCTATGAATATGAATATCAGGAACCGGAGCAGGCAGAGCGGGTAACGGATACAATTTGGATATCTGATCTGGAAAAAGCTGCAAAGCTGATCAACGAATCGAAAAAGCCTTATATTTTTGTCGGAGGAGGTGCATCTATTTCGGGCGCATCAGATGAGGTGCGTGAATTGGCACATAAGATAGACGCTCCGGTCTGCGATTCCTTGATGGGAAAAGGTGCATTTGACGGAAATGATGAGTTATATACAGGAATGATAGGGATGCATGGCACCAAGACAGCAAATCTTGGAGTGACAAAGTGTGATTTGCTGGTGGGAATAGGAGTCAGATTTTCAGACCGGGTAACAGGTGATGCGAGAAAATTCGCCCGGAATGCCAAGATCCTGCAATTGGATGTGGATGCTGCCGAGATTAATAAGAACGTGATGGTGGATGCCAGTGTAATAGGAGATGTAAAAGAAATCCTGAAACGTTTACTTCCGCTGTTAAATGAACAGAAGCATGAAGAGTGGATGCAAAAGGTCATGGATATGAAAGAAAAATATCCATTGAACTATAATCAGAATTTATTGACAGGACCCTATGTGATTGAAGAACTTTACCGCATCACAAAGGGAGAGGCTATTGTCGTAACGGATGTTGGGCAGCATCAGATGTGGGCCGCTCAATACTATAGCTACAATCGCCCTGGCCAGCTTATTACATCAGGGGGATTGGGCACCATGGGCTATGGTCTTGGTGCGGCTTTGGGAGCCAAGATGGGCAGGCCGGAGCATCTGGTTGTGAATGTGGCGGGAGATGGTTGTTTCCGTATGAACATGAACGAGATAGCTACCGCCGTGAGAAGTAATATCCCAGTGATTGAACTGGTGATCAACAATCATGTACTCGGCATGGTGCGCCAGTGGCAGACATTGTTCTATGACCACCGCTATTCGAATACGATTCTGAATGATAAAGTGGATTTCGTGAAATTGGCCGAGGCTATGGGAGCAGTGGGAATCCGGGTTACGAAAAAAGAAGAGGTCGCCCCTGCAATCGAGAAGGCAGTTGCTTTGAATGTTCCGGTTGTGATAGATTGCCAGGTAGACTGTGATGAGAAAGTATTTCCGATGGTCCCGGCAGGAGCACCTATCGAGGATGTTTTTGACGAAAAAGATTTAAAAGATAAAAAATAAAAGATTGACAGAAAAATAACAAAGGATTATAGTATATGATACCAGGGTCAAAAGGTCATGCGTTTCATGCTTGCATGAAAAAGCATGACTTTAGGACCCGCCAAAGTGAGCAAAAGGATTGAGAAGAATCAGGAGGATAGGAAAGTGAGCAGAGTTTATAATTTTTCCGCAGGTCCGGCCGTGCTGCCGGAAGAGGTATTAAAAGAAGCCCAGGAGGAGATGCTGGACTATCGTGGAACGGGGATGTCTGTTATGGAGATGAGTCACCGGTCTAAGATGTTTGACAGTATTATTCAGGAGGCAGAAGCGGATTTACGTGAACTCATGCAGATTCCTTCGAATTATAAAGTATTATTCCTGCAAGGCGGCGCCTCTCTTCAATTTGCAATGGTGCCTATGAATCTGATGAAAAACAAGGTTGCCGATTATATCGTGACAGGACAGTGGGCAAAGAAAGCATGGCAGGAAGCACAAAAATACGGTAAGGCCAATAAAATTGCAAGCTCTGAAGACAAAACATACTCCTATATCCCAGACTGCACAGAGCTGCCTGTCAGCCCGGATGCAGATTATGTATACATCTGTGAGAATAATACAATTTACGGAACTAAATATAAAAAGCTGCCGGATACGAAAGGAAAGCTTCTGGTCGCAGATATCTCATCCTGTTTTCTCTCAGAGCCTGTCGATGTGTCCAGGTACGGAATTCTTTTCGGAGGCGTACAAAAGAATGTAGGTCCCGCAGGCATGGTGATTGCGATTGTCCGTGAGGATCTGATTACTGAGGATGTACTTCCGGGAACTCCGACCATGATGCAGTATAAGACGCATGCGGATAATGACTCCATGTATAATACGCCAAACTGCTTTTGCATCTACATGTGCGGTAAGGTATTCAAGTGGCTGAGGAATATGGGCGGACTTTCGGTTATGAAGCAGCGTAACGAAGAAAAAGCCGCAATTTTGTACGATTACCTGGATTCCAGCAAGATGTTTAAAGGTACGGTTGTAAAAGAAGACCGGTCCCTGATGAATGTTCCATTTGTAACCGGAGACAAGGAGCTGGATGCAAAATTCGTTGAGGCTGCTTCGGCAGCGGGTTTTGTGAACTTAAAAGGCCACAGAACGGTGGGAGGTATGCGTGCAAGTATCTACAATGCTATGCCAAAAGAGGGTGTTGAAGCCTTGGTTGCATTTATGAAGAAATTTGAAGGGGAGAATGGGAATGTTTAAGTATAATTGTCTGAATCCGATTTCTGAAGTTGGTTTGGTAAATTTCGGCTCTGATTATGAAGAGACGAAGAACATCGATGATGCTGATGTGGTATTAGTAAGAAGTGCAAGAATGCATGATATGGAGCTGCCGGAGCAGTTAAGTGCCGTGGCAAGAGCCGGAGCAGGCGTGAATAACATTCCGCTGGAGTTATGTGCGGAACATGGGATCGTGGTGTTTAATACACCAGGGGCCAATGCTAACGGCGTTAAGGAGCTTGTTCTCGCAGGAATGCTGCTGGCATCCCGTGACATCGTGGGCGGTATTGAATGGGTAGAAAGCCAGAAGGAAAACCCGGATGTGGGAAAACAGGCAGAAAAGCAGAAGAAACAGTTTTCAGGATGTGAAATCAGCGGTAAGAAGCTGGGAATCATCGGTTTGGGTGCAATCGGACAATTGGTAGCAAATGCGGCAACACATCTGGGGATGGATGTCTATGGCTATGATCCATACATTTCTGTGGATGCAGCCTGGAATCTTTCCCGTTCCATACATCATATTCAGGCACTAGAAGAAATCTACCGTGACTGTGATTATATCACGATACATGTGCCATTGCTGGAAAGCACCAGAAAGATGATCAATAAACAGGCCATAGATATGATGAAGGAAGGGGTTGTTATCCTGAATTTTGCCCGTGATCTTCTGGTGGATGAAGATGCATTGGTAGAGGCCTTGCAGTCCCAAAAAGTGAAAAAGTATGTTACTGATTTCGCAAATCCGACGGTGGCGGGTGCACCGGGTACGCTGGTTACCCCGCATCTGGGAGCATCTACGGAGGAATCGGAGGATAATTGTGCCGTGATGGCAGTGAAGCAGCTGCGAGACTACATGGAGAATGGAAATATCAGGAATTCAGTTAATTTTCCAAACTGCGATATGGGACGCTGTGGGACCGAAGGACGTGTTGCAATTAACCATAGAAATGTAGTTAATATGCTCAGCCAGTTTACAAAGGTTTTGGGCGATGCAGGGGTTAATATTGCGGATTTGACAAATAAAGGAAAAGAAGGATATGCTTATACGCTGATAGATCTGGAAAGCCCGGCTACGGCGGAGATAATAGAGGCGCTGGAAGCTGTCGATGGAGTTCTGAAAGTACGGATTGTGAAATAACGGACAAGAGAAAGAAACCAGTGCAGGAAAGGGAGACGCCGGCATTCGGCGATGCATGCCTGGCATGTATCACCAATGCCGGTTGTTCTGTATACCAAAGTATGCAAGAGAAGGAGGTTGTTAGATGGCGGTTATCAGACCATTCAGGGCTTTAAGGCCGAGGGTTGATCTGGCAGAGAAAGTGGCGGCCTTGCCGTACGATGTTTACAGCAGAAAAGAGGCAAGGGATAAGGTTTCAGGGGATCCATATACCTTCCTTAAGATAGACAGACCGGAAACGCAGTTTGATGTGGAGTGTGATATGTATGACCCGGCTGTTTACCGGAAAGCGGATGCGTTGCTGCAGCATATGGAGAAGGAAGGTGCATTTGTCCAGGATGAAAGAGCTTGTTATTATATCTATGAGCTGGTGATGTGTGGCCGGTCACAGACGGGACTGGTGGCCTGCTCTGCAGTTGATGATTATCTGAATGGTGTAGTTAAAAAGCATGAGAACACCAGAAGAGAGAAAGAAGAGGATCGCGTGAGGCATGTGGATACCTGCAGTGCACAGACAGGACCGATCTTTTTGGCTTATCGAAGTCAGGTTGAGATAAGACGAATTCTGAGCGAAGAAAAGAAGAAAGCCCCCATCTGTTCATTTACGGCTGAGGATGGCGTGAGACACAGCGTATGGGTGATTGAGGATGTGGTACATATGGAAACTTTGACGAAACTGTTCGGACGGATGGAACACACCTATATTGCAGACGGGCATCATCGGGCGGCTTCGGCAGTTCGGGTTTCCCTGAAAAGAAGAGAAGAATATCCTTCTTATACAGGGAAAGAGGAGTTTAACTTTTTCCTTTCTGTTCTATTTCCGGATGATGAATTAAAGGTTATGGATTATAACAGAGTACTGAAGGATTTGAATGGATATACAGAAGAGGAGATCCTGGCTAAATTCAAGAAGGTCTGTAAGGTGGAGACAGTGTATGACGGACCATATCATCCAAAGGCAAAGGGAGAGATGGGCTTTTATCTTGCCGGGAGCTGGTATCGGCTTCAGATGAAGAGTGAAAGCTGTAAAAGCGATCCGGTGGGGGCGCTGGATGTGGCATTTTTACAAAGAGAAGTATTAGAGCCCATATTCGGAATAAAAGACGTTAAGACAGATTCCAGAATAGATTTTGTCGGAGGAATCCGCGGGCTTGACGAGCTGGAACGTCGGTGTGAAACAGATTCTGTCTGTGCATTTGCCATGTACCCCACATCAATGGAGGAATTATTTGCAGTGGCAGATGCAGATCTTTTGATGCCGCCCAAGTCAACCTGGTTTGAGCCAAAACTCAGAAGCGGCTTGTTTATCCATAAAATCGAACGATAAACTGCACTTAAGTTTGACTTTTCATATTCTTTCAAAAATGATAAAATGAATTCAGGAGTGCGGAGCAATCCACAGTATCATCGGGTTAATAATAACAGAGGGAGGCACATATGGATAAATTATATGATTTAATGGACTGGGCTTCAATCGAAGCGGTTGTGTACTCAGAGGAGGATCATCCGAAACGTATATTAGGTTCCCATGTTACAAAAGATGGTGTGATCATTCAATGCTTTTTTCCGGGGACGGAAAAGGTAAGTGTGAGAACCCTTAAAGATGATTGTCTCTACGAGATGGAGATGGAAGATGAGGCAGGATATTTCGCTCTGCTGCTTGAAGGAGATTCGATTCCGAAATACGTCTATGTGTTGGAAGATGGACAGAACACAAAAGAAGTATATGATCCCTATGTCTTTCCGGGAATCATTACGGAAAAGGAAGAAAAACAGTTTCAGGCCGGAATTTGCTACCGTATCTATGAGAAGCTTGGAGCCCATCCTATGTGCCTGCAAGGGGTTTGGGGAACCTGTTTTGCAGTATGGGCGCCTAATGCTCTGCGGGTCAGTGTAACCGGTGATTTTAATGGATGGGATGGAAGAATCCACCAGATGGAGCGTTTGGATCACAGTGGTATCTTTGAATTATTTATTCCCGGTGTAGGCCCGGAAGACCTTTACAAATATGAAATTAAAGCCAAAGGAGGACTTACCTATCTGAAAGCAGATCCTTATGCAAATGCTGCGGAGAATCGTCCGGGAACAGCATCTGTTGTGACCGACTTAAAGTACCAGTGGGCAGACAGGGAATGGATGACAGGACGCAGGAAGATTCAAAGTGAGAATCAGCCCATCTTTATCTATGAGGTACATCTGGGTTCATGGAGGGTGCCGGAAGATCGGGAGGACAAATATTTCTATAATTATAGAGAACTTGCGCCCATGCTTGCCGGATATATAAAAGAGATGGGTTATACCCATGTGGAATTGATGCCCGTGATGGAGCACCCCCTGGATGAATCCTGGGGATATCAGGTTACGGGATACTATGCTCCCACTGCAAGATACGGAACCCCTGAGGATTTTATGTACTTTATGGATTACATGCACCAGCAGGGAATCGGTGTGATTCTGGACTGGGTTCCGGCTCATTTTCCCAGAGATACTTTTGCAATGAGTGCATTTGATGGCACCTGCCTGTACGAGCATCTGGATCCAAAGCAAGGCGCCCATCCGCACTGGGGAACGCTGATTTACAATTACGGACGTCCGGAGGTACGCAATTTTCTTATATCCAATGCGTTGTTCTGGGCGGAGAAGTATCATGCCGACGGAATACGTATGGATGCAGTGGCCTCCATGTTGTATCTGGACTATGGTAAGAATGACGGTGAATGGGTGGCTAATATCTATGGAGGCAATGAAAATCTGGAGGCTGTGGAATTCCTGAAACAATTGAACTCCATATTTAAGAAAAAATATCCGGATGCCCTTCTGATTGCAGAGGAGTCCACCGCCTGGCCGAAGGTCACCGGAGAGGCAGCCGAAGAAGGCCTGGGTTTTGACTATAAGTGGAATATGGGATGGATGCATGATTTCACCGGCTATATGAGTTACGATCCTGTACACAGGGGTGCACATCATGATGAATTGACATTCAGTATGGTGTACGCTTACAGTGAGCGGTTTTGCCTAAGCTTGTCACATGATGAGGTGGTTCATGGAAAAGCCTCCCTTCTGGAGAAGATGCCGGGAGATGAGGATCAGAAGTTTGCCAACTTGAGAGCTGCTTTGGGCTATATGACGGTGCATCCCGGTAAAAAGCTGTTGTTTATGGGACAAGATATCGGACAGCACAGAGAATGGTCAGAGAGCAGGGGATTGGATTGGCCGGTTCTGGAGGAAGAAAAAAACCGTCTGATGAAGAATTATGTGCAAAGTCTGCTGCACATGTATCGGGAACAGAAGGCTTTATATGAACTGGATTTTGATGCGAATGGTTTTGAATGGATCAACAGTCTGGAATGGGAAAAGAATCTGCTGATTTTTCTGAGAAAGGGAAAGAAGATGGAAGACACTTTGCTGGTAGTCTGCAATTTCTCCGGACAGGAGTATGAGAAGTATCAGATTGGAGTTCCCTATCCCGGAAAATATAAAGAAATTTTCAACAGCGATAATCAGTCATTTGGCGGAACAGGTTTTGTCAATCCAAGGGTAAAGTTTTCGAAACCGGAGGAGTGTGATGAGAGAAAAAATTCCATCACGATAAATATTGCACCGCTCTGTGTTTCTTTGCTTCATTATACAAAGGCGGTGAAAAAGCTTGCGGATAATAAAGCTGCAAAAAAGAAAACCCCAATAACAGCCCCTTCTAAGCGTAAAGTTGATTTGAAAAAAGAGCTACAGGATAAGATAGAGAAAGAGGAAGCAAAGAGATGATAACCTGGGAAGCTTTTCAGGAATGGATGGGAAAAACAGGAGTAAATGTCCTGCTGTTCCTGGGAAAAGTACTGATTGCAGTGGTGGTTTATTTCATCATAAGCAAGGTGATAAAAAAGATATGTAAAGTTTTAAAGCGTAACATGGAACGGTTTCATGTAGAACCCTCGGCTGCCAGCTTCGTGGTGTCGCTGCTGCGCTACACGGTACTGGGTCTCACCATAGTGACTATAATCGTACAGCTGGATATCGTGGCAGAATCCTCTATCACAGCCCTTCTTGCCTCAGCGGGTGTGGCTATATCTCTGGCGCTGCAAGGCGGATTGTCCAACTTTGCAGGCGGAATACTGATACTTTTTTTGAAACCATTTAAAGCAGGAGATTATGTCATCTGCCAGGTGGATAATGTTGAAGGTACCGTAAAAAAAATTGAGCTGTATTACACTACAATTCTGACCGCAGACAATAAGGTAACTATGATTCCAAATTCAAGGCTGACCAATAACACGATTACCAATGTCACGGCTCTGGACAAGAGAAAACTGGAAATCAAGGTTAGAGTTTCGTATGAATCAGATATTCGGAAGACAAAACAGCTGTTACAGAAATTAGTGGAGACAGATGGAAGATTTCTGGAGGAGGACAGGCTGTTCTATGTGGATGAATTAAGTGACAGTGCTGTCGTAGTGGGACTGCAGGGCTGGGTGAATACCGGCGATTATATGCGGCTGCGTTGGGATATGCTGGAACGGATAAAACTGACCATGGAAGAGGAAGGAATCCGGATACCACATGGCATGGATATCCAGGTTCAGCCGTAAGCCCGGTTCGTATGGCCGTCAGGCACAGACGAAAGTGGTAAAAACCCCTTGCTTTTGTGGAATAAGGGTGCTATACTGTATTCGTTATGATGTTACTGGATGAAGAGTGGACGCGATGTCCACTCTTCTTTATATCTATGCCTGGTAAATTAAAAACCGTAAAGGTGGTGAGAACGATGAGCAAAAAAGAGACATATGAACAAAGAGCGGAGACACTCCTTGAACCCATTGTGGATGAGCATAAATTTGAGCTGGTAGATGTGGAATACGTGAAAGAAGGCGGAAACTGGTATCTTCGGGCCTATATTGATAAAGAGGGCGGAATTACGGTGGATGACTGTGAAGTGGTCAGCCGGGCGTTTGGTGCCATTCTGGATGAGAAGGATTTTATTGAAGATTCCTATATTCTGGAGGTCAGCTCTCCTGGCCTTTCCCGCCCCCTGAAAAAAGAGAAAGACTATGCCCGCAGCATGGGAAAAGAACTGGAAATCAGAACATACCGTGCAATCAACAGACAGAAGGAATTTTACGGAGTATTACATGCATATGATGAGAACAGTGTGACAATTACTATGGAAGATGGAAAAGAGCAGATATTTGAAAAGACGGATATCGCATTAATTCGCCTTGCATTTGATTTTTAGTACAACGTATCAGTTTGTTGAGCACAGGAGGAAAAGAGATAAGATGAATACAGAATTATTGGAAGCCCTTAATATTCTGGAAAAGGAGAAGAATATTAGTAAGGATGCATTGCTGGAGGCAATTGAGCAGTCTCTCTTACAGGCATGTAAAAACCATTTTGGAAAGGCCGACAATGTAAAGGTGACGATTAATCCGGATACCTGTGATTTTTCGGTTCGTGCGGAAAAAGAAGTGGTGGAAGAAGTAGAAGATCCAGTCTTGCAAATCAGTTTGGCGGATGCCAGAATGAAGGATTCCAAGTATGAAATCGGTGATATCGTGAATGTGGAAATTAAGTCCAAAGAATTCGGACGTATTGCTACACAGAATGCGAAAAACGTAATATTACAGAAAATCCGTGAGGAAGAGCGTAAAGTTCTTTTTAATCAGTATTATGAAAAGGAACACGATCTGGTAACCGGTATTGTTCAGAGGTATGTTGGCAATAATGTCAGTATCAACCTGGGCAAGGTGGATGCATTGCTGACAGAGAATGAACAGGTAAAAGGGGAAACTTTCCACCCGACAGAGCGTATCAAACTCTATGTTCTGGAGGTTAAGGACACACCAAAGGGGCCCAAGATTCTGGTGTCAAGAACACATCCTGAGCTGGTGAAGCGTCTTTTTGAAGCAGAGGTAACCGAAGTCAGAGACGGGATTGTGGAGATGAAAAGTATTGCCAGAGAGGCAGGCTCCCGTACCAAGATCGCGGTGTGGAGCAATGATTCGGACGTAGATGCGGTGGGAGCCTGCGTGGGTATGAACGGTGCCCGTGTGAATGCCATCGTGGAGGAGCTTAAGGGTGAGAAAATAGATATCATTAACTGGGATGAGAATCCGGCACTTTTAATAGAGAATGCGCTTTCACCGGCTAAGGTAATTTCTGTTATGGCCGATCCCGATGAGAAAACAGCCAAGGTGATCGTTCCCGATTATCAGCTTTCGCTGGCAATCGGTAAAGAAGGGCAAAACGCGAGACTTGCCGCCCGGCTTACAGGATTCAAGATTGATATTAAAAGTGAGACGCAGGCAAGAGAGGCCGGGGACTTTGAGGATTTTGAGGAAGAATACGGCGAGGATATTGAGCCGGAGTCTGATCATGAAGAACTAGTATAAGCGACATTAAATAACTTGCAGAAAGGTATTTATGATCGGCTATACTAGTACATCAGGAAGATTAAACTTCGGTGTTTTCGCAAAGAATAAAAGGATGTGATTATTTGGGAACGGCAAAGAAGATTCCGATGCGTAAGTGTATCGGGTGCAACGAGATGAAAAGTAAAAAAGAACTGATACGGGTAATCAAGACCCCCGAAGGAGAAATCCTGCTGGATGCCACTGGTAAGAAGAACGGTAGAGGCGCATATGTATGCCGCACAAAAGCGTGTCTGGCAAAGGCAATCAAAAGTAAAGGGCTGGAGCGTTCTTTCCAGATGGTCATCCCGAAGGCGATATATGACAGCCTGGAAAAGGAGATGGAGACGATTGAATGATAAAAGAATTTACTCCTTTCTGGGTCTGGCGATGAAAGGCGGCAAGATTGCAAGCGGTGAGTTTCAGGTGGAACATGCGGTTAAATCAGGAACAGCAGCACTTGTAATTGTAACAGAAGACGCTTCAGAAAATACCAGGAAGAAATTTGGCAATATGTGTGAATACTACCGTACGCCAATCTGCTACTTCGGGAAGATGGAGGAACTTGGAACAGCAATAGGAAAGGCATTCCGGGCATCGCTTGCAGTTACGGATGAGAATATGGCAAAAGCAATAGCGAAACAGATGAATGAGTAGTGAATGGAAAGGTCGGTGGAAACATGCCAAAACTTAGAATACATGAACTCGCGAAAGATTTGAATAGAACGAATAGAGAGGTCATGGATTTTTTGAAGGATAGGAAAATAGATGTTAAAAGTCACATGAGTGTCCTGGGGGAAGAGCAGGAAGCGATAGTTCGTAAAGCATTTGCTTCCAAGACAGACCAGGCAGGAAAATCAGAGGAGAAGTTAGTGGAGAAACCAAAGAAGAAATCGAATATTATTCAGGTGCTGCGTCCCCAGAACGCAACCAGCCAGGAGGCAAGAAAGAAATTACAGCAGCGTGCCCAGAGTGAGAAGGTATCCAGGGCTCAGACTGATCAGAAGGAAAAGACAAATGCAGTGGAGAGTAAGCCGGTGAAAGAAGAAAATTCCCAGAATGTACAGATTCAGGAAAAAGTTTCTGCCCCGAAAGTGGAACGTACGGAAAATAAGCCGGAGGCGGCAAAAGTGCAGCAGGCGCCAAATGAAAGACCCGTACAAAGCCAGAGCGGTGAGCAGACCTCCCGCCCGCAGGGAGACAGACCGCAGCGTTCTTCTGGAGACAGAAGTGGACGTCCGCAGGGAGACAGACCGCAGCGCTCCTATGGAGACAGGGCAAACCGTCCGCAGGGAGACAGGAGTAACAATCGTCCGCAGGGAGACAGGAGTAACAACCGCCCGCAGGGAGATAGACCGCAGCGTTCCTTTGGCGACAGAAATGGACGTCCGCAGGGAGACAGACCACAGAGATCTTATGGGGACAGACCATCCTATACACAGGGAGACAGATCGTCTCGTCCACAGGGAGACAGAAATAATAACCGCCCGCAGGGAGACAGACCGCAGCGATCTTATGGGGACAGACCATCCTATGCGCAGGGAGATAGAAGTGGACGTCCGCAGGGAGACAGACCGCAGCGTTCCTTTGGCGACAGAAATGGACGTCCGCAGGGAGACAGACCGCAGCGTTCCTTTGGTGACAGGAATGGGCGTCCACAGGGAGACAGACCACAGCGTCCTTATGGAGACAGACCACAACGCCCTTATGGAGACAGACCATCCCGCCCGGGAGACAGAAATGGCACTCGTCCTCAAGGTGGCACCGCCCGGGACCGCGATCGGAAACCTCAGGTTGAATCAATGGATTTGGGATTGAAAAAACCTTCCAGAGATACAACTCATAAAGATAAGGATAAGACCAGGAGTAATCTCAGAGACAAGAAGTTCGGTGAAGACCGTAAACCGGCTGTGGGAAATCGTCCAAATCAGGGGCGCAGGCCAAATCAGGGACGCAGACCTAATCAGAATATTCCAAAGGCTCTTCAGAAACCTGTACAGAAGCCGAGGGAAGAAAAGAAAGAAGAGGTTAAGGAAATTCTGCTTCCGGAGAAGCTTACAATCAAAGAACTGGCTGATAAGATGAAGATGCAGCCTTCTGTGATTGTAAAAAAGCTTTTTCTGGAGGGTACCATGGTTACTGTTAACCATGAAATTTCATTTGAAAAGGCACAGGAAATTGCCCTGGATTATAACATCATCGCAGAACCCGAGATTAAGGTTGATGTGATCGAAGAACTGCTTCGTGAGGAAGATGAAGATGAAAAGGATATGGTTCCCCGTCCGCCGGTCGTTTGCGTTATGGGTCATGTTGACCATGGTAAGACATCCCTTCTGGATGCCATCCGAAACACGCATGTTACAGACCGGGAAGCAGGTGGTATTACACAGCATATCGGTGCAACTGTAGTTCCTGTCAACGGACAGAATATCACATTCCTGGATACACCGGGACATGAGGCATTTACTGCCATGCGTATGCGTGGTGCGAATTCTACGGATATTGCGGTTCTGGTAGTTGCAGCTGATGATGGAGTGATGCCTCAGACGATAGAGGCTATTAACCATGCGAAAGCAGCAGGAGTTGAAATTATTGTTGCCATTAACAAGATAGATAAACCTAGTGCCAATGTGGAACGTGTAAAACAGGAACTTTCTGAGCAGCAGTTGATTCCGGAAGACTGGGGCGGCAGTACGGTATTTGTACCGGTATCTGCACATACTCATGAAGGTATTACGGAACTTCTGGAGATGATTCTGCTGACAGCAGAGGTTCTGGAGCTTAAGGCCGATCCAAAACGCAGAGCAAGAGGGCTGGTAATTGAAGCACAATTGGATAAGGGAAAGGGCCCGGTAGCCAATATTCTGGTACAAAAGGGTACTTTACATGTGGGAGACTATATCGCAGCAGGAGCATGTTCCGGTAAAGTCCGTGCGATGATGGATGATAAGGGCCGGCGTGTAAAGGAGGCTGGACCCTCCATGCCGGTTGAACTGCTTGGTCTGAATGATGTGCCTAATGCAGGCGAAATCATCGTTGCAACCGATACAGACAAAGATGCTAAGAATTTTGCAGCAACCTTTGTATCAGAAGGGAAGAACAGGCTGCTTGAAGATACAAAAGCGAAGATGTCTCTGGATGATTTGTTCAGCCAGATTAAAGAAGGAAACTTAAAGGAACTGAATATCGTAATAAAAGCCGATGTACAGGGATCTGTAGAGGCTATGAAACAGTCACTGGTCCGTCTCTCCAATGATGAGGTTGTGGTCAAGATTGTGCATGGCGGAGTTGGAGCTATCAACGAATCCGACGTTACGCTGGCTGCAGCTTCCAATGCGATCATTATAGGCTTCAATGTAAGACCCGACGTCCAGGCAAAGACCATCGCTGATCAGGAAGGTGTGGATATGCGTCTGTACCGTGTCATTTATCAGGCGATTGAGGATGTGGAAGCGGCCATGAAAGGAATGCTGGATCCTGTTTACGAGGAAAAAGTCATCGGACATGCGGAAATCCGTCAGCTGTTCAAAGCTTCTGGAATTGGAACCATTGCAGGCAGCTATGTGCTGGATGGCGCCTTCCAGAGAGGATGTAAAGTACGGATCAGCCGTGAAGGAAAACAAATCTACGAAGGCCCTCTGGCTTCACTCAAGCGTTTCAAGGATGATGTGAAGGAAGTCAGGGCAGGATATGAGTGTGGTCTGGTATTTGAAGGCTTTAATGATATTCAGGAGTTAGATGTTGTAGAAGCTTATATTATGGTAGAAGTACCAAGATAGGCTTTGCAAAGCGAAAAGCAGAGGGTATTAAAGTGAGAAAAAACAGTATTAAAAACACCAGAATCAACGGTGAAGTACAAAAGGAATTAAGCCAGATTATCCGCATGGAAATCAAAGATCCCAGGATTGCTATGATGACCTCGGTTACAGCAGCAGAGGTTGCTCCGGATCTGAAAACCTGTAAAGCGTATATCAGTGTACTTGGAGATGAGAAAGCGAAAGCGGATACACTGGCTGGTCTGCGTAGCGCAGAAGGTTATATCCGCAAACTGCTTGCGAAGAATGTTAATTTAAGAAATACACCGGTTATTCAGTTTGTTCTGGATGAATCCATCGAATATGGTGTTACCATGTCAAAGCTGATAGATGATTTAAATCAGAATGGACCTGAAAAGGAAGATGAGAAGAGTGAATAAACTTACGGAGATATTAGAGGGGATTTCAACCGTGGCAATTGCAGGCCATGTGAACCCCGATGGGGACTGCGTAGGTTCCTGCATGGGTCTATACCTGTATCTGAAGGATAACTATCCGGATATCCGGGCAGACGTATATCTGGAAGAACCGGCAGAGATATTTCATTTTGTGAGAAATATTGAGGATGTAAAGACAGAATGCGAAACCGGCCGGGTATATGACCTGCTGTTTCTTCTGGATGTGAGCAGTATGGATCGTGTTGGTGTTGCAAAGCCACTGTATGAATCTGCGCTTCATACGGTGGGAATAGACCATCACATTACCAATAAAGGGTTGTGTGAACTGAACCAGATTTTCCCGGAGGCCAGTTCCACCTGTGAGGTTCTATATGGACTCATGGAGGAAATAAAGATTTCGGAAGCATGTGCTGAAGCTTTGTATACTGGAATTGTGCATGATACAGGGGTATTCCAGTATTCATGTACTTCACCGTGGACGATGAGAGTGGCTGCCAATCTGATGGAAAAGGGAATTCCTTTTTCGGAAATCGTAGACAGAAGCTTTTATCAGAAGTCCTATGCACAGAATCAGATTATGGGAAGAACCCTCATGGAGAGCATCATGCTCCTGGACGGTCAGTGCATTATAGGTATTGTACGCCGCAAAGAGATGGAATTCTACGGTCTTTCTACCAAAGATCTGGATGGAATTGTAAGCCAGCTGAAAAATACTGCCGGAGTGGAAGTTGCGTTATTCCTGTATGAGAAAAATCTGCAGGAATTTAAGGTGAGCATGAGGTCAAGGGAACGGGTGGATGTCAGTAAAATTGCGGAACTGTTCGGAGGCGGAGGTCATGTGAGAGCAGCCGGATGCACGATGCACGGTACTGCCTTTGATGTGGTTAACAGCATCTCAGGCCAGATAGAAAAACAATTGACAGAGGAAGTATAAGGCGCATGTATAACGGAGTCTTAAATATCTATAAAGAAGCGGGGTTTACCTCGCATGATGTGGTGGCCAAGCTTCGCGGAATCTTAAAGCAGAAGAAAATCGGTCATACAGGTACACTTGACCCGGATGCGGTGGGTGTACTTCCTGTGTGTCTGGGAAGTGCCACAAAACTCTGTGACATGCTGACGGATGAGAAAAAGTCCTATCAGGCGGTTTTACGTCTTGGGGTAACTACGGACACACAGGATATGAGCGGTCAGGTTTTGAACACCCGGCCGGTAGAGTGCACAGCAGAAGAAATCACAGCATGTGTGAACAGTTTCTGCGGAGAACAGATGCAGATTCCTCCCATGTATTCCGCTCTGAAGATTAACGGAAAAAAGCTGTACGAACTGGCAAGAGAGGGAAAGACGGTGGAGCGGGCGGCACGCCCGGTAACATTCTACGACATTACAATCTGCCAGATGGATATACCCTTTGTGAGTTTACATGTGACCTGCTCAAAAGGAACTTATATCAGGACCCTTTGCCATGACATTGGTAAAAAGCTGGGTTGTGGTGCCGCTATGGAACAGCTCACCAGAACCGGAGTAGGCCGGTTTCACGTAGACCATGCGCTAAAACTTGAACAAGTAGAAACGCTAAAGCAGGAGAATAAGCTGGAAAGCTGTCTGGTTCCGGTGGACGCGATGTTTGAAAACCTGGAAAAGAGTTGGGTAAAGCCTGCATTTGATTTACTGGTGCACAATGGAAATCCGCTCAGGGCTGATCAGATTACGGCAGTCCGGCAGGAGACGTTACAAAAACAGCTTCGGATCTATGACAGCAGTCACCAGTTTGCAGGGATTTACGAATATGATGCGGGGCGGGAAATCTATAAACCAAAGAAAATGTTTCTGAGATGAGGAATCTATGAAATATATCAGAAAAACACTGGATTTTGAGGCAGAAAAACCCACTGTAATTACATTGGGAAAGTTTGACGGTGTCCACAGAGGACACATGAAGTTAATAAACCGTATATTAGAAATCGGGAAGAGGGATGATCTGGAGACGGTCATCTTTACTTTTGATGTGTCTCCGCAGGTCAGTTTCGGTTATAGAAAGCCGCAGATGCTGCTTACAAATGAAGAGAGAAGAAGGCGGCTTCAGAAACAGGGAATCGACACATTGATTGAGTGCCCGTTTATACCTGAGATCAGAGATATGGAAGCGGAGGCTTTTGCCAGGGAAATTCTGGTTAAAAAGCTCCATGTTAAAGCTCTGGTGGTGGGACCTGATTTTCACTTTGGATATGGTAGGAAGGGTACGCCCCAAATGCTGGAACGCCTGGGAATGGAATGTGGTTTTACACTGGAGGTTCTGGATAAAGTGATGGATGATAGCCGGGAAATCAGCAGCTCCTACATTCGGGAGGAACTGATGAAAGGCAATCTGGAAAAGGTCAATGAACTGCTGGGATATCCTTATACAATTACAGGTGAAGTGGTTCATGGCCATAATCTGGGACATACCATCGGTATTCCCACAATTAATCAGATTCCAGGTGAAGACAAGCTGCTGCCGCCTTGGGGCGTCTATGCTTCCAGAACGAGAATTGCCGGCAGGGAGTTTTACGGAATCACAAACATCGGAGTAAAGCCAACAGTCCTGGAAAAGTTTGTAGGAGTTGAGACATATCTCTATGACTGCGATATGGATCTCTACGGAGAGGTAGCTAAGGTGGAGCTATGCCACTATCAGAGGCCGGAAGTGAAGTTCGAATCTGTGGAAGCGTTGAAACAGCAGATGAACAAAGATAAAGAACATGGGAAACAATATTTTATGCTATAAAAATCGTCCCGTTTACCAAAAAAATCGTGCTTTTTGGTAAACGGGATGATTTTCGTTAATTGTAAGGAAAGATTAAGGACATCCGATGCAAAATATGATACGATAAAAATATTGATAACATTGTATAATTTTTAATGTGGAGGATACGGGCATATATGAAGAAGAAATCTGTTATTATCACCTGTGCATGTGTGGCAGCAGCACTGGTAATCGGGGGTGTAGGTTTGTTTGTCTGGACCAGGAAAGGAGATTCTAAAAGCGACAACGTGGTTTATGTAAATACTGTGGAACAACTGATGAACCTGGGCAGCGGAAATGGTCTGCTCAATCGCTTTTCCGGAGTAGTAGAGTCGCAGGATACCTGGAAGGTTCAGCAGAACACAGAAAAGACGGTGAAGGACATACTAGTCGAAGAAGGACAGGAAGTACAGGCGGGAACACCACTTTTTACATATGATACGGATAAATTTCAGACGGATTTAGAACAGGCCGGATTAGATTCTGAGAGGATTAATACGGAAATCGAGAGTATGAAGAGTAATATCGCGCAGCTGAACAAAGACAAGAAGTCGGCTCCCAAGGAAAGCCAGGCAACACTTCAGCTGCAGATACGAGAGGCAGAGCTTCAGTTAAGACAAAAAGAGTATGAAGCCAAGAGCAAAGAAGTGGAGATTGGAAAACTACAGGAAAACATTAATAATGCAACGGTGACCAGTGAAATAGCCGGTATTGTGAAATCCATTAACAATGGAACAGCGTCCGGGGATCCATATGGCGAGCAGGATACCTCTTTCATGACCATATTATCCACAGGAGCTTTTCGGATAAAGGGAAAAGTCAATGAGATGAATATTGGGGGATTGTCGGAAAATGCAGCGGTTCTTGTGCATTCTCGTGTGGATGATTCCGCAGTCTGGAAAGGGACCATTACAAAGATCGACAGAGAAAATGCCGAAGCCGGAAATAATAATGGCATGTATGCTTCTACAGATTCCATGTCTCAAACCAGTTCTTATCCATTCTACGTAACGCTGGAAAACAGTGATAATCTGATGCTGGGGCAGCATGTCTATATCGAACTGGATAATGGACAGGATTCCGAGAGCAAGGCGGGCATCTGGCTGGATGAATACTTTATCGGAGATCCGGACAGCGAACCATATGTGTGGGCCGACAACGGAAAGGGTAAACTGGAAAAAAGAAAGATAACCCTGGGACAATATGATGAAAATATGATGAAGTATGAGATTGCAGAAGGTCTCGGTAAGAAAGATGCAATTACATTTCCGGAACCTGATTTAAAAGAAGGAATGCAGACGGCCATCGGGGAAGATGGCATGATGGGACAGAGCAATCCTGCCGGACCGGAGGATGGTATAGATGCCGGAGACGGATCTGATATGGGAACCATGGACGATGGACAGATAATTCCAGAGGGTGAAGATGCGGTTGTTTCCGGAGGAGGGGAGGTTCTTAAGTGATTCTGGAGCTAAAGGATATATGTAAAGATTATATGCAGGGAAAGATGGTGGTTCCGGTTCTGAAAGATGTATGCTTTGAGATGGAAGAAGGAGAGTATGTGGCGATTATGGGACCCTCCGGTTCAGGTAAAACAACTTTGATGAATATCGTGGGATGTCTGGATCAGGCAACCAGCGGAACCTATATCCTGGACGGAGAAGATATAGGCAAGTGTTCGGATAATCATATGTCGGATATACGCCTTCAGAAGATCGGATTTGTCTTCCAAAGTTTCCAGCTTCTGCCGAGGCAGTCGGCTCTCGAGAACGTGGCTCTGCCGCTGACCTATGCAGGGATTCCGAAAAAGGAGAGAAAAGAGAAGGCGTTTGAGGCGCTTGATCGGGTCGGATTGGCTGACCGTGTGGACTTTAAGCCCACGCAGCTTTCCGGTGGACAAAAGCAGAGAGTGGCCATTGCCAGAGCCATGGTCAATCATCCGAAGATTTTGTTGGCTGATGAGCCTACGGGCGCCCTGGATTCTGCTTCCGGAAAACAGGTGATGGAACTTTTTCAGAGCCTGAACGATGAAGGGGTCAGCGTTTTGATGATCACTCATGATGCGGAGATTGCTTCCTGCGCAGGACGGAAAGTGGAGATAAAAGATGGCATCCTGAGACAGGAGGGGGTAATCGAAGTATGACGGTGAAGAAAAAGGTATTGACAATTCTGCTTTCTGTTGCCGGTGTTTGTGTGGTTGGCGCAGGCGTGGTATATGGAGTGAAACGTTCACAGGAGTCGGAGGTCATGGTTATACCTGTCAGTGATATTAACAATGGAGGATATTGGGGTGACAATTCCACGATGGAAGGTATCATCACCTCTGATGCTTCACAAGATGTATATCTCTCGGATGTTCAGACTGTGGATCAGGTTTCTGTAAAGGAAGGTGATACGGTCAAAGAGGGTGATGTCCTGCTTACCTATGATATGACATTGACCAACTTAAATCTGGAGATGCAGAAGCTGAGCAGGGATCAGGCCGACTTAAGGATCCAGGCGGCGAAAAATGACTTGAAAAAATTAAAGAACACAAAGCCGGTTTCCGAAAATGGAGGTTCCGGAGAAGGGGATGATGGAGGCTCTGTGGTTGTTGATGATGGGGATTCAGGTATGCCCCCTGAAGAAGTACCTGTAACAGAAATACCGACGCCCCCTCCTGTACCAGATGCTGTTTTATACAATGGTACGGACAATCCCCTGCAGCACGGAGCAAAGCCTTACAAAGGAGAGGGAAGTAAGAAAAATCCGTTTCGCTTTTTGTGTGAGGACAAGACCGTGATTAAAGCTTCCTTTATTAATTCCATGATGGGATACAGCTATGATGAGAATGGGAACAGGGGAAGCAGAGAGAAGAGCGGTTTCTTTTACCGTCTGGAGGTAAGAAGGGAAAATAAAGCAGATGGGGAACTGCTTAAAGCATGGAAGCAGGATGCGTCTTCCATTGAGAAGCCCTTCGAGGAAGACTGGGAAGGTGTATTGGATTTAGCTCAAACGTCGACGATACCAACACCAACACTAACGCCCCCTGAAGAAAACGAACCTTCCGGAACATCAGCGAATTCCATGGGATACGCGGGAGCTGCCGGCAATGTGGCTTATAATACCCTCAGTGTGGGAAACCTCACCATGAAAGGCACCGGAGCGATTATATTTACAGCTGCCGCATCGGATGATAAAAGCAAATCATCCGGTACGCTCTCAACACCGCTGCCCTCTGATATGTCCTATACCAAGGACGAGCTGGCAAAGGCAATAAAGGAAAAAGAGGCGGAAATCAAATCACTGGAGCTGGATTTAAGAGAACAGGAAATCAAGCTGAAAGCTTCAGAGAAGGCTGTAAATGAAGGTAAGGTTGTGGCCGGATTTAACGGAGTTATTAAAAAAGTCGGTGACCCTGAGAATCCTCCGAAAGACGGTACACCATTCCTTGTGTTGTCCAGCACAGATGGTATGTATGTAAAAGGGAATATCAGCGAATTGAAGCTGAATGAGATTAAAGAGGGAACTGTCTTAAACATTATGTCTTATCAAAGCGGAACCACCTGTGAAGCAACAATAAAGAATATATCACCTTATCCCGCGGAGAACTATAATGATTATTCAGGGACAAATGGATCTGGATATCCATTTACGGCATATATTGCCAGCGGCGGAGATCAGCTGCAGAATAATGAGTATGTGGAAGTCAGTGTAAGCCAGCAGGCGGGAGAAGGAGAGATGATGGCAGGCGGGGATACTATCTCCATAAGCAAAGCATTTATCAGGGAAGAAGAAGGCGTTAAATATGTTTATATCAGAGGAGAGGATAACCGCCTGAAACGCCAGGAGGTCACTACAGGCCGCCTTTTCTGGGGAGATGCCTATGAGATTAAGGGCGGGATCAGCCAGGAGGACTGGATTGCTTTCCCCTATGGAAAGAATGTAAAAGAAGGCGCCAAAACAAAAGAAGGCAGTATGAATCAGTTATACGGATATTAAGGAGGGAAATCATGTTAGAGAATATTAGACTGTCCTTTCAGGGAATCTGGTCTCATAAGATGCGTTCCTTCCTGACGATGCTGGGCGTTATCATAGGAATTGCTTCGATTATTGCTATTGTATCAACCATTAAAGGAACTAATGAGCAGATTAAGCAGAATCTGATTGGTGCCGGTAATAATAACGTATCAATTACATTGAAACAGGGAGATGGTGACTATTGGATGGATAACGGTGCACCTCCCGGAGTTATTCCTTTGACGGATGACATTAAGGAGCGGATACAGGAGTTGGATAATGTAGAAAATGTTTCATTTTTCAACAGCAGGGCTTACGTAGATGGGATAATGCAGGGGGCTTCCAGGCTTGACAGCGGAAAAGCCTATGGTATCGACCGGAATTTTCTGGATACTTCCGGATATGTACTCAGTGCCGGCCGTGCGTTTATTGACAGCGACTATAAAAATTTCCGGAAAGTTGTTCTGTTGGATGAGACGGCTGCCACTGCACTGTTCCAGGGAGAATCAGCACTTGGGAAAACCATTGAAATCAGAGGCGAACCATTTACAGTGGTTGGACTGATAAAAAAGGCGGAAGCATTTCAGCCGGTGATTAATTCTCTGGAGGAATATTATACGTATTATCAGGAGAATATGGGTACACTTCTGATGCCGGATGCCAGTTGGCCGATTATCTTCGGATTTGATGAACCACAGAGTGTGGTATTGACGGCCAAGAGTACGGAGGATATGAGCAGCGTCGGTAAAAAGGCTTCAAAAATCATGAATGAAGCAGTGTTGGATTCCGAAGGGGATATCAAGTATAAGGCAGAGGATTTGCTTGAAAAGGCCAAGAATCTGCAGGAACTCAGCGCAAGCACCAATAATCTGCTGCTATGGGTGGCAAGTATCTCGCTGCTGGTAGGGGGCATCGGTGTTATGAATATCATGCTGGTATCTGTTACTGAACGAACCAGTGAAATAGGACTAAAAAAAGCCATTGGAGCCAGAAAACGCCGTATTTTGTCACAGTTTTTGACTGAGGCAGCAGTACTTACCAGTATTGGCGGATTGATGGGAATAATTGCGGGAATTATACTTGCCCAGGTGATTTCAAAAGTCTCGCAGACACCTGTGGCAATATCTATCCCGGCCATTATCGCATCTGTAATCTTTTCAATCGTGATTGGCGTCATATTTGGACTGCTGCCTTCATTCAAGGCGGCGAATCTGAATCCGATTGATGCCTTAAGACGGGAATAGTCTTTCTGTTAAGAAATGAGGTAGTTAAATGAAACCAATTGTTTTATGTTACAGTAAATGCAGTACTTGCCGGAAGGCACTTGACTGGATGGATGCCCATGAAATTGAATATGAGACCCGTCCTATAAAGGAGGAGCATCCTTCTGCAGAAGAGTTAAAGGGCTGGTACGAAAAGAGTGGTCTTCCTCTAAAACGTTTTTTCAATACGAGCGGTATGCTCTATAAAGAGATGAAGCTGAAAGAGAAGCTTCCCAACATGAACGAAGAAGAACAATTACAGCTGCTCTCCACGGATGGAATGCTTGTAAAGCGTCCGTTGGTTGTAGGAGAGGATTATGTACTGACTGGGTTTAAAGAGTCTGAATGGGGCAGGCAATTCTTCGGGGAATAGATAAAAGTACACATAAAGGAAGGTAATATAGAAGAGGATGAAACTTGTAATACAGCGTGTAACAGAGGCCTCTGTTAAGGTAAAAGGAGAAACCATCGGGCAGATAGGAAAAGGTTATCTGGTGTTAATCGGCGTAGGCAGGGAGGATACCCGCGAAACAGCAGACCGCTACCTGAATAAATTACTTGGCCTTCGTATCTTTGAAGATGAACAGGGAAAAACCAATCTGTCACTGGCTGATGTACATGGAGGGCTTTTGATGATTTCCCAGTTTACCCTTTATGCCAATTGTAAAAAGGGAAACCGCCCCAGTTTCATAGAGGCAGGTGCCCCCTCATGGCAGAAAAATTATACGACTATATGATACAGGAGGCAAGAAAAAGTGTTCCGGTGGTCCAGACAGGTAAATTCGGCGCAGAGATGAACGTGTCTCTTGCCAATGACGGACCATTTACAGTTATTTTGGAGAATCTGGAACAAAAGTAGGGAAATTCTCTTGATTTTTCAGGCTTTGTGAGTAATTTCGCAATAGTTGAACATGATATGATCATAAATACCTGAATCATAAGGTATTTAATGTCACTTATATTAGACTGGAAAATCAGGAGGGTTTCATGCTATGGCAACATATTTCCATGGGCAGTATAAAAAAAGGTCCTATTTTGAAGGGTGGTATTTTAAGCAGGAGAGTAAAGAACAGACATTAGCTTTGATTCCGGCCTTTCATGTAGATGGAAGTGGGAACAGAAGTGCGACTATACAGGTTATTACGGATCGGGATTCCTGGACGCTTTTTTTTCCGGCTGAAGATTTTCGGGCATCCGGAAAAAGCCTGAGTGTTCGTATCGGGGAGAATTTGTTTACCCAAAAAGGGATACACTTAAATCTAAAGGGAAATGGGCTGCACCTGAAAGGGACCATATACTTTGAAAATTTTATTCCCACGAAAAAGGAAATCATGGGGCCTTTTTTTCGAATTCCCGGAATGCAGTGCAGCCATCAGGTGCTTAGTCTTTACCACAAATTAAAAGGTAACGTGCAGTTAAATGGGAAAAGAATCTATTTCGACGGAGGCCGTGGATACCTTGAAAAAGACAGGGGCTCCTCCTTTCCCAGGGAATATATGTGGACACAGTGTGGATTTGAAAATCGGGGACCCGGATGTATAATGGCGGCGGTAGCCGATGTACCCTTTCTTGGAAGTAGTTTTACAGGTTGTATCAGTACGGTTCTTTTTCAAGGCAGGCAATATAGATTTGCAACTTATCTGGGAGCAAGGGTGGTGCTAAATACAAAAAAATCTGTTGTGATTCGTCAGGGAGAATGGGAACTCCGAATGACAGTTTTGGAAGAAAATCCAAAAGTACTTCAGGCTCCGGCAGGTGGGAAGATGGGAAGAGTCATACAGGAAAGTGCTTCCTGCCCTGTGGGATATGAACTTCGTAACGGTAAGCGAAAGGTATTTAAAATTCTTGCGGAAAAAGCAGGATGGGAGAAAGAATAAAGAAAAAAGCAGACGGCTGCTGCAGTCAGGTGTGAGAATATACCGGCTGCAGCAGCCGTCTTGCATTGTATGAAAACATTAACAGGAGGCTCACAGGAACCATACACCTGATGTATTAAAACTATCAAAAAACCACTTGCGTTTGAACAATATGTAAGTTATAATATACATACTCAAATGAGTAATAATCTTATAACAGGAGGAACATATTGTGAAAAGAAAAATTATGGCAGTAATGTTGGTTTCGGCCATGACCCTCTCTCTGACGGCCTGCGGAGGAAAAAACGGCGGGGGAGATGGTGCAGGCACGAATTCAGAAGCAGTCAGTACCGTGGCTGAAAGCGTATCGGGGGACAAGGATACGCTGAAGGTCTGGTGCTGGGATCCTAATTTTAATATTTATGCAATAGAAAAAGCAGCGGAACTCTATTCCGCAGATTATGAAGGGCTTAATGTAGAGATTTCAGAGATGCCCTCAGCTGACATTGAGACGAAACTTACCACCATTGTTTCTTCCGGAGATTTAAGTCTGCTGCCCGATGTTTTTTTGATGCAGGATAACTCCTTTCAGAAATATGTGCAAAATTACCCGGATATCTTTACAGATCTTACGGATTCAGGTATCGACTTTTCGCAGTTTGCTGAGGCTAAAGCAGCTTATTCTACAGTGGATGGCAGGCATATGGGCATCCCCTTTGACAATGGTGCGGCAATCAACTGTATGAGAACCGATATTCTGGAGCAGGCCGGATTTACACTGGATGATTTCACGGATATCACCTGGTCAGATTATATGGAAAAAGCAAAGGTGATAAAAGAGAAAACAGGTTTGCCTATTTTGACTGTACAGGCCGGTGCGCCGGATATTATCATGATGATGATGCAGTCCTGCGGTGCCTCCCTGTTCAATAAAGACGGGAGTGTAAATATTGAGGGGAATGATATTCTGAAGCAATGCATGGAGATTTACAGCAGTATGGTAAAAGACGGGACCATACTGGAAGTAACAGACGGAGATCAGTATATTGCATCTTTGAACAATGGTTCTGTTGCATCTACAATTAATGGCTGCTGGATTATGGCCTCCGTTATAGCGCAGGAAAATCAGTCCGGGAACTGGGGAATTACAAATCTGCCCAGGCTGGACGGTGTAGCAGATGCCACCAATTATTCCAACAATGGCGGTTCTTCATGGGTCATTACATCGAACTGTAAAAATAAAGACAAGGTATTTGATTTTTTCAAAAATACATTTGCAGGAAGCACAGAGTTCTATGATGATATTATTTCCAAGGGAGCACTCGCAACATGGGCACCGGCGGGCAAGTCGGAGGCTTATGCGGAAAAGTCTGAATTCTTTGGCGGGCAGGAGATATATTCTATGATTGTGGACTTTGCCACCAAAACTCCTTCCAACTATACAGGACCATTTTACTATGATGCCCGCGATGCGGTGGGGATTGCCTTGTCCAATGTTGCACAGCAGGGCGCGGATCCGGAATCTGAGATGAAGGAAGCCCAAAGTGCTGTTGAGTTCAATATGGGTAACTAATGCATGAATCCGCTGACAAGGGAGATGAAAAGATATGAAGACTGGGAAAAAAAGTATGACACTGGAAAAAAAGAAAAGTCTTACCGGATGGGGATTTCTGCTTCCTGCAACGCTGCTGATTTGCTGGATGAATTTTTACCCCATGATTCAGGCATTTATCCTGTCTCTGAAATCAGGTATGGGGGTAAATTTGAGCTTCAGCGGGTTTTCAAACTATACAAGGATTCTAAGCGATTCTACTTTTAAACAATGTCTGTTTAACACAATTTTTTATCTGATTATACAGGTACCGGTGATGCTGGTCCTGGCGTTGGCACTGGCATCCATGCTGAACAATAAGGATTTGAGATTTAAAGGGGTATTCCGCACTGCAATCTTTCTTCCGTGTGCGACTTCTCTGGTTTCGTATTCCATGATCTTTCGCTCCATGTTTGCTAACGATGGTTTGGTAAATACGATTCTGAAAGGTTTTGGAATAGCCCCGGTCGGCTGGTTTGCAAATGCATGGACCGCCAGACTTATCATCGTCCTTGCACTGATATGGAGATGGACAGGGTACAATATGGTGTTCTATCTGGCGGGGCTGCAGAATATCGAATATTCTGTGTATGAGGCAGCCAGAATTGATGGTGCAGGCCCGGTACAGTCCTTCTTTAAAATCACAGTACCGCTGTTGAAACCCACAATCCTGATGACCACCATTATGTCTACCAATGGAACACTGCAGTTGTTTGATGAATCCATGAATCTGACAAGTGGAGGCCCGGGAAAATCTACGATGTCTCTATCGCATTACATATACAGTACATCCTTTGTGCAGAGCCCCAGATTCGGGTACGCTGCAGCTATGTCCATAATTATTCTGGTTATGGTTGCTGTTTTGGCGGTGATTCAGATGAAAGTAGGTGATAAACGGTGAAAAAGTGCAAGAAAACCATCCAGTATATATTTCTTACAATTGTATCTCTGTTTTCTGTCTTTCCGCTTTACTATATGTTGTGCGGGGCGACTAATAAAAGCACAGATGTGATTGCCGGGAAGTTAGTTCCCGGCACGTATCTCTTGGAAAATTTAAAGAAACTGACTGCCAATCAGAACTTAAGTATGGCACTGTGGAATTCATTTCGGAATGCAATGATCCTCACACTGTTGGCACTGCTGATATGCTCAATAGCAGGATACGGGTTTGAAATTTATCATGACAAGGGAAAAGATCTTGTTATGGAAATCTTACTGATGGCCATGATGGTTCCCTTTGCCGCCACCATGATTCCTCTGTTCCGGATGTTTTCTCAGTTAAGCATGGTGAATACTATGGCCGCATTCATGCTGCCAAGCATCTCAACCCCCTTTCTGATTATGATGTTCCGGCAGAGTGCAAGGTCATTTCCTCACGAGATTATTGAAGCGGCACGCATGGACGGGCTCAGTGAAGTGGGAATCTTTTTCCGTATGTTCATGCCTACGATGAAATCGACCTATGCGGCAGCCATGACGATTACATTCATGAATGCATGGAATAATTATCTGTGGCCGAAAGTAATCCTGCAGGACAAGAGCTCCATAACCATGCCGATGTTGGTTTCAAACCTGATAAGCGGATATGCATTGGATTACGGGATGCTGATGCTGAGCGTATTTATTTGTACAATTCCTACTGCGATTGTGTTCTTCGGTCTGCAGAAAAGCTTTGCCGAAGGTATTACGGGTTCGGTAAAATAGCAAATTGTAATTTCGGCTGTTTTAAAAATTATCGATGCAGTGCACCAGTTCCATGGGGCAGGTGATGATACCGTCGGGATGATCGACTTTTCCAAAACCATAGGAAGCGAAGATAAAGGGCAATCCGGCTTCCCCGGCTGCATGGAAGTCTCCGGCGGTATCACCTACATAAACAGGAGATTTCAGATGAAAAGTATCCACGATGGTTCTGATATTGGAGGCTTTGGCTTTTCCTGTATCTCCGGGACAAAGATGTCCTTCAAAGTAACGTGCAAGGCCTGTGGATTTCAAAAACACTTCTATGTACCCTGCCTGGCAGTTGCTGACGATAAAAAGGCGATGGTCTTCAGACAGGATTTTTAACATATCCTCCAGGCTTTTATAAAGAGATCCCGGATTCCTAAGCAGTGCCCTGTGTTCTTCCTGGCAGCATAAATCCATAAGCTCCAGCTGCCGTTCTTTTGTTTCTTTAGAAAAAATAACGGCAGCTATATCCGGCAAAAGACAGCCAAAGAGTTTTTTCAAATCCTGGCTGGTCAATCTCAAATCAAGGTCGGTTTCCTCGGCAATGACGCAGTTCCATGCGCCGGCTACAATATCGGTAGAATCCCAGAGTGTTCCATCCAAATCAAATATAATGCTATCTATCACGGCTCTTCTCCTTATGTTTTCAAATCTGAAAATAAATATTTTCCACTAAAATGAGTAAGACAAATCTATTGTAATAAGAATTCTTCTGAATTTCAATGTTTATTTTGCATTTTTCATAGTTTTATGGCAAGATAGATGTAGGTACGCAGAAAGGGCAGACAGAAAGAATGCTAGAAAAAATTGTACAACCACTCATGATGTGGTATGATAGGAACAAGCGTATTCTTCCCTGGAGGGAGAACAGAGACGCCTATGATATCTGGATATCTGAAATTATGCTTCAGCAGACCAGAGTGGAGGCTGTTAAACCATTTTTCAAGCGCTTTAAAGAAGCACTTCCCAAAATAGAAAATCTGGCGGAGTGCCCTGAGGACAGACTCTTGAAGTTATGGGAAGGCCTCGGATACTATAACAGGGTGCGCAATATGCAAAAAGCAGCGATTCAGGTAGTCAATCAATTTGATGGAATACTGCCGGATACTTACGAGGGACTGAAAAGCCTGCCGGGTATAGGAAATTATACAGCGGGTGCCATCGCATCTATTGCTTATGGAATCCCGGTTCCGGCTGTGGATGGGAATGTTTTAAGGGTAATAGCCAGAATCCGGATGGATGACAGAGATATTATGAAGCAATCTGTCCGTAATCAGGTAGAGTCTGATTTGCGAAAGGTGATGCCGCTTAAAGAGCCCGGAATATTTAACCAGTCTCTGATGGAACTGGGAGCCACTGTCTGCGTTCCTGGCGGCGTGCCACACTGCGAGGTATGTCCCGTGGCAGAGTTTTGCAAGGCAAAGGCATGTGACAGGGTAATGGATTTCCCGGTTAAGTCCGGGGCTAAAGCCAGAAAAGTGGAAGATCATACGATTTTACTGCTGTTGGATGGAGATCATATCGCCATCCGGAAGAGGCCCCAAAAGGGGCTGTTGGCCGGACTCTATGAATTTCCAAATCTGGAAGGTCATCTGAGTGAAGAGCAGGTGTTAGAGCAGGTAAAGGCATATGGTCTGACTCCGCTCAGGATACAGCCGCTTCCGAAGTCAAAACACATCTTTTCACATGTGGAATGGCGCATGATTGGGTATGCAGTACATGTGTCAGCACTGGATTCTCCGTCAAAAGAAGAGATGATGTTTGTGGGTGTAGAACATGCGGAGAAAAATTATCCTGTTCCTGCGGCTTATGGAGCCTATGCCGGATATATGAACCTGCGTCTGGGACAGGAAAAATATAGAGAAGTATAGAATGAGGAATGAGACATGAAACTATTAAGTATAACAGTACCGTGCTACAATTCATCTGCGTACATGCGAAAGTGCATAGACTCCCTCCTTACAGGAGGCGATGAGGTGGAGATATTAATTGTAGACGATGGTTCTGTGAAAGACAATACCGCCGAAATTGCAGATGAATACGCAGCCCGGTATCCCAATATCGTTCGTGCAATCCACCAGGAGAATAAAGGGCATGGAGGAGCGGTAAATACAGGACTGTCGGCTGCAACGGGACTGTTTTTTAAGGTTGTCGACAGTGATGACTGGGTGAATGAAGAAGCTTATCGAAAGATCTTAAGTGTTCTGGAGGAAGTGACCAGAGGGCCTAAGACTTTGGATGTGCTGATATCCAACTATGTATATGAAAAAGAGGGATCCAGTAAAAAGCGCGTGATGCGTTATCCCCATGAATTTCCGGAAAATCGTATTTTTGCATGGAGCGACGTAAATACGCTGCTTCCTAACCACTATGTATTGATGCATTCATTGATTTTCCGAACCACCCTGTTGAGGGAATGTGAGCTGAAGCTTCCGGAACATACTTTTTATGTTGATAACCTGTTTGCGTTTATACCATTCCCCTTTGTAAAAACGTTCTATTATCTGGATGTGAATTTTTATCGTTATTTCATAGGCCGCGCAGACCAGTCGGTCAATGAAAAAGTCATGGTCAGCAGAGTGGATCAGCAGCTGCGTGTGAATTATGAGATGATTGAATATATGGGAAAGCAGAAGAGTCTGAACAGACCTCAGAGAAAATTCATGCTTCATTCTCTGGGGATCATTATGACTGTTTCTTCTATTATGCTGATCCGTGCTGATACGGAGGCATGCTTGGAAAAGAAAAAGGAACTCTGGAGATATCTGAAGAAGTGTGATCCGCTGGCATATTTAAGCATCAGATTCGGAATCACAGGAGGAGTTATGAATCTCCCTGGAAAAAGTGGAAGAAAAGTTTCAGTAACCAGTTATAAGATAGTACAAAAATTATACGGATTTAATTAATGCCCTGAACACAGGGCCCAAGTCAGGAGGAAATAGCGGTAATTATGCAGATTGATTTAGAGCAGTTCAGAAACCCATGTTCATGTGGAAAGGTCCACGAGGTTTCCGTGCGTGGAATCTGGATTGAGGAAGATGCTGTCAGGCGTCTGTATCAGATGTTGACGGAGGAAGAGGCACTCGGGGAGTTTATTGCTCCGGTTATCGTGTGGGATGATAATATCAAAGGAGCCGTGGAGGAAAGACTGGAGGATGTTGAAGATATTTGTCTGGATGATATCTGCCTGGACAGTGAAAATCTTCATGCCAACAATCGTGGAGTAGAGATACTGGAGGAAAATCTGCCGGATGAGACAGACCTGATTCTTGCGGTCGGAAGTGGTACGATACATGATCTCTGCCGTTATGTGGCACATCAAAGACGTATTCCTTTTATTTCAGTACCGACTGCGGCAAGTGTGGATGGTTTCGTATCTACGGTAGCGGCGATGACCTGGGATGGTATGAAAAAGACTATTCCGGCCACAGCACCTATTTATGTTTTTGCAGACACGAACATTATCAAAGAAGCGCCATATAGGCTGACTGCTTCCGGAATTTCAGATTTGTTGGGAAAATATATAGCACTTGCAGATTGGAAAATCGCTCACCTTGTAACCGGAGAGTATATCTGCGGAGAAATCGTGGAACTCGAATATGAAGCACTGAAAGAGGTAGTTTCCTCAATCGGAGATTTTGCTGAAAATGATGGGGAGTCCTATGAGAAGCTTGTGTATGCATTGCTGCTTTCCGGACTTGCCATGCAGATGACAGGAAACTCCAGACCTGCTTCCTGTGCCGAGCACCATATGTCCCATCTTTGGGAGATGGAAGTAATCAATCAACCACTGGATGCACTGCATGGAGAGAAAGTTTCTGTGGGCATGATGCAGGTACGCATAAAATATGCTAAAATTGCGGAAGCTATTAGAACTGGAAGCTGTAACGTACGTCCGTATGAAGGTTTGGAGGAGAGTCTGCTTCAGGACACCTTTGGAAAAAAGGGACTGTATGAATCCACAATTCGCGAGAACACACCGGATCCCATGGTCGGGATTCACGTTAACGAACTAAAAGCCGTGCTTCCACAGATTGCAGATATTATCGATGAAATCCCCCCGGCAGAGGAACTTCAGCGCATACTAAAAGAAGGGCACTGCTGTTACAGTATGAAGCAAATCGGACTTTCCGATGATCTGATTGAGCCTTCACTTCGTTTGTCACCCTATGTAAGGAACCGTTTGAGTTTTAACCGCATCTCAAAGATGCTGGATATAGAGTAAGGAGTAGTATATGAGAGTTGGAATGGGATACGATGTACACAAGCTGGCCGTGGATCGAAAGTTGATTCTGGGTGGAGTCGAAATTCCGTTTGAAAAAGGACTTATGGGACACTCTGATGCAGATGTACTGACACATGCGGTGATGGATGCACTGCTGGGAGCAGCTGCTCTCCGGGATATAGGATTTCACTTTCCGGATACGGATCCTGCATACGAGGGGATATCCAGTATGAAACTGCTTGAAAAAGTCGGAGAGCTGTTGGAAGAGCACATGTATCTGATTGAGAATATTGACGCGACAATTGTTGCCCAGAAACCCAAATTACAGCCCTATATAGAGAAGATGATTAAAAATGTTGCAGATGTTCTTCATCTTCAGGAAAATCAGGTGAATTTCAAAGCCACTACAGAGGAAGGTCTGGGATTTACCGGATTGCTGGAAGGAATATCGGCACATGCTGTGTGTTCCATCATCCCGGCGCTGGATGCCCTGTCAGATGACCGGATGGAATCCAGTCAGGGATGTGGCGGATGTTGTATGCGCAAAGATTAGATTTTACAGTAAAACAAATTGACGGGCATGGCAGAGATATGTTACAATATCCGGGTAAGGGAGTAGTCGACGATTAACCGTGAAAAAGTCAACACTCGGAATTAGATTCCTGGCTTTTGATGAAATGACGAGACTTATCTGTGTAAACGGATAAGTCTCTTTTTTACTATTTAGCCGGGGCCATTCGATATATAAGGTTAATTGAAGATGAAAGTACAATTAAAGGAGGTCACTATGAAAGAGTACTTAACCAGTGTGGATGAAGTGCTGCAGGAACAAAAGACATCAGCAGAAGGGATTACTGCCCGGGAAGCTGAAAAAAGGCTGGAACAGTATGGGAAGAATAAACTGAAAGAGGGGAAGAAAATTTCCATCATTCAACGTTTTCTTGAACAACTGGCAGATCCGATGATCATTATCCTGATTGTGGCAGCTGTCATTTCGGGCATTACAGCTGTTATAGAAGGTGAATCTTTTGCTGAAGTGATTATTATCATGGCTGTGGTTATTATCAATGCAGTTCTGGGCGTTGTGCAGGAGAGCAAGGCGGAAAAAGCTATTGAAGCTCTTCAAGAAATTGCTGCCGCGACATCTAAGGTAATTCGCGATGGAAAACAAATCGAGATCAGGAGCGAGGATCTTGTGCCGGGCGATATTATCGTACTGGAGGCCGGAGATGCTGTGCCGGCAGATGCCAGAATCATAGAGAGTGCCAGCATGAAAATTGAGGAAGCAGCACTTACCGGTGAATCCGTACCCGTTAATAAAATCTGTAAGCTTCTGAATCTGGATGGCAGTAAGGACATTCCTCTGGGTGACAGAAAGAATATGTGCTATATGGGCAGTACGGTTGTTTATGGCCGCGGTAAGGCTGTCGTAACAGGAACCGGCATGGATACTGAGATGGGTAAAATTGCGGATGCTCTTTCAAATGCAATCGATGATGAGACCCCGCTTCAGATTAAGTTGAATCAGCTCAGTAAGATTTTGAGTGTTCTGGTACTGGTAATCTGTGTGGTGATCTTTGCAGTAAGTCTGATTCGTGCCGCTGTGACAGGCGGAGGAATTAACGGAGAGATAGTTCTTGATACGTTTATGGTTGCAGTTTCACTGGCGGTAGCCGCTATCCCGGAAGGTCTGGCAGCGGTTGTTACTATCGTATTATCCATGGGTGTTACGAAGATGTCCGCAAAGAATGCGGTGATTCGTAAACTTACGGCGGTGGAGACACTGGGGTGTACGCAAATTATCTGTTCGGATAAGACTGGTACATTAACGCAGAATAAGATGACGGTCGTTAAGCATGCCGGCGAAGATGATAACAGGCTGGCTATGGCTATGGCACTATGTTCAGATGCTGAACTTGGGGAAGACGGATTTGCTGTGGGAGAACCTACAGAATGTGCGCTTGTCAATGATGCGAATAAGCTTGGAATGCCTAAATATGATTTAAAAGAGAAGTATCCGCGAGTGGGCGAGGCTCCCTTTGATTCTATGAGAAAGATGATGTCTACGATACATCGGACTGATGATGGAGGGATTGTACAGTTCACGAAGGGTGCTCCGGATGTTGTTTTAAAGCTCTGTACAAAAATCTGGAAGGATGGCAGGGAAGCAGAGCTTGACGAGGCGACCAGGGAAGAGATTGTACGTCAGAATAAAGACATGGCGAACCAGGCGCTGCGCGTATTGTGCGGTGCACAACGTACATGGGAAGATATACCTGAGACTGCTGAGCCGGAAGATCTGGAGCAGGATCTTGTATTTCTGGGTCTGTCTGGTATGATCGATCCTGTCCGTCCGGAGGTAAAGGATGCAGTACAGGAATGCCGGGAGGCAGGTATACGCCCGATTATGATTACCGGTGACCACAAAGATACGGCTGTTGCCATTGCAAGAGAGCTGGGAATCATTGAAAATGCAGATCAGGCAATCACAGGTGCACAGTTGGATGATATCAGTGATGAAGACCTTGACACGAAAATTGAGCAGTATTCCGTATATGCCCGTGTACAGCCGGAGCATAAGGTTCGGATTGTCAAGGGATGGAAGAAAAAGGGTATGATCGTGGCAATGACCGGCGATGGTGTTAACGATGCGCCCTCCATTAAGAGCGCTGATATCGGTGTAGGTATGGGTATCACCGGAACAGATGTTACAAAGAATGTGGCAGATATGGTATTAGCGGATGACAATTTTGCAACCATCGTATCAGCAGTAGAGGAAGGCCGCAGAATCTATGACAATATCAGAAAAGCCATTCAGTTCCTTCTTGCCTCCAATATGGCGGAAGTACTGTCCGTGTTCTTCGCAACGCTGTTGGGCTTTGTAATTTTAAAACCGGTACATCTGTTGTGGATTAATCTGATTACGGACTGTTTCCCTGCATTGGCTCTGGGGATGGAAAAAGGTGAAAATGATATCATGAAGAGGGAGCCAAGAAATTCCCGGGATGGTATCTTTGCAGGTGGAATGGGATTTGACATCGCATTCCAGGGTGTATTGGTAACGATACTGACACTGACTTCTTATTTTATAGGACATTATGTGGAATCAGGTGTGTTTGAAATTGCGGAGAGTGCGGATGGTATGACCATGGCGTTTTTGACACTGTCCATGATTGAAATCTTCCATTCCTTTAATATGCGTTCCAGAAGAGGTTCCATCTTCACGATGAAAAGTCATAACAAATGGCTTTGGGGTGCGATGCTGCTTTCATTCGTCCTGACAACAGCAGTTATTGAGGTTCCATTCCTGGCGAATGCATTTTCATTCCAGCCGATTGACTTTCATGAATATCTGATTGCTATGGGCCTGGCTATCGTAATTATTCCGATCATGGAAATCACAAAGGCAATTCAAAGAAGTATGGGCAAATAAGACCTTTGTCTCCCTGATGCAAAAGGAGCTGCCAATCGGCAGTTCCTTTTGCAGACTTTTTGACACTGCTATCAGTTTATGATTGACAAATCCTTTATTCTTGCATAAACTATAAAATAGATGGCAAAAGAGAGATGTGAATTTCGTTGTATCTAAATATAGAGTATAAAAGTAGAGAACGGAAAGAGTAGCAGATGAACCGGATTTATCAGAGAGTGACCGTCACTGGCTGCGAGCGGTCTGATTACGGTGTCTGTGAAGTGCCTCCGGGAACTGATTGGGTGAATGCGATACATACGTGTACTGTGTCATAAAGTAGCCCGATACGTATGGCGGACGTTACAGGCTTAAGAGCAGAATTCAACAATGAGTGCCTGCGGAAAACATGTAAGGCACTTCTGTAATTGAATTTTGAAAGTAAAGTGGAACCGCGGAGAATTTCGTCTTTATTTGACGGGGTTCTTTTTTTATCCATAAATGTGGAAATCATAGGAGGATTTGGTTATGGGGTTTATAGCACATATAAAGGAAGAATTTGCTGTCATTCAAGAAAGGGATCCGGCTATTAAATCGCCCTGGGAGGTATTGCTATATCCCAGTTTCCGTGTTATGCTGAAGTATCGAAGAGCCCATAAGCAGTATTTGAAGGGTCATTATTTCAGAGCCAGGTGGATTTCCCAACGGGCAACCAGAAAAACCGGTATCGAGATTCATCCGGGTGCGACGATTGGAAAGGGACTTTTTATCGATCATGGTGCAGGGGTCGTTATTGGTGAAACTGCAATTATCGGTGATAATGTGACCCTGTATCAGGGAGTTACGCTCGGGGGAACCGGGAAGGAGACCGGAAAACGCCATCCTACGATAGAAGACAATGTGATGGTCAGTGCAGGAGCAAAATTGCTGGGTTCTTTTACCGTAGGAGAAAACTCCAAGATTGGTGCAGGAAGTGTGGTATTGGAAGAGGTTCCTCCGAACTGCACGGTGGTTGGTGTACCGGGCCGGGTGGTAAAAAGAGAGAATATCAAGGTCCCGAGAGAGACCATGGATCAGGTACATCTTCCGGATCCGATGCTGGATGATATCAAGGTATTGCAGCGTGAGAATACAGAACTTACGAATCGTGTATTGGAACTCGAAAGGCGATTGAGAACAATTGCGGATCGCGAAATAGAGAAATAGGAGAAAAGTATGAAATTTTATAATACGTTGACTAAGAAAAAAGAAGCGTTTATACCTTTAAAGGAAGGTAAAGTCTCCATGTATGTGTGTGGGCCTACCGTGTATAATCTCATTCATATAGGTAATGCACGGCCTATGATTGTATTTGATGCGTTACGCCGTTATATGGAGTACAAAGGTTATAAGGTGAACTTTGTCTCCAATTTTACAGATGTGGATGATAAGATTATTGCAAAGGCAATTGAAGAAGGGGTGACGGCAGAAGAGGTGTCGCAGCGCTATATCGCCGAATGCAAGAAGGATATGGCTGATATGAACGTCAGACCAGCCACAACACATCCACTGGCAACCCAGGAAATTCCCGGTATGATAAATATGATTCAAACGCTGATTGATAAGGGATTTGCATATGATGTGGATGGGACTGTATATTTCCGCACCAGAAAGTTCGATGAATACGGAAAACTTTCGCATAAAAACCTGGATGATCTGCGTTCCGGAGGACGTTCTCTTCTGGTGTCGGGAGAAGAGCAGAAGGAAGACCCACTGGATTTTGTGCTGTGGAAGCCAAAGAAGGAGGGAGAACCTGCATGGGAGTCTCCGTGGAGTGAGGGCCGTCCAGGGTGGCATATCGAGTGTTCGGAGATGTCTAAGAAGTATCTGGGTGAGGAGATAGATATACATGCAGGCGGTGAGGATCTTATTTTTCCTCATCATGAAAATGAAATTGCACAAAGCGAGTGTTGTAATGGAAAACCGTTTGCACGGTACTGGCTTCATAATGCATTTTTGAACATTGACAGCAGAAAGATGAGTAAATCGCTGGGAAATTTCTTTACAGTTCGTGAAATCGGTGAGAAATATGATCTTCAGGTCTTACGTTTCTTCATGCTGTCCGCACATTACAGAAGTCCGCTGAACTTCAGTGAAACAATTATGGAATCCTCAAAAAATGCTCTGGAGCGTATCATAACAGCAGTGGATAACTGCAAACATGTAGCAGAGAACGCTGCTTCGGGTGAGCTGACGGATAAAGAGCAAGAGAAACTTCGTGAAATGGGAGAATTTCGTTCTAAATTTGAAAAAGCGATGGAGGATGATTTAAATACCGCAGATGCAATCTCCGCTATCTTTGAGCTTGTGAAGTTTTCTAATACAGGGGTTCATGCGGAGAGTTCCAGAGCATTTGCCGGCACAGTAAAAGAAGAAATCACAGCTTTATCGGATATTCTGGGATTGCTGGTGGATAGGAAAACTGAGATATTGGATCGCGAAATTGAAGAAAAAATCGCTGAGCGCCAGGCAGCCAGAAAGGCGAGGGACTTTGCTCTGGCGGATGAAATTCGTGATGAATTACTGGCGAAGGGGATTATCCTGGAAGATACCCGTGAGGGAGTAAAATGGAAGAGAGCCTGATCACATATCTGAAGGAGCAGTTTCACCAGAAGGATGTGGATATCAAAACCTATTCGCCGCTTACATTAGCTTATATTGGAGATGCAATCTATGACTTGCTTATCCGGACCCTTCTGGTGGATAAAGGAAATACACAGGTAAACAAGCTGCATAGAAGAGCAAGCGATCTGGTGAAAGCCGGGAAGCAGTCGCAGATGATTGGAATTCTGGAGCAGCATTTTACCACGGAAGAATTGCAGGTATATAAAAGAGGACGCAATGCCAAGTCTTTTACCAGCGCCAAGAATGCAAGTATAACCGATTATCGGAGAGCAACCGGTTTTGAAGCGGTCATGGGCTACCTATACCTTAAGGGCGAGTATCACCGTATAATTGATTTGATAAAACTGGGTTTGGAACCTGGAGAAGAGGAAAAAGATGGAGAACGCCAGACAAGAGAGTCAGAATGAGAATAAAATTGAGGGAAGAAATGCGGTGCTGGAGGCTCTTCGCTCAGGCAGAAGTATTGACAAGATTTTTATATTGATGGGAAGCCATGATGGTCCGATTCAGTCGATATTAAGAGAGTCAAAAAAGCACGATGTTATCATAAGTTATGTCTCGAAGGAGAGATTGAATCAGATTTCGGAAACAGGGAATCATCAGGGGGTGATTGCTCTGGCTGCATCCTATACGTATGCCACAGTGGAGGATATCCTGCAAAGAGCAGCAGAGAAGGGAGAACCGCCTTTTATCCTACTGCTGGATGGAATTGAGGATCCTCATAATCTGGGGGCAATCTTAAGAACCGCCAATCTGGCGGGTGCACACGGTATTATTATACCAAAGCACAGAGCCGTGGGGCTGACGGCCACAGTGGCTAAAACTTCGGCAGGAGCAATTAATTACACACCTGTGGCTAAGGTGACGAATTTAGGGATTGTCATCGAACAACTGAAGAAGGAAGGCCTGTGGTTTGTATGTGCCGATATGGAAGGAACCAGGATGTATGATCTGGATCTGAAAGGACCTATCGGACTTGTAATCGGTAATGAAGGCGGAGGAGTCAGCCGTCTGGTCAGAGAAAAGTGTGACCTGACTGCCTCCATCCCCACGAAAGGTGATATCGATTCTTTAAATGCATCGGTGGCAGCCGGAATACTTGCTTATGAGATTGTCAGACAGCGAGGATAATATGAAAAATTACCATGAGTTCACGGATGAACAGCTCATAGAAAAATTGAGAAATGGAGAACAGGAGATAGCCGATTTTCTTGTGGATAAGTATAAAAACCTGGTTCGCAAGAAAGCCCGTGCTCTTTACCTGGCCGGCGGTGATCAGGAGGATTTGCTTCAGGAAGGAATGCTGGGGCTTTTTAAGGCTGTTCAGGAATATCTGCCCGGTAAAGATGCTGCTTTTTATACATTTGCCAGCTCATGCATCACAAACCAGATGTATAAGGCCGTAACAACTTCCCTGAGACAGAAACATCAGCCATTGAATAATTCACTGTCTTTAAATGAACTGGAAGAAAGTGCGGCATGGAATCTGATTACAGAAGAGAGTCCTGAAAAGATTTTTCTGGAACAGGAGCGCAGCGACCATCTTAACAGTAAAATCAAAGCCACACTAAGTAACTTTGAGATGCAGGTTCTGGGGATGTATCTGGGAGGATACGATTATATCAGCATAGGAGAGAAACTGCATAAAACTCCGAAGTCCATAGACAACGCCCTTCAGAGAATAAGAAAAAAGGTCAGGGAAACCCTTGGAACCGCAGGCAGCAGAACTGTGAAAAAAGGCTGAAAAATGTCTTGACATTTCCTGCGGGATTTGGTAGAATCTTTACTTGTAGCGGATAGGAAAATCTGCTTCATATCAGGCTGATGTGGCACAGGTGGTAGCGCACCTCATTGGTAGTGAGGAGGTCACGGGTCCGAGTCCCGTCATCAGCTTTCATGAGAGATCCAGTACTTGTTGGGTCTTTTTTGCTTTATTTACCTAAAAAGAGGAATCGGATTATTCCGATTCCCCTTCTGCAACGATATCCTCCAATACGCGTATTAAATCATAAATAGTTTCAATATGCACATTGCGCTCGAGTATACAGTTTTTTAAATTGACCGACAAAGTTTCGAATTTATCCCGTACGGCCGGGGATATATAGGATGCTGCCATATGATCACCTCGACAGTAGAATATGCAGATATAAAGAAAATATACAATTTCTTACAGAAAGATTATTTTTCAAGGTGGTAGTCATCGATGCATACAGGACCTGCAAGGATTTCTCTTGTTATATAAAGAGTCATATCTTCCCTGGTAGCGGTGGTCCATTTTACCAGTGTCATACATCGGCTTTCCAGTTCAATGCATGTGATACAGTGTGGATGGACGCAGCTTCCGGTATTAAAATACGGGGAATCGGGCGATCCAATCATAGGTCTGTGCGTATGGCCGGTAACCAGGATTTGCTGATGGTCACAAGCCCATTGCGTAAGATGCTCCTCTGTCTTTTTTTTATGTGTGTAATTCTTTGCGGCGCTGGTGGGATCCAGAACACCGAAGCGTTCAGCCGGCTTCCAGAGATAACGGACCAGAAAACGGGATATTTTCCAAAAGGTACTGTTTATAATATCTGCCTGATGGCCATGGGTCAGATAGATATCTTTGGAGCGGTCTTTTAGTATAAGTGCTTCATGGATTCGAATTCCCGGGAAAAGCGAAATGCATTCCCGAAGACTGTTGCAGTGATATTCGGCAAGGTTTTTTGATACGTAGGACAGCGATCGCTTTACCATATCATGGTTTCCATATAACAGATATAATCTGTTTTCTTTATAGTATCTTGAGAGGAGCCAGAACACATCGCTGTGCAGATCGACAATCTGGCTAAGTGAACGATTTTCCCATAACTCATCACCATCTCCCAATTCAATGTAAGTGTAGCCCAGAGTATAATAATGCTGAATAGCAGCAAAATAGGAGTTTTGATTTTTTAGAAAATTATCATTGGAAGTTCCCATGCCTCTGTGGCAGTCACTGATAAGAACAAACCTGGAATCATCATTCAATTCAAGGTGAGGAGCATTTTGAAATGCGCGGTCCAGACGGCTGCTGTAACTCATGTTTTCTCTCAACTTTTCATATACTTCTATTTAGTATATGCTCGAAAATTTTTCTTGCAATTTTTATAATTTATGATAGAATAAATTTCATGGGGCATTGGCGCAGCTGGGAGCGCGCCACACTGGCAGTGTGGAGGTCACGGGTTCGAATCCCGTATGCTCCATGCAAAATAGAAAAAGCCTGCAGGCTCGATAACCTGCAGGCTTTTAGCATATACAGTTAATCAAAAACGACAATCGCTTGTTTTCTCTTAAAGCGCGGAAGTACAGTTTCCAGGATGCGGAAGCTGTGATTCAAATCTTTTTGCTCCAGGTAAGCCGCAGCCATATCCTGTCCGACTACAAGATCCATATTTATCTCATCAGATGCTGCCAGTATAGCCTTGTCGGACCCTAAAGCACGTGCAGGATAGACATGTCCGTTCAGCATCTTGGATATCCGGTCGATTTCCAGCAGTCCGGTTCCGGGCTGTAACCTTTGCAGCTGCATATAGAGATCCAGACTCAGTATCAGGGAATTGGTTCCGTAGATGCCTTTTTCAGCCAAAGCGGTAAGTCCGGCTGCGATGTCAGTAAAAGCATTCTCGCCGGTACTCCAATCTTTTTTATCTATTTTTTGCGTGCCTGAAGTTGTCAGCATACCGTCGTATCCGAGCTCTTTGTTACCCCAGAAAATCAGCTCGTCTTCTTTGAGAGCACATGCTTCGGCGGCCATCAAAGTCTTGGATAAGTCAACAGGAAAACCGGATTTTCTGACGCTCTCAAGATCTCTGGCAAGTAAAGTAAAATCCTCAAAAATAAGTGGAATCTCTGCGAATTTTCTGCCGCTCGTTGTAATGACACCGTCGTGTTCCACTTCCTGAACTTCATCAATGTCATCCACTGCGATTGTTTCCACACCCACGCCAAGCGGACCGAAAACATGCAGAAAACGTCTTCCAACTAATGTTCTTCGTGCTGTCTTTATTACTGCAGCGTCAATTTCTTCCCAAAGCCCCTCAGAAAGAGGGGAGGATTCTCTGGATAAATAACTCATATGTGAAACCTCCTTTGTGCGTTTTCAATACCAGGTTTATTCAATCAGGCTTCCTACTGTTTCGGCAGAAGGGGTGTCATCGGAAGACTGCTCATCTGTCCGGGCAGTGATCCCTAAGTCCTCCAGCATCTCCCGGACCTCCTCTTCACCAGATGCAAAAAAATCAGCCTCCTGGGGATCAAGGGTTCTAAGCAGTGTCATGAGTTCACCAACATGTGCCTTTTCTTCGCCACGGATATCCGCGAGGACTTTTTTTGCTGCCTCGATGTCTGTCGCCTGTACATGTGCATCGTACAGATAGATGGCTTCCAGCTCACCTGCTATATCCAGACGAATTGCCTGAATTAATTCCTCTTTGTTCATTTTGCGGTCAACATTCCCCTGAAAGGGATTTGCAAAAGCCGGCATATGATTCATCCTCCTTTATGAAATAGTTATTATTTGTAATTATAATAATTGTATCATCAATATTTTTTTACGTCAATTACAGATTTGAGTGTGGATTTTTATAAGTTGATTGAATATTTGTCAATATCCAGATGGTTTATAATACACTTAATTTGTATAGAATCTATGGAAAAACTACATAGAGTATGTTATATTATAAAAAAGGGTATACTTACTACAAAAGAAGAGGAGGAACCACTATGCAGGAATTAAAATTATATTATATGGATGCATGCCCGTATTGCAGGAAAGTTCTCAGATACATGGAGGCAAACGATATCGATGGCGTAAAATTGCTGGACGTTGATGCGGATCCAAAGAATCAGGACGAACTGATGAAGTTCGGAGGGATGGATCAGGTTCCCATGTTGTTGATAGATAAGAAACCGCTCTATGAATCGGATGATATCATTCAATGGTTTGAAGATAGTAAATAATCATAAAATTGGATGGCTGAGATTATAATGAATCGTTTGAAGAAAGAGAAATCCCCTTATTTGCTGCAGCACGCTTCCAACCCCGTAGATTGGTATCCATGGGGAACAGAAGCATTTGCACAGGCAGAAAAAGAAGATAAACCAATATTTTTAAGCATTGGTTACAGCACTTGTCACTGGTGTCATGTTATGGCACACGAATCCTTTGAAGATGCCGAAGTGGCGCAATTGCTGAACCGGGAATTTATTTCCATTAAGGTTGACCGTGAAGAGCGACCCGATATTGACGCGGTCTATATGGCAGCCTGTCAGGCGCTGACAGGCGCTGGCGGATGGCCCCTTACAATTCTAATGACAGCAGATCAAAAACCATTTTGGACCGGAACTTATCTTCCTAAAAAGTCTGTTTATGGAAGACCGGGTCTTATGGAATTACTGGATAGCGTAAGACAGCAGTGGAGGTTAAACCGCGAAAAGATGATATCGGCAGGAGAAGAGATTACTGCTTTTCTACAGGCTTCCGGCAGTAATTCACAGATGCCGCCGGTGAATCCGGATAAAGCGTTGATTTATCATGCTGTTCAAGATTTAAAAGACACCTTTGATGAGCGGTGGGGTGGCTTTGGGAATGAACCGAAATTTCCAATTCCACATAATATAATATTCTTATTGCAGTATGCATCGTATGAAAAGGATTCGGACGCACTTCATATAGCAGAGCATACGCTTCGGCAGATGTACCGTGGTGGGATTTTCGATCATCTGGGAGGCGGTTTTTCCCGCTATTCTACGGATAAGAGATGGCTGGTACCGCATTTTGAAAAAATGCTCTATGACAATGCTTTACTGGTAAGTGCATATACAGAAGCTTTTCATATAACACAGGATCCCTTTTATGCAGCAGTAGCAAAGCAGACACTCCGTTATGTTCTGCGGGAACTTACCGACAGTCAGGGAGGATTCTACTGTGGACAAGATGCAGACAGTGATGGCATAGAAGGGAAGTATTATCTGTTCACCCGCCAGGAGATAGATGCGGTACTGGGCAAACAGAAGGGCTCCTTGATCAGCAACTGGCTTGGGGTGACACAACAGGGTAATTTTGAAGGTAAAAATATTTTAAATTTATTGAATAACCCTGACTATGAAAAAATGCCCGAAGATATTGAATCCCTCTGTCAGAAACTTTATGATTACCGCTTAGAGCGTACGAGGTTACACAAGGATGATAAAATTCTCACTTCCTGGAATTCTCTTATGATTGCAGCGATGGCAAAAGCGGGCTGGATGCTGAATGAGCCTGCCTGTCTGCAGGCGGCAGTCAGGGCACAGCAGTTTATCAAGAATGCCCTGATTGGGAAAAACGGCAGACTTATGCTTCGTTGGCGTCAAGGGGAAGCTGCTCACGATGGTCAGCTGGATGACTACGCATTCTATGCATATGCTTTGCTTGCCTTATACCGCGCAACGTTACAGGCTGACTACCTGCAGGAGGCAGCAGAGATTGCCGCCCAAATGTGGGATTTATTCTGGGATGAGAATTCAGGAGGATTTTTTCTTTATTCCCGGGAAGGGGAACAACTGATCAGCCGGCCGAAGGAGACCTATGACGGGGCACTTCCTTCCGGTAATTCCGTTGCGGCGGCCGTGTTGGAAGAACTCTCAAAATTAACCGGAGAGGTAAAGTGGCAGGATAGAAGTTATCGGCAAATCTGTTTTCTTACCGGAGAGAGTCGAGGGTATCCTTCGGGACACAGCATGGGGTTAATTGCTGTGGCAAAAGCACTCTATCCCTCACGGGAACTGATTTGTGCAACCGCGGAAAAACGTGCTCCGGAAGAACTGACGTTTTTCCTTTGCGAGAATTCCCATCCGGATTTAACCGTGTTGTTAATAAACAAAGAGAATATGGACAAGCTTATTCAGGCAGCTCCTTTTATCCGGGACTATCCGGTTCCTGACGATAAAACCGTATATTATCTATGCAAGAACGGTGCCTGCAATTCTCCGGTTGATAATCTGGAAGCATTAAAAGAACAATTTAAATCCGAATAAATTATTGCGCTTATAAAAAAACTATGGTACGATTATTGCGCATTATAAATTATTGATTTAGGGGAGCTGGAGCTGATCCGGCTGAGAGTTAGGCTGATGCGCCTATGACCCTTTGAACCTGTTGGATAATGCCAGCGCAGGGAGTGACGGATGTCTATTTAGGCTGCTCAGCGCGAACTGAGCAGCTTTTTTCAGTTCCGCGCATTCATTAGACTACCTTTAGCCTCTTTGTCTGCAAAAGAAACAACAGGTGGACACTTTACTTAAAGAGGAGGATTTTTATGCGTATGAATCAATTGAAAAAATGGAAACTGCGGGATGTTATCCTGCTGTCAATTCTCGGTGTTCTTTTTGCGGCGGTTTACCTGGCTGTATTCGATGTCGGTCTGGTTTTGTCGACACTGCTGACACCTTCCGGTCTTTCGACATTTGCCTTCGAGCTGATTTACGGGATATGGTTTATGGCAGCTGTGGTTGCCGCATATATCATACGTAAGCCGGGCGTTGCACTTATCGCCGAGCTGCTTGCATCAGCGATTGAATTACTCATGGGTAATTCCGGCGGAGTGGTTCTGCTGGTGACCGGAATCATTCAGGGACTTGGGGCGGAGCTTGGATTTGCAGTCTTCCGGTATAAAAAATACAACTTGTTATCCATGTCCTTAAGCGGTATTTTTGCTGCTTTATTTATCTACGTATATGAGCTTTTTTATCTGCAGAACTACCTGCTGGCTCCGGGACTTCTGGCGGCCAAACTGGCGGTAAGGATTGTAAGCTCAATTGTATTCTCCGGCTTGATTGCGAAAGCGGCCTGTGATGGTCTGGCTCGTACAGGAGTGCTTAAAAACTATGGACTTGGAATGGACCGGCAGGATATAGAAGAAGAGGAGGAAATGTGATGGGTCAGATAAATGTTATATTGGATTGGTTTCCGAATACGAATCACACAGGCTTTCTTTTGGCAGAGAAAAGAGGGTATTTTAAAGAAGCGGACTTGACAGTAAATATTTCCGGTGATGTTCACGGGATTATGGATCTGCATGGGGCAGATATCGTGGTTGGACCCCAGATATCCATACTGGAAAAGATTGCGGAGGGTGTTCCGCTCACAGCAATCGCAACGCTTACACAGCGCTGCGATTCGGGTATTGTTTCGCTGAAAGAAAGCGGCATCACCTCACCGAAAAAACTGGAGGGAAAAAGGCTGACACATTGGGAACCCCGTTGGTTCCACGGAGTAATCGGAGAGGCCATGCGTCTTGACGGCGGTGATTATTCCAAGGTAAAACTGGTGCCTATGGATGTGGGAGATATTGTATCCACTTTAGGCACAGCGGCGGATGCAACCTGGGTATATGAAAATTGGGAAAACCAGGAGCTTCTGGAGGCAGGAAAGGAAATTAACTATATTTCTCTGGCCGATTTCCATCCGCTTTTTGATTTTTGTGCCCCGAGTATTGCTGCGAACAGGGAATTTTTGCAGAAAAGACCGGAGGAAGCCCGGGCATTTCTGGCAGCCCTCACCATGGGCTATATCGAAGCAGCACAAAATCCGAAAGAATCGGTGCTGTCTGTCCGGGAGAAGCTTCCGGAGGTTTCAGATTCGCTGCTTATACGCAGCCAGGAGCACTTGTCAGGACTTTTCCTGGATGAAACCGGCCGTTGGGGGTATATGAGAGCGGAGAGGTGGGAACGTATGGCCGACTGGCTCGTTGCAAATGGTTATTATGACCGGAGGCGTGATACTGAGTATACCAATGAGTATCTCCCGCAGGGAATGTAGAACATGGGAAAAATTATTTTCGAAAATGTGACCTTTGGATATGGCAGACGCGAGATTCTAAAGGAGATGAATGTGCAGTTTGATTCGTCTGAAATTACACTTCTGACTGGAGGGTCCGGATGCGGAAAGAGCACTTTGCTGTATCTGGCAGCCGGGATTTATCCGGAAAATGCGGGAACGCTCCGCAGCGGAAGTATATCCGTGAATGACGGCAATCTGGCCTTACTTTCCCCTGCTGTACGGTGCGGAAAGGTGGGGATGATGTTTCAGAATCCATCCCTGCAGTTTTGCATGGACACAGTGGAGAATGAACTAGCCTTTTGTCTGGAGAACATACATGTTTCACGGGATGCTATGGATGCGTCTATGGATGCTGCTTTAGATTTCTGCAATATCGGGCACTTGAAGAAGAGAAGGCTCATCTCACTTTCCGGAGGAGAAAAGCAGTTGGCCATGCTGGCATGTATGGTTCTCCTTTCACCGGAATGGATTCTGCTTGATGAGCCCTTTGCAAACCTGGATGATGACTCTGCCGGGGTAATTGTGAAAAAGCTGGCTCTGATGCATAAAAAAATGGGAACCGGAATTCTTGCTGTCGATCATCGTCTGGAAAACTGGTTATGCATCGCAGAGGAAATTAAGGTTATGGATGAGACTGGTGCACTGGCGGCAGATGGAATCCGTCCACAGGGGGAACTTGCAGTTCTGGAAAAGTGGGATGTACATGTTCCGGGACATGCATATCAGAAAGAACATCCGGGCAAATCCCCGGAAGATATCTGCAATGAGCCGATTCTTGAACTTCAGGGTCTTTCTGTCAGCTATGAGGATAAATCAGTTTTAAAAGGAATTGATGCTGATTTTTACCCGGGGCATATGTATGCAGTCACAGGTGCAAGCGGTTCCGGAAAGACATCTCTGTTTGAAGCTTTAAGAGGTCTTGTCCGATATAAAGGAAGTATCCGCTACCGGGGGCAGCCGCTGAAAAGAAGTTTTTTGGGGAGTAGATCAAAGATTGGTTTTGTGGTTCAAAATCCCCAGGATCAGTTTGTGGGAGATACTGTATATGACGAAGTCTTTTTAAGCCTGAAGCACAGAATACATGGATCAAATCCTGATCAGGAAACAGAGCAGATATTGCGTGAAATCTGTCTCTGGAAGTATCGCAGGGTCTCTCCTTATAAGCTGAGCCAGGGTCAGCAGCGCCGTCTGGGTGTGGCAGCACTGCTGGCATATGACTGTGACCTGCTTATCTGTGATGAACCTACTTATGCCCAGGACCGCTCAAATACAGTATCCATCATGGAGGCTTTGCGGGACGCTGTCCGAAAGCGAGGGACTACGGTGATTTTTTCTACACATGATAAACAGCTCATTCGGGATTACAGTGACATACAGTACATAATGAAAGGGGGGAGATTGCATGAAGTCGATAAATCCCGCCTGTAAATGTATAGGCTTGCTTGCAGTGACGTTCTATCTGGCGCTTGTACATAGAACTCTGCTAAATCTGACAGTGTTTGCCATCTGCCTGTTTTTGCTTGCCTTTTCCGGTATAAATCGAAAGCATTTTTGTCAGGCGATGATTCCAGTATTACTGATGGCGGCAGGAACCTTTTTTACGGGCTACCGGTTTCAGTCAGGTGCAGGCATGCCTGTCAGTGACAAAAGCTTTTTACTGGCCGACAATGATATCTACAACGGTCTGGTGCTCTCCAGCCGGGTACTGGTCTTTACCGGTCTTGGGCTTTTACTGGTGCTTACAACAGACAAGATTCAGATGATACAGTCTATGAATCAGCAATTAAAGCTTCCTCCTGTCTTTGCCTACGGGCTTATTGCGGCATGGGGAATTGTACCATCTATGTTCCGGGAATACCGGCAGACCAGAGCAGCTTTTCAGGCACGGGGGATACGAGTTTTTTACGTTTCCCCAAAACTGCTGAAACCGCTTCTGGTAAAATCCGCCCGTTGGGCAGAGGCAATATCCGTCGCCATGGAATCCAAAGGTTTCGATGGAAGTGCGCCGCGTACGGTTTACCGGCCGGTTCCTCTGAGACGAAAGGATATTATTTTTCCCCTTGTGTCCTGTGGAATTGTTGCAGTACTTACTCTATGGCTGTAATGACAAAAGGGCTTATATCTTAAGAAAGAATAAAAATTCAATAAACTTTTTGATAAAAAGAATAAAATTTAGATATTGTGTTTTAGTTCATAGTCGTTTATGATTAGAGTGACTCAATAAACAGAAAAAGGAGAGCGATTATGGAAAAGTTTTTCAAACTAAAGGAGGCTGGAACAACAGTATCAACTGAGGTTTTAGCAGGGTTGACCACGTTTTTTGCCATGGCTTACATCTTATTTGTCAATCCGTCCTTACTTTCTCAGACAGGAATGCCTTATGGAGCGGTATTTCTGGCCACGATTTTTGCCTCTATGGCAGGGACACTGGTTATGGCACTGTTCGCCAATGTTCCATATGCGCAGGCACCAGGTATGGGGCTGAATGCATTCTTTACCTATACGGTCTGCTTCAGTCTTAATTTCACCTGGCAGGAGGCCCTTGCGATGGTATTTCTTTGTGGTGTGATTAATATTATCATTACCGTTACAAAGATACGTAAATCGATTATTAAGGCAATTCCTGATAGTCTGCAGCACGCAATCAGCGGAGGTATCGGCATCTTCATTGCCTATGTTGGCATAAAAAATGTTAACCTGCTGAGCTTTACCGCGGATCCGGGAACATATAATCTTCTTGATGGCGGAACGGTGGTTGCGAACGGTGGTGTGGTACCGGCTATTGCAACCTTTAATAACAGACCTGTGATATTGGCAGTTATTTCATTGATCATCATGGTGATTTTGGTTTTGAAAAAAGTTCCGGGTGCAGTATTTATCGGTATCATCGTTTCTACATTGATCGGGATTCCGATGGGCGTTGTGGACATCAGCCAAATCGGTGTGGAGACAAATCTGGGAAAATCCTTTTCGGAGCTGGGTACGACCTTCGGCGCGGCATTCGGATCACAGGGAATGGGTTCTCTGTTCAGTGATATCTCCAGGCTGCCGTTGGTTTTGATGACTATTTTTGCATTCAGTCTTTCCGATACGTTTGATACACTTGGTACATTCATCGGCACAGGACGCAGAAGCGGTATTTTCAGCGAGGAAGATCAGGCGACGATGGAAACTTCCAGTGGATTTAAGTCCAAGATGGATCGTGCGCTGTTTGCAGATTCCATTGCAACCTCCGTTGGCGCAATTTTCGGAACCTCCAATACAACTACATATGTGGAAAGTGCAGCTGGTATCGGGGCAGGCGGTCGTACCGGTCTTACATCACTGGTAACCGCACTTATGTTTTTGCTCAGCATATTCTTTGCACCAATCATAAGCATTGTGCCGAATCAGGCAACCGCTCCGGCGTTGATTCTGGTTGGCGTTATGATGATGTCTTCTTTTGCAGAGATTAAATGGAGTGATTTGGATGAAGCCGTACCGGCGTTCTTTGCCAGCATTTTTATGGGTATGTGCTACAGCATCTCCTATGGAATTGCCGCCGGATTTATTTTCTATTGCATTGTTAAATGTCTGCGTGGTGAAGCGAAGAAAATCCATCCGATACTTTGGGTGAGTACAGGATTGTTTGTTCTTAATTTTATTATACTTGCGGTACTGTAAGAGCAGCATCTTTTCTCTTTTGATTCATGGTGAAAAAGGTCAGTGTGTGAATTATATAATTTATACACTGGTCTTTTTCTCATATATAAAATGGATAAAAGGGCTTGAAAAGCAGAGCATTTTTTCTTATCATATGATAAGAGCACGTAGTGCGTAGCAATCCGCAGCTATCAGGGAGCGGAATATGTACTGTGAAAGAAGTACAGGATGGAGGTTGTAATGAGTAATGAAAAACCAGGGAGAACAGGTGGGATTATTGTGGCAGCAGGAGAGACATCGGCAGACGGCAAATCCAATCCGCTTCTTAAAATTGGTTCCATTACAGTAATCAAAAGAATCGTGTTGACATTTCAAAGAGCCGGAATCTCCCCGATCGTTGTAGTTACAGGATATCGGGGAGAAGATATTGAATACCATTTATCGGATTATGGGGTTATATTTCTTCGAAATGAGGAATATGAGAAGTCTCAGATGCTTGATTCTGCTAAAATCGGATTCAGGTATATAAAAGACAAGACAGATCAGGTAGTGTTTACACCGGTCAATGTGCCAATGGTTACGCCGGATACGATTATGAAACTGATAAATTCCGGAGAACCGCTTATTGTACCTTCTTATCAGGGAAAAGCAGGACATCCGCTTCTGATAGATAACCAATTACTGCCGGACATCTTATCTTATGAAGGGGCATATGGGCTGAGAGGTGCAGTGCAGGGGTTGAATGTGACACGTAAGCTGATGGAGGTGGAAGATGAGGGCATCATCCTTGACATGGAGGATATGGATCGTCTGGATGATTTGCTGAAGGAACACAATGAGAATATTTACCATCCTTTTTTGAGAATCAGCATCGAAAAGGAATCCTCGTTTTTTAATGCCAGGACCAAGTTCTTACTGATGCTGATTAAAGAAACACATTCTGTCCGGGATGCCTGCAAACACATAGGCTTGTCATACAGTAAAGCCTGGTCTATGTTGAATACACTGGAAGAGGAGCTTGGAATTGCAGTGGTTGAGCGGGTGCATGGGGGAAGCAATGGAGGAAATACCTATTTAACTCGGGAAGGACTGAAATTCCTGGAAAATTATATGGAATTTGAACAAAATGTACGAAAGTTTGCGGAGAATGAATTTAAAAGACTATTCTAGTTGCATAAAAAGAGTATAAATACGAGTTCTTCTGTAAAAGAATTTGACGGTACTATAGCCTTAATCTACAATAAAAGTATCAATTATTGTGGATTAAGGTTTTTGATTTAAAATCAATAGAAAGGAAAATATGGAGAATGATAGGTAACTCTGTAAAGAAAAAGGATCATGATGCCAAAATCAGCGGTCAGGCATCCTACGTGGATGATATCGTGATGGAAGGCATGCTTTATGGAAAGATGCTGCGTTCCACCAAGGCAAGGGCAAGGATAAAAAACATTGTGCTTCCGGAAATTTCTGACGACTACTTTATTATTGACAAAGATGACGTTACAGGCGAAAATAAGATACATGTTGTGCTGGAGGATATGCCGGTATTCCCCGAGGATACCGTGGAATATATCGGTGATCCCATACTGATGGTGGTTGGTCCGGACAGGAAAGAAATTGCCAGAATTTTAAGTGAAATTGTTGTGGATTACGAAGAACTGGAACCTGTATTTGACGTTCGAAAGTCAGAGATTTCTTTCTTTCATCATAATTATAATAAGGGGGACGTAGACTGCGCATTTGAAGAGGCCGACCGTATCATTACGGAAACTTTTGAAACTGGTCAGCAGGAACAGGCTTACCTGGAAACCAATGGGCTGATTGCGTATCCACAGGATGGACGCATCGTCGTACGTGGTTCTATGCAATGTCCTTATTATGTGATTGGGGCCGTGTCAAAGGCACTGGGAGAGGAAAGAGAGGATATCCGGATTATCCAGGATGTGACCGGAGGTGCCTTTGGGGGTAAGGAGGATTATCCGTCCATCCTGGCCTGTCAGGTCGCAGTAGCGGCAAAAAAGGCAGAAAGACCTGTAAAGTATGTATTTGACAGAAGAGAGGATATGGAATTCACCTCAAAGCGTCACCCATCTGTCTGTACATATAAAGCCTCCGTAAAAGACGGAAAAGTTACAGGATTGGATATCCATGTTATCTATAATGCCGGTGCATATACGACATTGACAGATGTTGTGCTGCAGCGTGGACTTATCGGAGCCTGTGGTGTCTATAACATCGGAAATCTGCGGGTGACCGGAGATGGCATGAAAACGAATACCGTACCAAATGGTGCGATGCGTGGTTTTGGCGCACCTCAGACTTTTTTTGCAATTGAAATGATGATGAATCATATTGCAAAATCGCTTTGCACGGATCCTCTGACATTTAAAGAGAAGCATCTGGTAAAGCAGGGGGATGAGACATCTACGAGAGGAAAATTTCATTTTCAGGTACCGCTTCCGGAAATGATTGAACGGGCGGATCAGTTATCTGATTTCAGAAAAAAACATGCGCTCTATAAAAGCCAGACGGGCAGATTTCGAAAAGGAATCGGGATTTCCATGGTCTATCATGGCTGTGGATTTACGGGAAACGGAGAAAGGGATATCATCAAATCCGTTGCAAAATTGCGTAAAAATTCTGATGATACCGTAGAACTGTTAATTAGTATTACCGATATGGGACAGGGAGCCAAGACTACATTTACCAAGATAGCGGCAGATACTCTGGGCATTCCTCTTGACCGGGTGACATTCAATAACCCGGATACAGACCGAGTGCCGGATTCCGGTCCGACTGTTGCAAGCCGCTCTATCATGGTAGTTGGAGAATTAATAAAGCGTGCTTCAGAAAAATTAAAAGCACAGTGGAAACCAGGGGAAGAGCAGGTGATAGAAGAACATTATGTGCATCCGGATTTCATGATTCCTTTTGATATCAAGACGTTTCGCGGAGATGCTTACCCGACGTATTCCTGGGCTGTGAATGTGATTGAAGTCGAAGTGGATACTCTTACAGCAGTCACGAAAGTTCTGGGAGCCTGGGGGGTATACGATGTAGGGACCCCTTTGGATTTAAATATTGTACACGGACAACTGCAAGGAGGATTCCTGCAGTCCATCGGTTATGCTTCCATGGAGCAGATCGGTTACAACGAAAAGGGGGTTGTTCGGAATCACAGTTTCAGCGACTATATCATCCCAACTGCGATGGATGTTCCGAATCTGGTTACAGACCTTGTGGAAGTACCTTATGCAGCAGGGCCTTACGGCGCAAAGGGTGCAGGAGAACTGCCGAACGTTGCCCCTGCTCCTGCTTATATTGATGCATTGGAAAATGCACTGCAAAACAGAATCCAGCATATTCCGTACACGCAGGAAGACATTATGACATATTTACAGGAGGTGGAAAACGGATGATCAATTTTATTTTGAATGGCGAACAGGTTTCAAGTAATTCGAATCAAAATGAACGTTTATTAGATGTACTCAGGGATGAATTCCGCCTGACAGGTGCAAAATGTGGATGTAAAGAAGGCGAATGTGGCGCCTGTTCTGTGATTCTGGATGGAAAACTGGTAAATTCCTGTATGGTTGCGATGGGAAGTATTGAAGACAGTACGGTAACGACGATTGAAGGGTATAGTAAAACCCGGCGCTTTCAGATTCTTTCAGAGGCATATGCAGCAGTCAGTGCCGTGCAGTGTGGATTCTGCATTCCCGGAATGATGCTTGCTTCCGAATGTATTCTGGCGGAGAATCCCAATCCTTCTGAAGAAGATATCCGCAGAGGGATTTCAGGAAATCTTTGCAGATGTACCGGTTACAATGCCATTGTAGAAGCCGTTGGTACCGCCGCCAAGGAGGGAAAAGGACTATGGTAAAAAGCTACTTTGCGAAATCGTTGGAAGAGGCACTTGAAATCAGGGGAAGAGAATCTGTTATCCCATATGCGGGCGGTACGGATTTAATGATTGAAGCAGATGATCAGGCATCCTACCTATTCCTGAATAAAGTACCGGAATTAAAAGAAATTAAAGCAGATGCTGAATATATACGCATCGGGGCCGCAAGTACCTATGCGGAGATATTACAAAGTCAACTGATTCCTCAGATTTTAAAGGATGCAGTAATAGAGATTGCCGCTCCTGCAATAAGAAATCTGGGAACAGCGGGCGGTAATATCTGTAATGGTTCTGCAAAAGGGGACAGTGTCCTGATCTTTTTTGCAGCCGATGCAAAATTACGGCTTGTCACCAGTAAAGGAGAGCGGATTCTTCCGATAAAGGATTTCTATCTGGGAAGAAAAAAGCTGGCTTTGCAGAAGGATGAACTCCTGGTGGAAATATTGCTGAAAAAGACAGGATTGGATCACTATTACTACAAGAAGATCGGGGCGAGGAACGCATTGGCAATTTCCAGAGTGTCCTTTGCCGGACTTCTTGATATGAAAGACGGCAAGATCATAAACTGTGCAACGGCTTTTGGGGCCGTCAGCGATGTAGTAATCAGAAGACCGGATATCGATGAAATGCTGGCAGGTAAAACAACTGATGAGGCAAAGACGGTGAAAGATGCCTATCTGGAAGCCTTCGATGAAGCCATCGTGCCTATTCGCGGCAGGGTATCCGCCGAATACAGAAAATCTGTCTGTATGAATTTATTGAGAGACTTTCTGGAAAGCAACGGAATTTAAAAAAATTTCTTAGTCATATGGTATAATGCGTAAACTCTCATTGACAAAATGATCAGCAGCAGTCGAAAGCTGCTTTCATATAAATGTATTGCAAAATTTTAGAGAGGTGAAAACACATCATGCAAAAGAATGCATCAACAGCAGAGAAACAAATGTCGGGCCTTGTATATAAGGTTTCTGACAAACCGAAAATACTTACAGCAATTTTGCTGGGGTTCCAGAACATTTTGACCGCATTCAGCGGAATTGTTGCAGTTCCACTGATTATTGCGGGAATTGCAGGACTTAATGTGGTAGATACAGCATATCTTGTGTCTGCTTCCTTACTTGCTTCCGGTATTGCTTCTATTATTCAGTCCAGAGGGTTTGGACCAAAAAAATTCAGGATTGGTGTAGGACTGCCTACGGTCATGGGCACGGATTTTGGATTTGTACCACCTGCTAATACCATTATCAATACGATGGGAGGCGGCATGGCGGGTTACTTTGGAGCATCGATATTAGGAGCAGTTTTCGAATTTATTCTCAGCTTTTTTGTAAAACCGCTTATGAAAATATTTACTCCTGTTGTAACAGGTACTGTAATAACGCTTATGGGAATGTCTATGATGCCAATTGCTTTTGACTGGATTGGCGGAGGCGTCGGAAATCCGGATTATGGAAATCCGATGTACATAGGTGTTGCCGCAATTGTATTCTTCGTCATACTTTTGCTGAATCGTTATGCAAAAGGCATGCTAAATACAGCCGCTGTTATGATTGGAATCATTGTCGGATACATCATCTGTATCCCGCTGGGATTAATTGATTTTTCGCAGATTACTTCCGCAAGCTGGGTTCAGCTGCCCGAGATTGCACGTTTCGGAATTGATTTTAATCCTAAGTTTGTTGTTCCGTTCATTGCCGGATATCTCGTTACTGTTATTGAGACCGTAGGGGTTATGGAAACCCTTGGGGAAGTTACGGATACAAAGTTGAGCAGTGATGATATTGTTGCCGGTGTAAGAGGGGATGCGGTGAGTTCCTTCGTCTGTCCTTTCGTGGGATCAGGCCCGGCACAGACATTTAGCCAAAATGTGGGATTGATCCCTTTGACCAAGTGTGCATCACAATTCGTTGCTGTTGTTGCCGGAGTACTTCTGGTTGTTATGAGTCTGTTTCCCAAACTTTCAACCGTTGTATCCATTATGCCTTCCTGCGTGCTTGGCGGTGCAGGAATTCTGATGTTTGGGACTGTTGCGATGTCAGGAATTAAGACATTAACCAAGGTTAAATTTACAAACCGTAACCTGTTGATTATGGCGAGCGCCATAGGAATTGGTCTGGGTGTAACCTTCAGACCGGACGTAGTTGCGAAACTACCCGGAATTTTAAGCAGCTTATTTGGTTCTGGAATTTCTGCAGGTACCATTGTGGCATTGGTATTAAGCTTGATTCTGAAAGATAATCCCAATGAGGAAGAGGTAGATTAACTGTAAAGCCAGGATGTAAAAATAAAGCGGTCAAATCCTTTCTGTGAAGGAATTGACCGCTTTATTTTTCATACAGGAAGTTTGTCAGACCGGCTCATCCCTGTCCAGAAATTTCCCGGAGGCGCCGCCGCCGCCAAAGCTTCCGCCGCCGCCAAAGCCGCCGCCTGAGCCGCCACGGCCGGAACCACCGCCAAACCCTCCATAGAACCCCCCAAAGCCACCTCCCAGCCCGCTGCCAAACCCTCCGTTTCGGCTGTTATGGCGGGGGAAGAAAAAAATAAGAAGAATAATCAGAATCATAAAGGTAAAGGGTACGATACTTCTCTCATCCTTATTTTCTTTTTCATAAGAGCCCGGTTCTTCTAATTCATGTATTGCCAAATCATATATCTTGCGAATTCCGGAATCAAAATCATCTTTCTTTAAGTCAGGGGCAGCCTGACGTATGAAACGTCCGGCCAGACTGTCGGTGATAATACCTTCTAATCCATAGCCCACTTCAATACGTATTTCTCTTTCTTTATAGGCCAGAAGGATCAGAACCCCATTATTTTCCGCCTTACTTCCTATTTTCCAATTTCTTGCCATATCTATGGAATATTCCTCCAAAGAGGCACCATCGAGTGAGGGAATGGTGGTCACTACAACCTGCGGCCCTCCGTTTGACTGATATCTTTTGCTTGTGGCATAGATATACGCTTCGGTGTCAGAAGAAAGGATATCAGAAAAATCATTTACAAAGAACTGGGAGGTTGGAGCGGGTATATTCTTTTGAGCAGATACAGGAATGACAGCAGTGATAAGTACGAATAGAATTCCCGCCACAATGCCTGCTTTTTTTTGATGGATCAACATAAGAAATGCGCCCCTTTCTGCTATCTGGAAAAATCAACATCAGGAACTTCCTGTGCACCTTCGCTTGCCGCAAACAGCTCATGTTTTTCAAAACCCCAAAGGTTTGCGATGATGTTTGCCGGAAAGGTTCGTATTTCGGTATTATATAAATTCACAGCTTCATTGTAATCCCTTCGGGATGTTCCAATTCTGTTTTCTGTACCCTCAAGCTGGTCCTGCAATGATAAAAAGTTCTCATTTGCTTTTAGTTCGGGATAAGCTTCTGCGATTGCAAGCAGCCGTCCCAGAGAATTCGACAATTCGGTATCGGCGGCAGCAGCATCCCGGACTGTTGAGGCGCTGAGCATATGCTCCCGCGCATCTGTTACTGAGGTAAAGACATCTGTTTCATGGGCCGCATACCCCTTTACTGTATTTACAAGGTTGGGAATCAAGTCATTTCTTCTCTGAAGTTGTACAGAGATATTTGAAAAGGCTTTATTGACAGATTCTTCTTCTCTTACAAGACGATTATAGCTCCCCGTGAAGAACCAGATAATTAAAGCTGCGACAATAAAAATGCCAAGGAGCACTTTCCATACGTTGCTGCTATGTTTTTCTCTACTCATATGCATCCTCATTTCTCTCACTGAATTGTTTTATAACATATTTCTTCCTATAGTATGACCAATATACGCGGAATTTTATTCATAGTTTATATTTTCCGCCAGCCATGCTATAATAAGAAAAACTATAAGTATAGGAGGCCATTCTGATCGATATTATATCAAGAATTATACAGATGAAGATGCTTACGAACATAGTTGCCGGAATCATCCTGTTCTTTGTATTGAGGATGTTTTTTCAATGGATTCTGGAATTGAGAAACATAGGAAGGGTCAGGCAGGCAGATGAAAAAATGAAATTTTTGCTGAAGCCTTATGTTTCCGGCGGGACTTTCCCGACACCCGAAACATTTCATGCACTCATGGAAACAGTGGCAAGCGATTACCATGTGACATGTGAAGCGATGCATTCTCTTTCGTTTTATGTACAGGAATTTATTCAGGAAATTTTTGAAGATGCATTTATTCCGAATGATAAAAAAGTAGAGTATACGGATAGGCTCCGTGTACAGTTGAAAAAATATGAGGAACAGGCCGCCGGTTTGGTTTGCATTCCTCTGGTGGATGCATCGGCAGAGAAAAGAAATACTTTCAATAGTTATAACCAATTGAATCTTTGCATTTTAATTTCAGGGATCCTGGTTGCGGCTGTGGGGTTAATGAGCGGTACATATGATATATTTGAGACATTCGGGATATTTATGACTGTATCTTTTGGTCTTGTGATTTTTGCCGATTTATGTTTGAAAAAGAGGCGATATAGGGAAATTCCGAGAGTATACAGATATGTAAAAGAGAAGATAGAACATGTATGGAAAGGAATCAGCGAGAGGCGGGAGCGAAAGAGAAAAGAGTATGAAGCGGATCAGAATGTTCAGCTGAAAGTGCAGCTGGAGGAGGAAAAACGCAGATTGACGAAATGGTCAGAAGAGTTAAGTGTCAGACAAAAGGACCTGGAAGAGCAGAAACTCCTTCTGGAGAAAAGGATAGAGGACTTTGGACAGGAACAGAACTCCTTTCATCAAGCTAAATAATTTACTGAAACTGCCCCCGGCCTTCTATCAGCCGAGGGTAGTTTCAGTAAAAGTCACACGAAAATATCCTTTGTATAGCTCTTATTTGTTTTCAAGAAAACAGCTACCTGATTATTCCTGTCACAGGTGGCAAGGAGGACGTCTTCAACATAATCTGCTCCCTGTCCTTTAATCTGCTGAGTCAGCCATTTTTCGTCTTTTCCTGTATGCTTTAAGTTCCTTTCCATGATTTTCCCATCCAGGATCACGTTGGCAACCATGTAGTCCTGTTCAGGATTCAACTGCATGTCGGCCGGCTTTACAGGCCTTTCAGATACTTTGGGCAGGAAACTGATTTTTCCGTTTTCCTCCAGGATCGCCGTCTCAATTTTAGATACGTCAAAGTATCCGTTTACGCGGCACTGCATAAGAAACTCGGTCACATCAATTTTAGCTTTTTTCAGATTTTTTTTGTAAAGCTCTCCGTTGTTTAGGAGTACCAGAGGCTTCCCTTCGATAATTCTGCGGGCTTTCATAAATCTGGAACCGACTATAGACAGGCAGATGTCAAACAGAGCGTATACAACCATGGCGACTAAAGGCTGTGTAAAATTATCTTCCAGTGACGTTGCCATCTCGGCGGCTATTGAACCTATAGTAATACCTATAATATAATCGAACATGCTCATCTGGGAGAGTTGACGATTTCCCATCATTTTAGTCAAGGCAAATATGACGACGATTGAGCCAATGGAAAGCAGCGTAATTTTCAGTATTTCAGGCATAAGAACTCCTTTATATATCCTTTGTTTTCCTTAGTATCTCAGGAAATCAGGGATTCTATACATTTGCATAGCACAAAGTACCTGTGGAATCCATTGGCTGATGCGTCTGCTTCTTACCAGATTTTAATATAGTTTTTACCATTTTTCAGGAGTGAAATCGGCCCCATAGGACTCTTTCCACTTTTCTTGTTACCGAGTAAATCAATATTCAGAACAAGCCCGTCTCCATCGGGCCGTTCATATTCTGCATCTGCAATGCGAACCCGGGGTAAAGTTTTAGTAGCCGGTATCTCACCGGAGAAGTTTTCATAAGTTTCCGGTAATTGACAGGACAGATATACTTCGTCCCCATCTTCAATGACCTTTAGATCTGGCTGAAAGTTTTGCTCTACCAGATTTTCTTCTTCACGCTCGAAGGGTCTGGCTTCGGCAAAATATACGTTATGATTTATATAAACAGGTTGTTCCACCAGATTGAAGGATTCGGCGTCACCAGGTATTTTATCGACTGCTTCAATATATGCATTCAAACAGGTGGTGTAATTCTTATAGTGGGAGGTTCCTACCCCATCCAGGCTTTGCGAACCAATGAAGATATTATTATAAAAACGGTCGTCACCTCCATAAACAAAAGAAAAACCTGCAACCTTAGTACTGTGAGGCAGATGATATTGCGTGGAACGGGTCATTTCTTTACGATGAACCATCGTTCCGCAGATCAGATTGTTGATATAGGCTCCGCCCTGGGATACGTTGTCAATCGAATATTCGGAAGCCATGATGTTGTGGTCCACAAGATAAGGACCATGGCTTACTTCCACAAAAAAGTCTCTGTTATTGGAATAGAATAGATTCCCGGAGACTCTTGTTCCCTGTGCTTCCCAATCCAGCCATAGTCCCAGAGAGCAGTCGTGGATCCGGTTATGGTGAATCTGGACATCGATGGCTGCATGGAGTTTGATTCCGGCAATTTCATGCCCGTAAAACTCACGTTTCAAGGCGATATTGTAAATATGGTTGTGATGTATCTCGCTGAAGATACAACCAAGATGTCCTACAATTCCGGTTTGGCCGCAGTCATAGATTGTATTATTGCGAATGATATGGGAACCGATTTTCTCCTTGCACCAGCCGCTTCGCTCAGCGGTGAAGACTGCTTCCAGCTGGTATTGATATCCGGGCTTATCCTTTCGGATGGAGCGATAGTTGTTACCTGTAGAGCTTTCTTTTCCTATACTGATGGCACTGCACTTTGCATCGTGAATGATGTTATTTTCAATAATCCAGCCTTTGCTCCAGTTTGCACCTAAAAGTCCGGGTTGATCCGCTGTGGGGGGTGCCCATGGGGTAGCTGCCTGTGCCATCTCAAAGCCTCTTACGGTGATATAATCGATTCCGGTCTCCTGGGGGTAAAAACAGGATCTGCGGACGTTAATCTCCACATATTCCCTGTTGGGATCGGAGCCCTGGAAATTTGCAAAAATAGTAGTATAGCCTTCGGATACTTCCGCATACCAAAGATATTTTGTCTGTTCTTGGTTATGAACGGGAACAATTTTATCCGTCCAGTTGTCCAGAATCTCTTTTTTCATCTCCGGATTGTCCAGTTCTTCGAGAGAACCGGCTTCATAGAAGGACATTCCGTTTAAATAAAGATCTCCCAGATGCCGGGTTTCTTCTGAAACAAGCCAATCCCCGAAAACTTCAAGGGCAAATGGATTGTAATCCCCGAAAAATGAATCAGGCAGTACTGTCTTCCATATATTCCCTTCCACGTATTGCCAATCCCGTATTTGTTCAGAGCCCTTAATTACTACCTTTTCTCCTTCAGCAGCCTGATAGGTAATTCTTCTTATATTGCTTAATCCTTTGCATTTAGGCTTTACCCATTCGCGGTAGATGCCTTCGTGAACCGTAACAGTGTCCCCTGCCACAGCGACTGAAGCGGCTTTATTAATCGTCAGAAAAGGCTCCCGGAGAGTTCCCCCGGCATAGTCAGACCCATCCTTTGCCACATGATATTCCATAGCTTATACCTCCTTAAGATATTGTTGCTTTGATTATAAGAAATAGAGACTGTTATTTCAATTCAAAAGGTAGTATACTTTAAGACAATATTCGTGTTATAACAAGGAGGATATCATGGTATTTTTTGAAAAACACGGAATGGAAGGGAAGGATTTTTTTCATTATACTCCATTGAAAAATTATAGCTTTCCGCTGCATTTTCATCGGGCATATGAATTAATTTACGTGAATTCAGGTCAGCTGAATGTTTCCATTGATCAGAGAGATTTTTTATTGAAAGAACATGATATGGCCTTTGTCTTTTCAAATCAGATTCACGAATTTAAGACGATTGGCTATTCGGACATCTGTGTCATGCTGTTTCCTCCAGAAGTAATCGGGGATTTTTACATTAATTATAAAGGGCTTGTTCCGGAAGATAATAAGATACACTGGGAAAAAGAAATTGATTTTCAGAAACTGAAATCCATCTATGGACAAAAGAGCTTTCTGTATGATCTTTGTTCCAGGATTGTTGAACAGAGTTCTTTTGCCAGAATTAATAAAACAAGTCAGTCCAGGGTCCTGTATCAGATTCTCCTATATGTAGAAGAAAACTATGACCGTGCATGCACATTGAAAGATATTGCCAGATATCTGCAATACGACTATCCATACATATCAAAATTATTTGTACGGCAGATGAATATGACGTTTACGGATTATATAAATCAATATCGAATCTCCCAGGCCTGTTATCAGCTGAAAAATACATATCGGTCAATCAGTGAGATTGCAGCTGACTGCGGATATAATAACCTGAGAACATTTCATCGTAATTTTAAAGAGATAATGACTTGTGCACCTGGAGAGTATCGGGCTATGGATTGAGGAGCCGACCTATATGTGTCAGCTCCTTTTAAAAATTATGAAGGCAGGCCCTCAGTGGGGATCAGTAGTTTTTCTCCGATCAGAAGCAAGTTGGAGGAAAGATTGTTAAGCTTCTTAATGTCCTCTGCAGTCGTGTTGAATTTTTGTGCAATAAGCCAAGGGGTATCATCCTTTTGAACCGTATATTGAAAGTCCGGCCCCATGGAATTTACGGGGATTTTTAATTCCTGTCCGGCATGTATCGCCGTACGCTTCAAGTTATTTGCTTTCAGAATGTCATCAACGCTGGTATGAAATCTCTGTGCAAGCAGCCAGACTGTATCGCCGGGCTGCACCATGTAATCCATGATTCCGGGCTCCTGCGCAGGTCCGGGAGCGTTATCCATGATACCCCAATAAAGTTCATACAGTTTGCTCCAGGTAGCGCGGTCGGCAACCCCGTTTGGATTTATCCCCGTTAGTTGTTGGAATGTGGTCACAGCATGTGTAGTGGGAGCGTCAAAGGTTCCGCTTTGTGTCACTTGGGCAATTCCGGGATAATATTTACCTATAAATTGCATCATGTATTGCAGCGTAAGAACGTTAATTCCTGTTGAACCCAGGCTAAGAATATAATTTGGAGAGACTGTTTCGATTCCCAGTGCAGCTCCTTCTCTGTCCAGCTCCGCCAGTCTGGCAACTGCGGTGTAGATACTTGAGATCTTATTCCAGGTAGCCTTACCTACAACGCCATCGGGGGTCAGGTTAAAGATAGTCTGGAATTTGGTAACTGCCGCCTGCGTACTGTTTCCATACACACCAGGGGGATCGTCAATATTAGGAATTGCAGGATAATTTTTTCTGATTCTTTCCAGATAGGTTTGAATCGTCTGCACATCCAATCCGGTACTGTCCAGCCGCAGTGCGGCACCGGGGTAGGATATGATGATATCTGTAATCATGTACGTTTCGGCAATTTCGATATCCTCCGGATAATAACTGCGCAGGATATCTAATGCGGACATTCCCTGATCGGCCAGTGAAACCGTTCCCCATTGGGAGAGACCGGAGCAGGTAACTGTGGTGCCATTGCAAAAGGAACTGAAATACGGAGCTATATGACCTTGCTGACGGATGTATTGATTAAAGATATCATCTACGATACCACTGACAGATTCGTATATGGTTCTTCCATATACATAATATTGGTCATAGGCAGGACTATTTGTAATATCAAAATTATATCCATTGCTCCGGTACCATTCCGTGAAGACCCTGTTTAAAGCAAATGTAATGATTGCGTATATATTGCTTACGAGGGCAGCCCTGGGCCAGGTGGGATAGATCTCACTGCAGGCCACATTTTTTACATAGTCAGGAAAGTATACCTGGACATTGATTGCAGAAGAGGACGGAGTGCCCAGATGTACTGTAATCGGATTCGGAATGACAACATGACGCAGAATAAAAGGTTCTACGGCAGGCCCCTTCTGATTTCGGGGAGCATCCATCTCTAAGGCAACCTCTCCAATAAAAAGCTGGTTCATCACCGGTACACTCCGATTTTCCGGCAGAGGAATCAAAGTGACAGGCTGGCATGCAGTTTCCCCGTCAAATATATGTATGCCTGAAATATATAGGCTGTCGAAATGACTGGAGAAAGCTTCCAGATTATAACTTGTGTAAGGTGTTCCTTCATAAGCGGGATCCAGGGATAAACTTCTGTCCACAGTCTGCAAAGAAATTTTTTCAGTATTCCCGTTTTCATCTGTTCTCAATTCATAGAGTACGTTATTATCAGCATCCATGATTTTTACCTGCACACCTGCCAGGGGAATTGCATCCTCTGCAGTACGTGCCTGTATGATTAAATAACCCTCAGCCATTGAACCATATTCCTCCTATACGCATATGTTAGTAATAGAGAAAAGTTTTTCTATAATTAACTTTATTTTCATGAAGGTGGATATATGCGTGAGATCAGCAAATTATCGGAACTTGAACAAGGTGAGAAGGCTCTGGTCCTGGAAATCTGCTCGGAGGAAAGCATGGGACGGAGGCTGCAGGAGCTGGGCCTGATCAAAGGAACGGAGGTGACCTGCATACGGAAAAGTCCGCTTGGAGATCCTGTGGCGTTTCTGATACGGGGGGCACTCATAGCACTGCGTCTTGAGGATGCATCCTGTGTTAAAGTTCAGAATTGTGAGGTGCAGGATTGGGATTAAAAAAAGAAGCTGATAGAGTAATTGCTTTGGGAGGCAACCCGAATGTGGGCAAAAGCACAGTTTTCAATGAACTAACCGGTTTGCATCAACATACGGGAAACTGGATCGGGAAAACAGTTACCAATGCACAAGGATATTGTAATCATAAGCAGCAAGGTTATGCAGTGGTGGATCTTCCCGGCTGCTATTCTTTGATAGCCCATTCCGCAGAGGAGGAAGTTGCCCGTGATTTTATCTGTTCCGGCAAGGCGGATGTGATTATTATTATCTGTGATGCCACCTGCATGGAGCGAAGTCTGAATCTTGTTTTGCAGACATTGGAAATAGCGTCAAATGTGGTGGTCTGTGTTAATCTGATGGATGAGGCTGAAAAGAAAGGGATAAAAATAGATCTGTCCGTTCTTTCCGAACAGTTAGGTGTCCCGGTAGTCGGAACAGCGGCCAGGAGTAAAAAGGGGCTGGCGCTTTTGATGGATGCTGTGGCTAGGACAATTGAACAGAATCATGAGAAAAAAAATGTTAAAATCACATCTTTTGAGGATGCCGGAGATACACTGCGTGGGCTGGATCCATACATTACGATATCCGCGGTGGATGATATATGTAAGAAATCAATTACCTATGAGAATAATAACTATAGAACAAGAGATTCCAGGATTGATCATATTCTGACCGGCAAGTGGACCGCCTTTCCGATTATGATTCTGGCGCTGTTGGGTATTTTCTGGTTAACAATAACAGGTGCCAATTATCCCTCTGAAATGCTCAGCAAATTTTTATTTTGGATAGAGGATCAGCTGGTTGTCTTGTTTCAATGGCTGCATGTGCCGGAAGTACTTACCGGGCTTCTGCTATCGGGCGTTTATCGTGTCCTCGCCTGGGTGGTTTCTGTCATGCTGCCTCCGATGGCGATTTTTTTCCCTTTGTTTACACTGCTTGAGGATGTGGGTGTCCTGCCGCGTATCGCTTTTAATCTGGACAAATGCTTTAAAAAATGCTGTGCCTGCGGCAAGCAGAGTCTGACCATGTGCATGGGATTTGGCTGCAATGCAGCCGGAGTAACCGGCTGCAGAATCATCGATTCTCCCCGTGAACGCTTAATCGCCATCATAACGAACAGTTTTGTCCCATGTAATGGCAGGTTTCCAATCCTGATTGCTGTCATATCCATGTTCTTCGTGGGAGCGGCATCCGGCGGCATCAAGACTATATTATCGGCTGCATTTTTGACGATTTTCATCCTCCTGGGCATCTTCATGACTTTCCTTACATCCAAGATCCTTTCAAAGACGGTATTAAAGGGTGTGCCTTCCTCCTTTACGCTGGAACTTCCGCCGTATCGGAAACCTCAGATTGGGAGGGTAATCATACGGTCTATCTTTGACAGGACACTGTTTGTTCTGGGCCGTGCAGTATGTGTTGCAGCACCGGCCGGACTTCTTATATGGCTCATGGCAAACATTGTCGTGAAAGATAAGACGCTGCTTGTGTATTGTGCGGGTTTCCTGGATCCCTTTGCCAGACTTTTGGGTATGGATGGTGTGATACTCTTTGCCTTTATACTGGGATTTCCGGCCAATGAGATTGTAATCCCGATTATAATCATGTCCTACATGGCCGAGGGGAGTCTGCAGCAGATAGAAAGCTTTACAATATTAAGACAGCTTTTTATCGATCATGGCTGGACGTGGATTACCGCCGTATGTGTGATGCTGTTTACGCTTATGCACTGGCCTTGTTCAACAACCTGTCTGACGATAAAAAAAGAGACACAGAGTTTGAAATGGACGTTGCTTTCTGTATTGATTCCAACTGGTATGGGGATGCTGCTCTGTTTTATATTTGCAAATGCAGCCAGACTGGTCAGCAGTTTTTTCTAGCGTGCTGATATTCCTGAGTGAATTTTATCTTACTTTCAGATCCAGCAGCACGTCCTGATAGAGGGGCAGCAGTTCTTTTAAGATAAGTGCTCTGTGTTGGAGAACCTTATTAAGCTGCGCCTCTTTTACCTGTATTTTTGCAATATTCCCAACGGTCCGGATCCGAAAATCGCTGAAACCTAAGCCCATCAGGAATGATTCACTGTGCTCTACACGTGCAAGCTCCTCTTTTGTGATTTTCTGGTTTGTGGGGATTCGGGTTGCAAGACAGGCATAACTTGGCTTGTCCCAGGTGAAAAGCCCGTATTCTTTGGACCGCCGCCGTATCTCATCTTTTGTAAGTCCAGCCTCTCTTAACGGAGATAAGACCTTCAATTCCTCCAAAGCCTTCATTCCGGGACGATCTGCTACATCATCTGAAGCATTGGTTCCGTCCAACAGGATTGTAAATCCATCTTTTTTTGCAGTATCTTTGATTAAATTGAAAACTGTCTGTTTACAATAGTAACATCTGTTGGATGGGTTAGCTGTCACAGTTTCATTGGACAGGACATCAACTGATAAAATTGTCATAGGTACGCCTGTCTGCTCCGCTACTTTTTTCGCATCCTCCAGTTCAAATTCAGGTTGAAATGCTCCTTTTACAAAGTAGGCATGTACTCTGGCTCCTGCATTTTTTGCCTCATATAAAAGATATGAGGAATCCACTCCACCTGAAAATGCAACAGCAACATTCTGATTCCGGTTAAAAAACTCATGTAATGTCATACTTATTCTCTCCTGCCTTAAGGCTTTGTTTTTCGATATATTACGATTAAAGTATAATGAGAAAAACTTCGTATGTCAAGCGCCCCCGAGGTTGCAATCCGGGCAGCAGTGGGTATATAATATAATGATACCAGGGTCAAAAGGTCATGCGTCTCATGCCTGCATGAAAAAGCATGAGTTTGAGGCTCACAAAGCATGAGAAAGCAGGTTTTTATATTCGGAAAGGAACTACTATATTGATTGATCAATATGAAAGAACCATAGATTATCTGAGAATTTCTATTACAGACCTTTGTAATCTTCGATGCATATACTGTATGCCAGAAGAAGGTGTGGAGAAACTATGTCATTCGGACATTATGTCGTATGAGGAGATCATAGAGATCGCCCGGGCTGCCACAGAGTTGGGAGTTTCTAAAATCAGGATAACAGGGGGGGAACCTCTGGTGCGCAAAGACGTGGTTTCCCTGGTGCACAGATTGGCAGAACTGCCCGGAGTCAGAGACCTGTCCATGACTACGAATGCGGTGCGTCTTGCTCCGATGGCAGAAGAATTAAAAAAGGCAGGTCTTAAAAGGGTTAATATCAGCCTGGATACACTGGATGAAAAAAAGTTTCATTATATCACAAGGAATGGTACTTTACAGGAGGTATTTCAGGGAATACAAGCGGCAGCTGACTGTGGCATGCAGATGAAACTCAACACTGTATTGGTGGGAGGATTTAATATAGAGGAAATTCCGGTTCTTGCCAGACTTACCAGGGAGTATCCGCTGGAATTGAGATTTATAGAACTGATGCCGATTGGACATACAGTGCCATTCGGTAAGGAAGCGTATGTATCCGGTGATATTGTGCTGCAGTATCTTCCGGATCTGAAGCCTGTGAGTCAAAAGGGAGGAGTAGCCAGACTCTATCAGCTTCCGGGGGCAAAGGGAAGGGTTGGTTTGATTTCCCCCTTAAGCAATCACTTTTGCCAGGACTGTAACCGTATCAGGCTGACGGCTGACGGACATCTGAAGCCATGTCTTCACTCGGAAGAGGAAATCCCTGTTCGGGGACTGAAAGGAGAAGAATTAAAAGAAACACTGCGCAGGGCGATGTATGAAAAGCCTGCCCGCCATGGGAAATTGTCATATGACAGCCGTTCGAAAAGCGCGCGCAATATGAATGCCATAGGGGGCTGAGATATTAGGAAAACTTTAATGCTTATGGAGGACTGGAATGGAGAACTGTACGATTTATTATGATGATACAAAGCATAGCTGTCAGTTAATGGCTCAGAAAATGTCCGAATACGATCACATCATATGTAAAAAAGCTTCTGATTTTACCAGGCAGACATTTATCTATGAGGGAAGCCCGAATGTTGGATTCATATTTGAAAGTGATAAGGAAAAGCTTCCTTATGGGATGAAGCATGTAATCTGGAGAATTGTAATGGATAAATCCAACTATGTTTTCGTGGTGGTGACAGGTGGTTCCCGGGAATTTGAGTCACTGAAAACTGTGAATGACGAATTGAGCCAGAGAGGTTACAGACTCAGTAATATCTATTTAAAATATGTATTCGAAAAACATCACATGGATCAGCAGGAGGTTATTCGAAAGATAATCGGGGATATGGAAAAGAAGGAGGCAAGATATCCGGAGCTCAAAGAAAAAGTCGATGGGTTATCCAAAACAGAATTGAGAAAAGCATTGAAGGCAGGATACAAAGAATACAGGAAGTATAAAAAGAAGAACAAAAAAGCATAGCAGGAAGATATAGGAAAGGAATATACGATGGAAAAAATCAGAATTGGAATAGCAGGATACGGAAACATAGGACGCGGAGTTGAACTTGCAATCCTGCGCAATGCAGATATGGAACTGAAAGCAGTATTCACCCGCAGAGCGCCGGAAAGCGTTAAAATTATGACCGAAGGTGTTCCAGTGGTACACATGGATGATGTGACGAGCTGGAAGGAGGATATAGATGTGATGATTCTCTGCGGTGGCTCTGCCACAGATCTTCCGGTGATCGGACCGGAACTTGCAAAGAATTTTAATACAATTGACAGCTTTGATACACATGCCAGGATTCCGGAATACTTTAAAGCTATGGAACAGGCTGACAGGGAAGGGAAAAATATAGGAATTATCTCTGTGGGCTGGGATCCCGGACTGTTCTCTTTGAACAGACTCTATGGAGATGCGATCCTGCCACAGGGTGATACCTATACTTTCTGGGGAAAAGGTGTCAGCCAGGGGCATTCAGATGCAATCAGACGCGTACAGGGTGTAAAGAATGCGATCCAGTATACGGTGCCGATAGACGAGGCGGTAGAAAAAGTCAGAAGCGGCAGTGGACCCGAATTATCTGCAAGAGAAAAGCATCTGCGTGAATGTTTTGTTGTTCCCAAAGAAGGGGCAGATTTAAAGGCAATTGAAGAAACAATAAAAAGTATGCCGAATTATTTTTCGGATTATGATACTACTGTCCATTTTATCACCGAAGAAGAGCTGAAGGAACATCACAGTAAGATGCCTCACGGCGGTTTTGTTATCCGCAGCGGTGAAACAGGCAGAGACGGGAACCGGAATATCATTGAATATTCCCTGAAATTAGATTCCAATCCGGAGTTCACTTCCAGTGTACTTGTCTGCTATGCAAGGGCTGCCTGGAGACTGAAAAAGAAAGGTGAAACAGGAGCGAGGACGGTATTGGATATCGCCCCCGGATTGCTGTCGGTAAAGACACCTGAGGAACTGAGGGCGGAATTACTGTAAGAAATAAAGATGAGGAAGAGAGTATGCGCATACAGATAACGCTCACACCGAGCGAATCCAAAAGGCTGATTGCAAAAGGTGTAAAAGCAATGCCCAGTGTCCAAAAGGCATTAAAAAGTAATACGATTATACTGGCGGGCGGAACGACGAATACATTTCTGCTGGAAGAGTTTACGGGAATTTTCATAAAAAAGAAGAGCATGTATACACTGGGGATGATTGCAGAAGGAAAGACAGGATCCAGTTCCGTAGAAGGCAGGATTCATCCACGTGTAATCAGGTACGGAAAGCCGGAACCTGCGGATCGCCACTGGAGAGACTATTTACCTGAACTGACAGCCGGAGACATCTTTATAAAGGGTGGTAATGCGATAGACCATACGGGGCTTGCAGCAGTATTGGCGGCCAATGATATGGGCGGGACCATAGGCGCTTCGTGGGGACCGGTGATACAACGTGGTATTGAATTCATCCTACCGATTGGATTGGAGAAGCTGGTGCCGGATGTTCGTGCAGCAGCAGAGTTTATGGCAGGACATCCGGTGGATGAGGCAATCGGCGACAAGGTGGGATTAATGCCGGTTATGGGTGCAACGGTTGTTACGGAAATCACGGCCCTTGCTATCTTATATCAGGTGAAGGCCATGTGTATCGCTTCCGGAGGTGTGGACGGATCAGAGGGAGCAGTTGTTCTGGTAATAGATGGAAATAAAGGAAAGCTTGACAGAGTAATGGCGGATCTTAGAGCTTTAAAAGGAGAAGCTTCCGTGAGGTGATCTTAATGGTGGTATCCTCACGAGTTTCCCCTGGGACGTACTTTGATCCGAATGTATGAGCCTACGAAGTGATTCAATCAGATTTAAGGGGCAGGATATCACCGGGATGAAGGGCAAGGGGCTGACAGGTACAGTGGTGAATATGCGGGAGGTTTCTCCGGGTCACTTTGTGGCATGTTTCTGCTTATGAATATAACGAGGAGTATTGCTATGGAATTGAAAAAGTTTCAAAGATGTTCCAGAGTTGCCAGAGGTTTGGAAAAGGCGGACCTGGTATTAAAGAATGCTCATATTATTAATGTGTTTACAAAGGAAATCATAGAAGGTGATATAGCGATTGCGGAAGAAATGATAGCCGGTATCGGGGAATACGCAGGAGAGATTGAAAAGGATTTAAAGGGGCAGTATGTATGTCCGGGATTTATTGACAGCCATCTGCATCTGGAATCCACACTGGTTACACCTTCTGAACTGATAGCTGTAGCCTCCCGGTGCGGAACGACCACATTTATCGTGGATCCCCATGAATCGGCTAATGTATCAGGAATTGCAGGAATCGATTATATTCTGCAGCAGACCGCCGATGTTCCGGCAAATGTATATGTTATGATGCCGTCCTGCGTGCCGGCTACTTCCATTGATGATAATGGATGTGAGCTTACTGCCGGACAGATGGAACCCTATCTGAACAATGAAAGGATTCTGGGATTGGGTGAAGTGATGGATTACAGATCTGTGGTGGACGGGATTCCTGGAATGCACCGCAAACTCCAATTGTTTGATGGGAAGATAAAAGATGGGCATGCACCTTTTTTGGATGAAATGGATTTACAGGCTTATGTTATGGCAGGAATCACAACCGATCATGAGTGCTCTGAATTTGAATATGCGATGCAGGAGCGAAGAAATGGCATGACAATCCTGATTCGGGAAGGCAGTGCTGCCAGAAATCTGGAAGCTATCGTAAAGGGAATCATTCGGAATCAAATAGATACGGAAGGCTTTTGTTTCTGCACGGATGATAAGCATATTGAAGAGATACAGGCAGAAGGCCATATTGATTTCAGCGTGAGAAAATCCATCCGGCTGGGCCTGGATCCGCTTTCAGCAATCCAGATGGCAACGATTCATCCCGCAAAATGCTACGGATTAGAGAGAATGGGAGCTATCGCACCAGGATACCAGGCTGACCTTATCGTCTTGAGCGACCTACATACTGTTAAAGTGGAAGAGGTGTATTATAAAGGCATAAGGATTGAGAAGAATCATACAATTCTTCCGGGAAAATGTCCGGATGAATTAAAAAATACAGTTTGCCTTAGTAAATTTACGAAGGATAGACTAAAAATAGATATTTCAGGAGAATGTCATATAATTCAAATGGAAGAGGGTCAGATTACAACCCGGGACCAGATTATGGAATTTGGAGACAGCAGTGAATTTAAAAGCATGGGATATCAGAAAATTGCTGTGATTGAAAGACACAAGGGGACTGGTAAGGCCGGTGTTGGAATTGTCAGCGGTTTCGGTCTGACAGGCGGAGCAATCGCTTCCAGTGTGGGCCACGATTCCCATAATATTATCGTGATTGGTGATAATGACGAAGATATGACAATTGCCGTCAATGAACTGATTCGATGCCAGGGGGGGTATACGATTGCCGCACACCGTGAAGTTATTGAAACATTAGCCCTTCCGATTATGGGATTGATGAGTGATGCAGGTTATGAGAATATCAATGTAAAATTGAAAAAGATGATAAAGAAGGCACATGAGATGGGGGTTCCGGGTAGAATCGACCCATTTATTACACTATCTTTTATGGCTTTGCCTGTGATTCCTGAAATCAGAATTACGCCACGTGGTATTTATAGTGTATCTAAAGGTATTTTTTATTAAAAAGTCGGAAGAATGTAAGGATGACAGGAGGCGGATGAGTTATGATTGATTATTCAGAAGAAAAAGGCAAACAATATCATATCCAGGTGGGAAAGGGTGATGTGGGAAAGTATGTGATCATGCCCGGAGATCCCAAGCGCTGTGAAAAGATTGCCGGCCATCTGGACAATCCGGTGCTTATGGCGGACAGCAGAGAATATGTTACCTATACAGGGCTTTTGGATGGCGTGAAGGTCAGTGTGACTTCAACAGGAATCGGCGGTCCTTCTGCGGCAATCGCTATGGAAGAACTGGTAATGTCCGGTGCGGATACCTTTATTCGTATAGGAACAAGCGGAGGCATGGATATCCATGTAAAAAGCGGTGATCTGGTAATTGCAAGCGGAGCCATTCGCATGGAAGGAACCAGTAGGGAGTATGCACCGATAGAATATCCGGCGGTACCGGATTTTGAGGTGACAAATGCCCTTGTAAAAGCCGCAAAGAAACTGAAACAGTCGTATCATGTGGGTGTGGTACAGTGTAAGGATTCCTTCTATGGGCAGCATTCGCCGGAGACGAAACCGGTGAGTTATGAGCTGTTGAATAAGTGGGATGCCTGGGTAAAGCTTGGCTGCAAAGCCTCAGAGATGGAATCGGCAGCGCTGTTTATCATTGCCAGCTATCTGAAAGTGCGGGCAGGATCCGTGTTTGTCGTCCTGGCAAATCAGGAGCGGGCAAAAGCAGGGCTGGACAATCCGGTCGTCCATGATACCGATGCGGCAATCCGTGTGGCGGTAGAGGCAATGAGAGAAATGATAAAAGAGGCAGGCGAATGAAGGAACGGGAGTTAATACGTCTGGCGCATGAAGCCAGGCAACGAGCATATGCGCCTTATTCCGGATTTCAGGTAGGAGCGGCGCTTCTGACAAAGGGTGGTAAGACGTATCTGGGCTGCAATATTGAGAATGCCGCTTACAGCCCCTCAAACTGTGCGGAGCGTACCGCTTTCTTTAAAGCAATCTCCGAAGGTGAGACAGAGTTTGAGGCGATTGCTGTCGTAGGAGGAAAGGCAGGGGAAAAGCCCGGTCAGATGTGTACGCCCTGCGGGGTATGCCGTCAGGTAATGATGGAGTTTTGCAGCCCTGAAACATTTCAGATTATTCTGGAGGATGAAAACCGGGGATATCAGGTCTTTACACTTGGGGATTTATTTCCCCTGGGCTTCGGCCCTGGGAATCTGAGAAAGGATGGTTGATATATGGTTGATAAAAGAGTGTTTTTGATTGTTCTGGATAGCTTTGGCGTCGGAGAGCTTCCTGATGCGGCTGAATTTGGCGACAAAGGAAGCAATACGCTGAAAACGATATCAAGTGCGGAAGAATACAGTACGCCGAATATGAAAAGATTAGGACTGTTCAATATCGATGGAGTTGACTGGATGCCAAAGGAAGGCGCTCCTGCCGGGTCTTTTGGAAGGATGAAAGAGAGCTCCCGGGGGAAAGATACCACGATTGGACATTGGGAAATTTCAGGCATTATATCGCCGGAAGCACTCCCTGTTTATCCTGATGGATTTCCGGAGGAAGTTCTGGAAAGGTTCAAAGCAGAAACAGGCAGGGAAATCCTGTGCAACAAGCCGTATTCGGGTACAGAGGTAATAAAAGACTATGGTGAGGAGCATGTTAAAACCGGAGCATTAATTGTATATACCTCGGCAGACAGTGTGTTTCAGATTGCAGCGCATGAGGATATTATACCACTTGAAGAGTTGTATAGAGACTGTGAAATTGCCAGAAAAATCCTGACGGGAAAGCATGGAGTGGGCAGAGTGATTGCCCGGCCGTTTACCGGAGTGTATCCGAATTATACCAGGACTTCCAACCGGCATGATTTTTCTTTGCTGCCTCCAAAGGATACCATGCTGGATGCACTTACCAGAGAGGGCTACGAAACCTTTGGAATAGGGAAGATATACGATATTTTTGCCGGAAGGGGAATTCAGCATACACAGCGTATTTCCGGAAATGAAGATGGTATGGAAAAGACCATAGAGATGCAAAAGAAGAATTTTAAAGGAGTATGCTTTGTAAATTTAGTGGATTTTGATATGGTATATGGACACCGTAATGATATTAAAGGGTATGCGCATGCAGCTACAGTCTTCGACCGGCAGCTTGAAACCTTTTTAAAGGGGATGGAGAAGCGAGATATCCTGATGATCACAGCCGATCATGGCTGCGATCCTGGCTTTCCGGGAACTGACCACACAAGGGAACATACGCCTCTTTTAATCTATGGAAATGATATCAGGGCGAATGTGAACCTGGGAACCAGAGATACATTTGCAGATATTGCAGCTACAATTTTGGATATCATGGAGGTTCCCAACATTACGGACGGCACCAGTTTTAAAGACTTGATTTCAACCCGCAGCCTCTTAAAGCATGTGGACCATACCCTGTTAAAGGCCTATGCCACATGGGAAGATATTCAGAAATTATGTGAGGAGGCAATCACATATCAGACGGCTTCCGTATGTATTCCGCCCTGCTACGTAAAAAGAGTCCATGACACCTACAAAGACAGACTAACTATCTGTACGGTAGTCGGATTTCCCCTGGGGTATAGCGTGACAGAGGCAAAGGCAGCAGAAACAAGGCAGGCTCTGGACGACGGGGCACTGGAAATTGATATGGTGGTGAATATATCGGATGTAAAAAACGGGGATTATCAGCGTGTAAAGGAAGAAATAAAAGCCCTGAAGGCAATCGCAGGTAAGAAACTATTAAAGGTTATCATCGAAACCTGTTATCTGACTGAGAAAGAAAAAATAGCCATGTGTAAGGCCGTAACAGAAGCAGGCGCAGATTATATCAAAACATCTACCGGATTTGGCACGGCAGGTGCGGTTTTGGAGGATATCCGGCTTTTCAGGGAGCATATCGGTGCAGGAGTCAGAATAAAGGCTGCGGGCGGGGTAAAAACGATTGCAGATATGGAAGCATTCCTGGAAGAAGGCTGCGACCGAATCGGCACCAGCTCTGCAATTAAACTGATTCAAGGAGAAGAAGGCGGTCAATATTAAAAATTGTCATATTACCATGCAGGCATACTTGAGGGAACAACAAGTATGCCTGCATATTTTTGTGTGGGCTTGTATATATTGGAAAGAATGGCTGCATGTATATTTTTTGTCAGGTCAGAAGGAGGGATTATGGAGCAGGCTGCGAAGCTTTTACGAAGCATTGATGATATGGTATGGGGACCGCCCATGCTGATTCTTATGCTGGGAACCGGAATTTACCTGATGGTGAGGATGAAATTCCTTCCAATACGAAATCTGGGATATGCATTAAAAAGTGTAATGGACTTTGGAGAACAGAGAAACGAGGAGAAAAAAGGTGATATTTCTTCCTTTTCCTCCCTTATGACGGAACTGGCTGCCACAATCGGTACGGGAAATATTGTGGGCGTAGCAACAGCCATGGTATTAGGCGGCCCTGGGGCTCTGGTTTGGATGATGCTGTCGGCCCTGGTGGGTCTTTCCACGAAATTAGCAGAGAGTCTTCTTTCCGTAAAATACCGGACGGTAAATGATAAAGGGGAGATTTCGGGCGGACCTATGTACACCATGCTCTTAGGCTTCCCCAATAGGCCTATTGGGAAAATTATGGGAACATTGTTTGCTATATTTGCCGTATTTGCATCATTTGGGATGGGAAATATGACGCAGTCCAATTCCATATCTGCAGCATTAAAAGAGAGTTTTGGAATATCAGAGGGAATTACAGGCTTAGTGGTCACCATTCTAACCATTCTCATCATCCTTGGAGGAATTAAAAGTATTTCCAAAATCACGCAGATCGTGGTGCCGTGTATGGCTGTCTTTTATATGGCGGGAGCATTGCTTGTTATTTTTATGAATATAGGGAATCTTCCCCATGGCATTTCTCAGATTCTTACTATGGCATTTTCTCCAAAAGCGATGGCGGGAGGAGTGGGCGGAAGTATTGTGGTATCCATGCAGCAGGCTCTGCGCTGGGGTGTATCCCGGGGCGTATTTTCCAATGAAGCAGGTCTTGGAGCTTCAGGAATCAGTGCGGCGGCAGCCAGTACCGATGATCCGGTAAAGCAGGGATATGTCAGCATGACAGGTGTGTTTTTCGATACAATTGTTATCTGTCTGGTTACAGGACTGGCTTTGGCAGCTTCGGGAGTTCTGGGGATCACAGATGGCAGGGGAAATCTTATCACAGGATCTTCACTCACAATCGCAGCATTTTCAACCACGTTCGGAAAGTGGGGAGGAAATCTCGTGAGTATCGGTATTGTGCTGTTTGCCTTTGCAACGATCATCGGCTGGGAATACCAGGGGGAGAAAGCGTTTGAGTTTCTTGTGAAAAAGACAGATTATTGCATTATATACCGATTTATATATGCATTGACGGCCTTTACAGGGGCCACCTGCGCCCTGGATATTGTCTGGGATTTTTCAGATATTATGAATGCGTTGATGGCGGTGCCTAATCTTATCTGCGTGCTGGTCATGTCGAAGACAGCATGCGGCGAAGTTTTCAGATATCAGGAATCCATCAAGAGGTCTTGTATAATGCAGAAAAAACAGTATAATAAAAGTAAGTAATGTATTACAGGAGAAAGAGGTGCACAAGATGAACTTTAAGATGATTCATGAAAATTATAATGTATTTGACCTTGGAAAAACCATGGAATTTTATGAGAAGGCCCTGGGACTCATGGAAAAGCGGAGACATACAGCAGAGGATGGTTCCTTTATCATTGTGTATATGGGCAATGATACCACGGACTTTGAACTGGAACTAACCTGGAACCGGGACAGAGATAAGCCCTACGACCTGGGCGAATGTGAATTCCATCTGGCATTTCGGGTGGATGATTTTGAAAAAGCACATGCGCTTCACAAGGAAATGGGGTGTATCTGTTTTGAGAATGAAAGTATGGGCATTTATTTTATCCAGGATCCTAATGGCTACTGGCTGGAAGTTGTGCCGGAAAGAAATTAGTAAGCAAAGCAAACAGGTTGAGCAGATTTGGCTTGGCCTGTTTTTTTTTCTTAGCTATTTTGCGCATTGCATTTACAATGATACTTTTGTATTATTATACATGGTGTAAAAATAGAACGAATATAGTAGATTATCAGAGAAAGGGAGAATAATTTGATAACTATAAAAAGGTACGTGAGAGCGGAAAGCCTTGAGCAGGCCTATGAACTGAACCAAAAACGCGCAAACCGTATTCTGGGCGGCATGCTTTGGATGAAGATGAGCAAGAATGCCGTGCAAAATGCTATCGATTTGTCGGATGTTGTATCGGCAGAGATTTCCGAACAGGAGGATGCCTTCGTTATAGGAGCCATGACAGTCTTAAGGACTCTTGAAACCCATGAAGGCCTGAACAGATATACTGACGGAGCAGTCAGGGAAAGCCTGCGCCATATTGTGGGGGTGCAGTTTCGGAACAGTGCAACCATAGGGGGAAGTGTGTATGGACGCTTCGGGTTTTCCGATGTGCTTACCATGCTGCTGGCTCTGGATGTCCGTGTAGAGCTGTATAAGGGCGGAATCATACCACTGGAGACTTATGCGGAGATGCCCTATGATACAGATATTATTGTGAATATCATCATCCGGAAAACACCGATGAAGACTGCATATCTGAGCAGCAGAAATTCAAAATCTGATTTTCCGGTGAGTGCCTGTGCTGTCTCCTTCCGTGAGAATGAGCGAAGAGTTGTAATCGGAGCGCGGCCGCAAAAAGCGATGATTATCAGGGCTGATGACGATGTGATGAAGCTGGCTGATGGGGATCCTGAGAAATTTTCAGATGCTCTGGCAGCACAGGTGCAAAAAGAGGTAAAGACATCAGGGAATATGCGTGCGTCAGCCGAGTACCGGCGTCATCTTGCAAAAATCCTGGCAAAGCGTGCCAGTATGCAGATATTGAAGGAAGGGGGGACAGGTTTATGCTGATTCAGATGTGGCTGAACGGGGAAACAGTCCGGGATCATGTGAACCCGGACACGCTTCTTTTGGATTTTGTGAGAAAACATGGATGCGCAAGTGTAAAAAGGGGATGCGAGACAGCAAATTGTGGGCTTTGTACAGTTATGATAGAAGGAAAGCCGATATTGTCCTGTTCTACGCTGGCGGCCAGAGCTGCCGGGAAACATGTTGTAACACTGGAGGGAATTCAGGCCGAGGCAAAGGAGTTCGGGGAATTCCTGGCGGATCAGGGTGCGGATCAGTGTGGTTACTGTAACCCTGGATTTATCATGAATATTCTGGCCATGATGGAAGAACTGGATCATCCGGATGATGAGGAAGTAAAAGAGTACCTGGCGGGAAATCTTTGCCGATGCTCCGGGTTTGTGGGGCAGATGCGGAGTATTCAGGCTTATATGAGATATAAAAAGGGGGAGGCATGATGGAGCGGAAGAAAAAACTGGAGAACTGCGTCTATGTCAACCGTCCGGTTCATAAGAAAGATTCCATGGCTCTGGTGACGGGACAGCCTGTCTATATGAATGATATCGTGGGGGATAACTGTCTGGTGGTCAAAGTACTGCGGAGCCCCCATGCACATGCTTTGATAAGCAGGATAGATACGGAAAAGGCAAAAAAAGTGGCGGGTATTGCATGTGTGTTGACTTATAAGGATGTACCTCAGACCAGATTCACGATGGCAGGGCAAAGCTATCCGGAACCCAGTCCCTATGACAGACTGATTCTTGACAGGAGAATTCGTTTTGTGGGAGATGCGGTTGCTATTGTGGCGGGAAATGATGAAAAAGCTGTGAGTCAGGCATTAAAGAGGATTAAGGTTGCATATGAGGTTCTTGAACCATTGCTGGATTTCAGAGCTGCAAAGGATAATCCGATTCTGGTTCATCCGGAAGAGGACTGGAAGGCACTTTGTCCTGTAGGAGCAGATAATAAGAGGAATCTATGCGCCAGTGGTCTGGAAAAAAGTGGAGATGTGGACGCTGTCCTTTCCTCATGTGCCTATGTAGTGGAGGGAACTTACCATACCCAGGCCTGTCAGCAGGCCATGATGGAGACTTTCAGAACCTACACGGAACTTGACAACTATGGCCGGCTGAAGGTGGTTACATCTACACAGATTCCTTTCCATGTGAGGAGAATCCTGGCAACGGCGCTGGAGATACCAAAATCTAAGATACGTGTATGCAAACCCAGAATCGGAGGGGGATTTGGTGCGAAGCAGACCGTTGTTTCGGAAGTATACCCTGCAATCGTGACTTTGAAGACGGGGAAACCGGCGAAGATGATCTACAGCCGCTATGAATCCCAGATATGTTCTTCCCCCGCCATGAAATGGAAGTGAAGGTGCGTCTGGGTGCAGATGAAAAAGGGATTGTCAAGGCAATCGATGTTTATACAGTTTCCAATACAGGTGCATTCGGTGAACATGGACCCACGACAGTGGGTTTATCCGGTCATAAGCCAATTCCCCTGTATGGAAAGGCAGAAGCATTTCGCTTTCAGTACGACGTAGTTTATACCAATCAGATGTCAGCAGGAGCTTATCGCGGCTATGGAGCCACGCAAGGGTTTTTTGCTGTGGAATCTGCAATTAATGAACTGGCAGACAGGATGCATATGGATCCTGTAACTCTGCGTGAAATCAATATGGTGCAGGAAGGGCAGATAATGCCGGCCTATTATGGGGAAACCAACACCAGTTGTGCGCTGGACAGGTGTATGGCGAAGGCAAAAGAGATGATCGGATGGGATGAAAAGTATCCATCCAGAGACATGGGAGATGGCAAGGTCAGGGGAGTCGGAGTTGCTATGGCCATGCAAGGTTCCGGTATCTCAGGTGTTGATGTGGGAAGCGCTACACTTAAGTTGAACGATGATGGATTTTACAGCCTCTCCATCGGTGCTACGGATATGGGTACCGGATGCGATACAATTCTGGCACAGATTGCAGCCGAGGAACTGGGCTGTCGGATAGAGGAAGTGGCAGTTCATGGCGTGGATACGGATGTTTCGCCGTATGACTGTGGTTCCTATGCATCCTCCACTACTTATATAACGGGACAGGCAGTGGTAAAAGCCTGTCAGAAGATGAAGGAGCGCATCAGGGAATACACAGAAAAGCATCCGGAGCTTAAAACGCTGAAGGATATTGCAAATAGCTCCATGTGTGGCAATGATCTGGCATTGGAGGTGACTGAGATGCACACTTCACCTGTATCGCCTCCGCCTTTTATGGTAGGAATGGCCGAAGTAGAGGTGGATACAGAAACCGGGCAAGTGGAATTGATTGATTATGTGGCGGTCGTGGACTGCGGAACTGCTGTAAACCCTAATCTGGCCCGTGTTCAGGTAGAGGGTGGCCTGGTCCAGGGAATCGGTATGGCACTCTATGAAAATATTCAGTACAGTGAAAAAGGTCAGATGCGGAATAATTCTCTGATGCAATATAAAATTCCTACCAGACAGGATATCGGAGATATCCGTGTAGAATTTGAAAGCAGCTATGAGCCGTCGGGTCCATATGGAGCAAAGTCCATCGGTGAAATTGTAATCAATACACCGGCTCCGGCTATAGCACAGGCTATCTATCATGCCACCGGACTGCGGTTTAAAGATTTACCGATTACACCGGAAAAGATTGCCATGGGAATCCAGCAGGAAGATAACAGAATGAGCTGATGGCTGAACTATAAAAAAAAGGGGACATTACACGATCTGATTTTGTCAGCCGTGTGCGGCCCCTTTCGCATATTATGCGGTTCTTTTATATTTGAACGTTGTGTTAATTTTCGAAGACCCCTGACTTGCTCTGAGTCTTATAAGCATTTTTACCCTTTGGTGAGCGATAGTCCTGGCGGCGCTTTTCCGGCCTGCTGTAATTCCTGCCTCCGGAATTTTTACCGGGCTTTCCGGAACGGCTGCTGCGTCTCCCGCTTCCGAACTTGTCCTCTCTGCTTCCATATCTTCTGTCGCTTTTCGGAGCTGTGCGGTATACGATGTCTTCTATAGAAGAAAGCCGTTTATTTTTCTTCTGTGCTCTCTCGCAGAGTACTGCGGCAATTTCTACAGGGGAATGACCCTTTGCAGCCATATTTTCAATAAAGGTTATCCATTCCGGGCTCACTCCGGCGGCTACGGATTCCAAGAGGGTATCTTCAAAGGAAGAAGTCTGATTTTTCAGAACGATATCTTTGGAAGGAATGCGTTTCTCCTCTATTCTTGCATCAATATACCGCTCAATTTCATGAAGCTGATTCAGCTGCATGCGTCCGGAAACCAGTGTGTAGCTGGCGCCTTCTTTACCGGCACGTCCGGTACGTCCAATCCTGTGAACATAGTATTCCAGCTCCTGAGGAACATCATAATTAAATACTGCTTCCACGTTATCCACATCGATACCGCGGGCAGCCACATCTGTTGCTATCAGAATTCTGGCACGTCCGGATTTGAAGTCACGCATTACGGAATTTCTCTGGTTCTGTTTCAAATCACCATGTATCCCTATTGCTTTATATCCGCTCTCACGGAGAGCTTCCGACAGTTCGTCGACCATACGCTTGGTGTTGCAGAAAACAAGACATTTTCTTGGTTGTGTATATTCTAAAAGGAGCTTCAGGGCATCACTTTTTTGTTCTTTTGGTACATAATAAAAGCTTTGATGAATCATAGCTGCGGTTTTCTGACCTTTATCTGCTTTTACAAATACGGTCTCGGTCTGAAATTCCTCTGTGATTTTTAAGATTTCAGGGGATAGAGTTGCGCTGAACAGAATTGTCTGCCGCTGCGTGGGAGCACTTTCCAGGATTGTACGGATATCATCGATAAATCCCATATTCAGCATCTCATCAGCTTCATCCAGCACAATTGTTTTCAGATGATCCAATTTCAAGGTTTTCCTGCGCATATGATCCATGATACGACCGGGAGTGCCTACTACAATCCGTGCCCTCTTTAAAGAACGAATCTGACCGTCCATAGGCTGGCCGCCATAGATGCAGGCTACACTGATGCTGGGGAGATATTTTGCATATTTACGGATTTCTTCCGTAATCTGGAGAGCAAGCTCTCTGGTAGGTGCCAGGATCAGCACACTGGACCTGTCAGAATTTTCAGCCGTCCGCTGTACCAGCGGGAGACCAAAAGCAGCTGTTTTTCCAGTACCTGTACTGGAACGCCCGGTTACATCCTGGCCTTCTAAAATTGAAGGGATGGAACCGGCCTGGATATCTGTTGCTTCCTCATAACCCATCTCAGAGACGGATTTAAGGATTTCTTTGCGAAGATTTAATTCACTAAAATTCATGTTATACCTATTCTTTCTTATTATTCTTTAAGACACATCTTTATAGTTTAGCATACTTTACGCTAAAAATACAGAGAAATCCGCAAAACTGATGATTTTGCGAAAAACCTTTGAAAAAAGAAGAATATGTGGTATGATTTAGTACACTAAGTACACTATAGAATATGAGATAATGCAATCAGGAGGAGATTCGATGGAAAAAGAAGTGACTTCCAGGAATTTTATTGAACAGGCAATTGACAAGGACCTGGCAGAAGGAGTTTATGATCATGTATGTACGAGGTTTCCACCGGAACCCAACGGATATCTTCATATCGGACATGCAAAATCAATTCTATTAAATTATGGTCTGGCCAGGCAGTATCAAGGGCAGTTCAATTTACGTTTTGACGATACCAATCCGACCAAAGAGAAGACAGAATTTGTGGAGTCCATAAAAGAGGATATCCAGTGGCTCGGTGCAGACTGGAAGGAGCATTTGTATTTTGCATCGGATTACTTTGAACAGATGTATGAGGCGGCGGTGAAACTCATTGAAACAGGTAAGGCTTTTGTATGTGATCTGACCGCAGAGCAAATCAGAGAGTATCGTGGAACGTTAAAAGAACCTGGGAAGGAAAGCCCCTACAGAAACCGGAGCGTGGAGGAAAACCTGGAATTATTTAAAAGGATGAAAGAAGGAGCGTATGCTGACGGAAGTAAGGTGCTGCGCGCAAGAATCGACATGGCATCACCCAACATCAATATGCGCGATCCGGTTATCTATCGTGTGGCTCATATGACACATCACAATACAGGTGATAAGTGGTGCATCTATCCGATGTATGACTTTGCCCATCCGATTGAAGATGCAATTGAGGGGATTACGCACTCCATCTGTACACTTGAATTTGAAGATCATCGTCCGCTCTATGACTGGGTGGTCCGTGAAGTGGGATTTAAGATGCCGCCGCGGCAAATTGAGTTTGCAAAACTGTATCTGACCAATGTTGTTACAGGAAAGCGCTATATCAAGAAACTGGTGGAAGAGGGAATCGTGGACGGCTGGGACGATCCGCGTCTTGTCTCTATTGCTGCACTCAGACGGCGTGGATTCACACCGGAATCTATTAAACTGTTCGTAGAACTCTGCGGAGTATCGAAAGCACAGAGTTCTGTGGATTATGCTATGCTGGAGTATTGCATCCGTGAGGATCTGAAGTTGAAAGCACCGCGTATGATGGCAGTACTAAAGCCTGTAAAGCTCATTATTGACAACTATCCCCAGGGGCAGACTGAGGAACTTGAGGTTCCAAATAATCTGGAAAATCCTGAACTTGGTACCCGGAAGGTTACTTTTGGACGTGAACTTTATATTGAACAGGATGATTTTATGGAGGAACCGCCAAGAAAGTATTTCCGGTTGTTTCCGGGGAATGAAGTCCGTCTGATGAATGCTTACTTTGTTACCTGTACACGTTTTGAAAAGGATGAATTTGGAGATATCACAGAGATTCACTGCACTTATGATCCTGCATCAAAAGGAGGAAATTCCCCGGATGGACGGAAGGTAAAAGGAACCATTCACTGGGTAGAGGCTTCTACAGCATTGAAAACACAGTGCCGCTTATATGAGAATATCATTGATGAGGATAAAGGTGTTTACAACGAGGATGGTTCTTTGAACCTGAATCCTGACTCCCTGACCATATTAAAAGAATGTATGCTGGAGTCCAATTTTGCAGGTGCAAAGGCTTATGACAAGTTCCAGTTTGTGAGAAATGGATTCTTCTGTGTGGATTCGAATGACTCAAAGCCTGAAGATATGGTATTTAACCGGATTGTTTCATTAAAGAGTTCATTTAAACTTCCATCACAGAGATAAGAGTTGTGCACAGGTTGCGTGTGAGGAGGCATTGGTAATGAAGGAACTGTTGATTTCATTGGAACATAACGGCGGTATACCGCTCTATGAACAAATCTACCAGTATATAAAGACTGAGATAGCTGACGGAAAAATCATAGCTGGTGAGAAGCTTCCTTCTTCAAGGGCCTTGTCCAGGCAGCTTTCCGTGAGCAGAAGTACAGTAGATTTGGCATATGAGCAGCTGGAATCCGAAGGTTATCTGGAAAGCCGGCCCTGTATAGGGCATTTTGCCTGTGATATCGAGGGTTTCGTTCAAGTGGAGCCGAATAAAGGAAAAACAAGCCAGGCACCAAAGCGTAGAAGAGAAGGATATAGTATTGATTTTGCGGTAAATGGAATTGACCCGGGGGGCTTTCCCCAGAACATATGGAGAAAGATTTCCAGACAGGTATTGTCTGATGAGGATGCCGGAATGTTTCAACTGGGGGACAGCCAGGGAGAATGGAAGCTTCGTGAAGCCATTGCCAGTTACCTGCATCACGCCAGAGGAGTGGAGGCAGTGGCGGAACAGATTGTGGTCGGCGCAGGGAATGACTACCTGTTGATGCTGCTTTCTATGCTTCTGGGGAAAAGCAGTAAAATTGCCATGGAGAATCCCTCCTATGACAATGCATGGAGGTGTTTCAGAAGCCTGGGCCATGAAGTTGTGTCGATTCCTTTGGATGAAGCCGGTATGAAGCCCTCAGAGCTGGAAGAAAGCGGTGCCAGGATTGCCTATGTTATGCCTTCCCACCAATTTCCCATGGGAATGGTTATGCCTTTAAAAAGAAGACTTCAGCTTCTGGCATGGGCGAAAAGGCAGTCTGGAAGATACCTGATTGAAGATGATTATGATTCGGAATTTCGGTATATAGGAAAACCAATCCCTGCTCTACAAGGATATGATCAGCATGAGACAGTGATTTATATAGGGACATTTTCAAAGGCAATTGCACCCTCTATCCGTATCAGTTATATGGTACTGCCGGCAACTTTGCTGCAGCAATATCGGGAGTTGGGAAGTAATTTTTCGGTGACTATATCTAAGGTGGATCAGAAAATCATTGAAATATTCTTAAGAGAGGGATATTTTGAACGACATCTGAACAGAATGAGAGCTTTATATAAGGGAAAACATGATCTTATTTTGAAAAATCTAAAAGATATGACATCTATCTGCCAGGTCTTCGGCGAGAACGCGGGGGTTCATCTGCTGTTGAAATTAAAGAACGGGATGACTGAAGAAGAGGCTTGCAGGCTTGCCAAAGAAGCGGGTATTAAGGTATATCCTTTGCTGGCGTATTTTCCGGACTGCCGACAGGCAGGCGATGGGGAGGGGATTCTTTTGGGATATGCAACCCTCAAAGAAGATGAAATCCAAAGGGGAATGAATATTTTAAAAGAGGTCTGGAGTTAGGTGGTCATATACAGTGACCGATAGTATCCTTTTGGTCCATAAGCCTGCTGAACAAAACGGTACTACCGGTTTCTGTTCTATTAATTACTATTCTGTAATTGTTTCTTTGATTGCGTCTGTTATATCTTCTGCCTTATCTTTTACAGCATCTTTTAAATCTGTTGCCGCATCTTTGACATCTTCAGTAACATCCATGGCTGCAGACTTAAGATCCTTTGTGATATCTGCTGCCGTGTCTGCTATATCATCTTTCAGATTCTGTGCTTTTTCTTTCAGGCTGTCCGCTTTGTCAGTCACATCTTTTGGAATGGTTGTGTAGCTGCGTTCAGTCTTCTCAAATTCATCTGAAAAATCATCAAAATCTTCATCCAGAGATTTTCGGTCATTCTTAACGATATTAAGGTATGCAATAACAGCACCTGCGGCGGCGCCTATACAAGCCAATCCGGCAATGGCTCTTCCAACTTTTTTTGACATAGTATATATCTCCTTCCGGTCAAAAAGGTATGCGGGTGACTTGAAAATAATATGAATCAGCCACCATACCTACATAGTATACACTGTTTTTAAAAAAAAGAAAGTAAAAAGTGTATTTTCGTACATTTCTCCTATAAAGTTATAAAAAAATCGTGAAAAATAACGGATTAAATAATGCATGGTGTTATACAGCGGTATTCAAGATCTGCTGAATGGGCCATCATAGCAAAAATCGATTAATTACTTCGGCAACACCACTGTGGTTGCAGTCATTTTGTGTTATATAGTCTGCACACGTCTTAACCTTCAGTCCGGCATTCGCCATGGCTGCACCCACCCGGGCTGTTCGGATCATAGTTATATCATTCTCTTCATCACCGACTGCAACGGTGGAGGACAGCGGAATGTTCAGATACCTGCATAGGTGGTAGATTGCGGCTCCCTTGGAAACACCATATGGGACATGTTCCAGATACCAGTCACTGGAGTAGAAGATGGATATCTTAAAATCTGCCCATTCTTGCATATCATGCCGGTAATCATCCAGAATACTGTGGTCCCCGGACATGTTGATAGCAAGAATTTTGAGGGGCTCTTCGGTAAGATGGTTTAAGAGATCCGGAATGATCTTATAGGGTGTGTGGGTTACATGGGTGTAAAACTGAAGCTCCGGTGTCATTTGTTCCGAGATTACATACTCACCGGCGTATGTGTGGCAGTGTATGCCCCTCTTTGATGTTTCACGGAAAACATGCCGGGTGTAATCCAGGGGTATTGTCTTTTGAAAAAGAATTTTACCGGAGTGACAATCATATATCAGTCCACCGTTGCAGGTCACGGCATAACAGCCTTCCTGTTCCAGACCTAGCTCTTGAATATGCTCCAGGCAGCCGCTAAGCGGACGTCCGGTATTTATGACTATTTTATGACCGGCACGCAGTGCCTTGTTTACAGCCGATATATTCTCTTCTGTAATTTCCTTATCTGCATTCAGCATTGTGCCGTCTAAATCGGAAAAAAGTATTTTTGAATCCATATGCCTCTCCTTTATCTATAAGAATAAGTATAATAGAAAATGCCGGAATAGGCAAGGCTGTGTTATAATTCACCAGACTGTACATACTTGAAATACCGTTTCCGTTGATGGTATACTGTAGATGATAAATTCGAAAGAAAGGCATTGGGATGATAAAAGCTTGTATATTTGACTTAGACGGAACTTTGGCGGACACAGTAGAATCCATAGCACATGGAATCAATCATACGTTGGAGCACTTTGGTTATACACCGCGTCCGGTGGAAGAATATAATTATTATGCAGGGGATGGCATAGATCTCGCGTTAAAAAGAGCCCTTGCGGCAGCGGGTGATGAAGAGGGGATACATCTGGAAGAGGGAATACCACTGACCAGGATGTACTTTGGAAGCAATCCTTTGTATCATGTGAAGCCATTTCCCGGCATTACAGAGATGCTGGATGAACTGAAAGAAAAAGGTATTAAGATGGCGGTATTGTCCAATAAGCCTCACGAGGCAGCTATATATGTAGTCTCCTCACTGTTTGGTAACAGGATGTTTGACTGGATACAGGGACAGTCACCGGATGTACCGAAGAAGCCGAATCCAAGAGGGGCATTGACGATAGCCCAAAGATTTGACATAAAGAAGAAAGAAATCATGTATTTAGGAGATACTGATACAGATATGAAGACGGGAAGGGCAGCAGGCATGTATACTGTAGGGGTGACCTGGGGGTTCAGGACACAGGAAGAGCTGGAAGAAAATCATGCCTGTGCACTTGTAAGGCGGCCGCAGCAGGTGGTGGAATTGCTGGAAAAGCTGAACCGTTAACCGGAGGGATTGCTTTCAAATAGCGAAAAGGGAGAATAGAACTATGAGTATGTACAGCGAAGAATGCATTGAAACGTTTTTGGAAAAACAGGGACAACTTTTTGACCAGCCTGTGGCTGATAATTATGATGAAGCAGAAGCTTTTCTGGAAGACTGCCTGGCTGTGGAAGTGGAAAGCATTGCAGAGGTTCGGGAATATCTGGAGGAGAGCGGGATGGATGTGGACGGTATGTCTGAAGAAGAACTTACAGAGGCATCCGAAGTATTTCTTCTACCCAGCGGCAAATACCTAATCGTCGAGGGGTGATTCCCTGGAATGCTGAATAACTGCGTATAATGGAGGGATACATGAATGAAATAGAGGAACTTATAAAGAGGCAGAGAAGCTTTTACCGGAAGAGCAGGACAAAATCTCTGGGATTCCGTTTAAAGGCATTGGGACGACTGGAAACAGCCGTCAGAATGCACGAGGAAAGCATAGAGACAGCATTACAGAAGGATTTGGGAAAATCCGGCTTTGAATCGTATATGACGGAAGTAGGCATGGTATATTCGGAATTGAGATACATCAGGCGGCATCTGCGCCTCTGGAACATGGATCATGAAATTTTAAGCCCACTGGCTCAGTTTCCTTCCAGAAGCTTTGTGAGGTCAGAACCTTATGGGGTTGTTCTGATCATGGCTCCCTGGAATTATCCGTTTATGTTGAGTCTGGAGCCGCTGATTGGTGCAATTGCCGCGGGAAATTGCTGCATCGTGAAGCCGTCTGCCTATGCACCCCATACCTCATCCATATTAAGCGTTATACTCAAGGAAGCATTTCCCGAGCAATACGTTGCTGTAATAGAGGGAGGGCGGAAAGAAAATACGGAATTGCTGGAACAAAGGTTTGACTATATCTTCTTTACCGGTGGAGTGGATGTGGGAAAACTGGTGATGGAAAAAGCTGCCGCCCACCTGACGCCGGTGACTTTGGAGCTTGGGGGAAAAAGTCCTTGCATTGTGGAGAAATCTGCTGATTTAAATATGGCGGCCAAGCGGTTGATATTCGGAAAATTCCTGAATTCCGGGCAGACCTGCGTTGCACCTGACTATGTTCTGGTACAGGAATCAGTGAAGGAAAAGTTTCTGATTTATGTAAAAAAATGGATTGTAAGGATGTTTGGAGAGGACATTTTCCAGAATGCGGATTATCCGAGAATCATAAATGAAAAACATTTCAAGCGCCTTCTGAATCTTATAGAGGACGGAAATGTACTGATTGGCGGGAGGTATCAGGAGGAAACGTTACAGATTGAACCCACGATCTTGTATCCTGCAGATTCAAAAGACCCAGTGATGCAAGAGGAGGTTTTCGGTCCGATTCTTCCGGTTTTAACCTTTGCTTCTGCAGAAGAGGCAATACAATTTGTAGCAGACAGAGAGAAGCCGCTGGCTCTGTATCTTTTCACCCAAAATCGCCAGCTGGAGAAAAAGCTTTTAAGAGAGCTGTCCTTCGGAGGAGGATGTGTGAATGACACTATAATTCATCTGGCAACATCCAGGATGGGGTTTGGCGGAGTAGGAAGCAGCGGGATGGGGAGCTATCATGGGAAAAAGTCCTATGAAACATTTACACACCAGAAAAGTATAGTGAAAAAGTCAACATTAATAGATCTTCCGATCCGCTATCAGCCATATGGATCTGAGAAGAAAAGACTGCTGAAATTCTTTTTATAAAAATTTTAGAATTAAGAAAATCCCATATTTATCATATTTTCGGGACTCTGCTAGCACTCATTCCAAATGAGTGCTAATTTTCTATTGACTTTTATCAAAGGGAGTACTAAGATATCCTTTAGAACATGTAACAACAGATTGTGATACGGGATCTGTTAAGTTACGGAAGAAAACAGGAAAAGGAGTGTGAGACCATGGCAGAGAAACATGGCAGTCTTTCAATTAACAGTGAGAATATATTTCCGATTATTAAAAAGTGGATGTATTCCGACCATGATATTTTCATCCGCGAACTGGTATCCAATGGCTGTGATGCCATTACAAAACTTAAGAAGCTCGAGGTAGTCGGAGACTATCAGTTTCCGGAGGAGTATAAGGCAAAAATTGAAGTCATAGTAAATCCGGAAGAAAAGACTCTGAAATTTATTGATAACGGCATTGGTATGACTGCTGATGAGGTCGAAGAATATATTACCCAGATTGCATTTTCCGGTGCAACTCAGTTTTTGGAGAAGTATAAGGACAAGACAGATAAAGATCAGATCATCGGTCACTTTGGTCTGGGATTTTATTCCGCGTTTATGGTTGCAGGATTTGTTCATATAGATACGCTTTCATATCAGGAAGATGCAGTTCCCGTACACTGGGAGTGCGATGGCAGCACAGAATACAGCATGAAAGACGGCAATAAGACGACTTGTGGAACAGAGATTACTTTGTTTCTAAACGAGGAAAGTCTTGAGTTTGCGAATGAATACCGCGTACGTGAAGCTCTTGAAAAGTATTGTTCCTTTATGCCGGTGGAAATCTTCCTTTCAAAAGCGAATGCCCCTCAGGAGTATGAGACCATAGATGAAGCTGATTTGAAAGAGGATGATGTTGTAGTAGAGCATATCCATGAAGAGGCTAAGACAGAAGAAAAGGAAAATGAAAACGGAGAGAAGGAGGTAGTTGAAGTTTCGCCTGCAAAAGATAAGGTGAAGATCAACAAGCGTCCGGTATCTATCAGTGACATACATCCGTTGTGGGCAAAACACCCGAATGAATGTACAGAAGAAGAGTATAAGGAATTCTACCGTAAGGTATTCAATGACTACCGTGAACCTTTGTTCTGGATTCATCTGAATATGGATTATCCGTTCAACCTTAAAGGAATTTTATATTTTCCGCGGATTAACACCGAATACGATTCTATCGAAGGAACCATTAAGCTTTATAATAACCAGGTATTTATCGCTGATAATATCAAAGAGGTTATACCGGAATACCTGATGCTGCTGAAGGGCGTCATCGATTGTCCGGACCTGCCGCTGAACGTATCCAGAAGTGCACTGCAAAATGATGGATTTGTAAAGAAAATTGCAGATTACATTTCCAAAAAGGTAGCTGATAAGCTAAGCGGAATGTGTAAGACGGACCGCGAAAATTATGAAAAGTATTGGGATGATATCAGTCCTTTCATTAAATTCGGCTGTATTAAGGATGAGAAGTTTTCCGGAAAAATGATGGATTATATTCTTTATAAGAACATTGATGGAAAGTATCTGACACTCTCTGACTGCCTGGAAGAAAATAAAAAGCCGGAAGAGACTGAAGAAATAAAAGAGGCAGAAGAAGCAGAGGTACAGGAAACTGACACAGAAACAGCTGATACAGATAAAGTAGAAGAGGTGAAAGAGCCGGATAAGACTTCTGTTTTCTATGTTACGGATGAGACACTGCAGAGTCAGTATATTAATCTGTTCCGGGAGCAGGGAAAGGATGCGGTGATTTTAAAACACAACATTGATTCCGCATTTATCTCCCATGTAGAACGAATCAAAGAAGATGTCAGGTTCCAGAGAATTGATGCTGATTTATCCGGGGATATGAAAGATGATTCTATAGATCTCACAGAGGAAAACAAGGCATTAAACGAACTGTTTAAGAAAAATCTGAACAGACAGAATCTGGAAGTACAGGTAGAAAATCTGAAGAATGACAGTATTTCTTCCATGTTGACGGTTTCCGAGGAAGACCGCCGTATGCAGGATATGATGAAGATGTATGGTATGGCGGGGATGGATCCCTCCATGTTTGGCGGAAAAGAAAAGCTTGTACTGAATGCCGGTCATCCTCTTGTAAAATATCTGTTTGAGCATGGGGACGGAGAACATGTATCTTCGATATGCGAGCAGCTTTATGATCTTGCATGTCTGGGCAACAAACAGCTGGCTCCGGAACAGATGACAGCGTTTATCAAACGCAGCAATGAAATCATGGTACTTTTAGCGAAGTAATACACCAGGCCTGTACACTTTTGTACAGGCCTGTACTAGTTGTCTGTGAAATCAATGTCCTGACGGATAAGAAATTCCCGGAGTGCATGATCCAGGGCTTCCTCCAGGGATTTGTCCAGCGTGAAGATGCGAAGCGAAGTCCCCGTAGTAAGAACCAGGGTCTCACCATTGTACTGGCAGTTTAAAAAAAGTCCAAAGACATCATCGGGAGTTATACTCATCCCGCTCCGGGCAATCAGAAGTTCTGTCTCATCCCTGGGAAATAAAAGTACAATTTTAAAGGAGAGAGGGGTGCGCTTTCCTTTGATGACGGAAAAGCAAAAGGACTTAATATCCTTCCAGAGGACCTGTTGCTGACCGGAAGAGCGCAGCTCTTCGGCAGTATCAGCCTCAAAGAAATCCTGATGCAGGAGTCCGTCAATGGAAAAGGTGACAAAAGTCGTAATAGATGCTTCTGATACATAAAACCGGTCAAAGGTATCCGAAATCAAAAGGCGGTTCATAAAATTTTTAAGACTGGTAATCGTAAGGGCGATCATTTCACAGCCATCCTTTCTTCTTAAAGTACCATATCTCGCCTATTACAATCACAGCACAGGCTGCAATCAGAATAAAGTAGGCGGAAGGCTGCTGCAGTTCAGGCATATTATTAAAATTCATGCCGTACCATCCGGTGATGATAGACAACGGGAAAAAGATTGTGGTAACTACAGTCAGAATTCTCATCGTATCATTCTGACGGAGATCGATATTTCCCTGATGCATCTCGCGGATCTGATGCGCATATTCCCGGAGCATCTGTGTATTATCATAAAGTCTGTCCACGCGCGCTAAAAGCCGCTGAAACTGGACGGAGTATTCCTCAGGAAAGAAGTTATTTATGTTCTCAGACAGAATTTCAAACATATCCATCATCTGCTGGTAATAAGAGTGGTATATCAACAACTCCCGCCGATCTGTCGTAATGTTTCTGTTCAGCTCTCTGGGCAGGATATCGGTAAGAGATTCCTCCATGATGGCCAGGCGCTTTTCATAATGCTGAAGCAGTACGGTATCTCCATCGATTAAAGACTCCATGAATTCAAAGAAAAGCCTGTAACTGTCATTGATGGAGGTAAAGACTTCATTTAAAAACAAGGACATGGTCTCACTTAGATGTTTTTCATCATCAACGATGACAAGATGCTGTTTCTCAAAGTAGAAAATCAGGGATATCGTTGAAGACTGAGGTGTTTGCTTATCGGGAATTAACAGGGTTCCGATGATGGCATCCGGCAGCATCTCTATCTTGCAGTAGCTGATACTCTCACACAGGTTCCGCATGAATTCCTTACGATAGCGGAGATCCTTGCAGAACTCCTTTGCCTGTTCAAAATTCAGAAATTCAAGGACTTCATCCTGAGAATCGGCCGTGGCCTCCTCTCTGATTTCCTGAAGATGTTTATTTATAATATAACGCATAGCTATAGTCCTTTCCAAACAGTTTACCACGAAAGAAGGCAGATTCCAACAGAGTAAGTATACCTTTTGTAAAATGGTTATGCAAGGGAAATTGTTCATAAAAAATACTATGCAAATGCCCCTATCTGTGATATAGTGTAGTTGACATGTGGTAATGAAAACTACATCGCTAAGTGATAAAACAGAACTATGGAGGCATTTATATGAGCTTTAAGATTATTATAGATAGCTGCGGAGAATTAACACCCGGGATGAAGAAGGATACCAGAATCGTATCCGCACCATTGACTTTGGAAGTGGGAGGTGAGACGTTTATTGATGATGATAACTTCTGTCAGAAAGAATTCCTCGAAAAGGTGGCTGCGAGTCCGGAGTGCCCGAAATCTTCCTGCCCGTCACCAAAGTTTTATTATGACAGTTTTAAAACCGGGGAGGAGCATCAATATGCGGTAACGCTTTCCTCAGAACTCAGCGGTTCGTATAATAGTGCCAGATTAGGCAGGAATATGGCCCTTGACGATCACCCGGAACACAAAATCTATGTATTTAATTCCAGATCCGCCTCTGTAGGTGAGACGCTGATTGCTGAAAAAATTGTGGAATGTGAAGAAAAGGGCATGTCATTTGAAAAGGTGATTCACACGGTGGAGGAGTATATTTCCCGTCAGAATACTTATTTTGTACTTGAGAATCTTGAGACCCTTCGGAAGAATGGACGTCTCAGTAACTTTAAAGCATTCTTTGCAACTGCACTTAAGATCAAACCGATCTGTGCTGCTACGCCGGAAGGAGAGATATGTCAGTTAGGCCAGGCACGGGGAATTAACAAAGCCCTGGTTAAGATGGTTGATTATATTGTGGAAAAGGCTGTTGACAGTGAGCATCGTACGCTTGCAATCACTCACTGTAACTGTCCGGAGAGGGCCCAGATGGTTCTGGATGCGATTCTGGGAAGAATAAAGGTCAGGGATTTCTTTATTCTGGATACTGCAGGCGTCAGTTCCATGTATGCCGGTGACGGTGGAATCATTGTAGTATTGTAAAAGCTTTTAAGATGTAGTATACTGGATTAAAATGTAGGGGCCGAAGATATTTTGACCTCCGATACCTGCATGAAAGGACGTTAAAGGAGATAAGGACATGAGCCAGGAGAAAGTTGAAAAGTATAAGCGGGAGAAAGCCAACCGTGAAAAGATCATGCGCCGCGAAAGATGGATCCGCCGTCTGGAATATGGCGGTTCGGCAGTTGTGCTGCTGGCATTGGTTGTGTGGTTCAGCTTTGCTGTATATAAGAATGTGGAATCGGGCAGTGCTGTCAGTACGACCACTACCGAGATGGATGTAACAGCGGTTCAGGACTATCTGAACAACTTAAGTATGGAGAACTAAACTAGTATAGGCGACATTAAATACCACAATAGTAAGTACAACGTTTTGCCCAAATACCCACGCATGTGCGTGGGTATTTGGTGTAGTGAGAATTCGGATTCCGTACGCACGTGAAAAGGGCAGATGCTTTAGCATCTGCCCCTGACGCGTTCAATCAGTTTTAGCACTTTTCTACGTTAGCCGCTTGCATACCACGGTTTCCTTCAACTAAATCATAAGTTACAGCCTGACCCTCTTCGAGAGATTTGAAACCGTCACCCTGAATAGCTGAGAAGTGTACGAATACATCAGCTCCGTCTTCTCCGGTAATGAAACCATAGCCTTTTTCTGCATTGAACCATTTTACTGTTCCGTTCATGTTGTTACCTCCATAACATTAAAAAATAAATAGTGAAGCAAGCGACTTTTTGAATAAAAAATTCACTAGCTATTACAGACTATATTCGTGAATAACAATATAATCTCTAATAACTAGTGACTCATATACATCCACAATTCCGTTTGCTAGGATTCATTATAGTCTGAATGGTAAGAAAAGTCAAGGGAAAACAATGCAATTTTCAGTAAAAAAATATAACAGTTCAGCGGCATCAAACTAAGGGCTGAACTGTTATAAAAAAATCCGAAACAGGACGTCATGGGGAGGGATTCAGTGCTTGAAATATGGTGCTGTTTCTTGTATACTCATATTGGACTATTATAGGAAGTACTAATCCGATTTAATAGATAAAATGCAGGGAAACATAGAGAAAGGAGCAGTATCAATATGAGCTTATTGATAAAAAACGGAAGGATAATTGATCCCGATACGCGGCTTGATGAAATATGTAACTTGTATATTGATGGGGATAAGATTGTAAAGGTAGAAAAAAACCTGGAGATGGATGCCGAAAGGGTAATCGATGCATCTGGATGCTATGTTATGCCCGGACTGATCGATCTGCATGTTCACCTGAGGGATCCGGGTCTTACTTATAAAGAAGATATTGAAACAGGGTCTCTCGCGGCTGCGAAGGGCGGATTTACAACCATAGTGGCTATGCCGAATACAAAACCGCCTATTGATTCTCCTGACAGAGTCAGCTATGTGCATGTAAAGGCCGGCCAATGCTCACCGATTCATATATTGCAGACAGGATGCGTTACGAGAGGCATGAAAGGGGAGGAGCCTGCGGATATCAGAGGTATGGTGCAGGCGGGGATTCCTGCTGTTACTGAGGATGGAAGGTCGGTGATGAATGCAAGGGTCTATAAAGAGGCCATGGAGCTGGCAAAAGAGTGTAATATACCGGTGTTCGCCCATTGTGAAGACATCAATCTGGTACACGGCGGATGTATGAATGAGGACGAGCATTCAAAAGCCTGGGGACTTCCGGGAATTACGAATGCAGTCGAGGACGTGATTGTGGCAAGAGATATTCTGCTGGCGGATGAAGTAGGTGTACCGCTTCATCTGTGTCACTGTTCTACCAAAAACTGCTACACCATAGTTAAGAAAGCCAAAGAGGAGGGGGTTCAGGTAACTGCAGAGGTATGCCCCCATCATTTTACTCTGACAAGTGAAGATATGGTGGAAGGGGACACCAATTATAAGATGAATCCGCCGTTGCGGACAAAGGAGGATCTGGAATACCTTCTTAAAGGGCTGAAGGAGGATGTGTTTGATATTATCAGTACAGACCATGCCCCTCATAGCAGGGAAGAAAAGCAAAACGGGATGAAAAAGGCCCCATTTGGCATTGTAGGGCTGGAAACCAGTGTGGCACTGACCATAACAGAATTGGTTAAAACAGGGATCATTACCCCCATGCAGATGGCCGAGAAGATGAGTGGAAATCCCGCAAAAGTCATTCATCAGGAGCGAAAGGGATCTCTGGCGGTGGGAAAGGATGCAGATATCACTATCATTGATCCGGATGCCGCGTATACAATAGAGCCTAACACTTTTGTTTCAAAAGGGAAGAATACGCCCTTTGGAGGGAAAAGGGTATACGGAAGGGTTACTTATACGATTTGCGGAGGCAAAGTAGTGTATCAGGCGTAGCGGTGTATCAGTAAAGAACCGTATTAGTAAAGAACAGAGGAGAAACTTATGATAAATAAATTAATAGCGAATATCAAAAGGACAAAAGCCCCGATTGTTGTGGGGCTGGATCCGATGCTGGATTACGTGCCGGAGCATGTGCGGAAAAAGGCATATGAAGAATACGGGGAAACACTGGAGGGTGCCGCAGAGGCGATCTGGCAGTTTAATAAGACAATTGTGGATGCTGCTTATGATCTGATTCCTGCTGTAAAGCCTCAGATTGCCATGTATGAGCAATTTGGAACTGCAGGCATGAAGGCTTACGAAAAGACAGTGTCTTACTGTCAGGAAAAAGGACTTGTGGTAATCGGAGATATCAAAAGAGGAGATATTGGTTCCACGTCAGAGGCATACGCCGCAGGACATCTGGGAAAGGTTCAGGTAGGCAGCAGCACGTATGCAGGTTTTCATGAGGACTTCGCTACTTTAAATCCTTATATGGGAGCTGACAGCGTCAGACCTTTTATGAAGGTCTGCCGGGAAGAGAAGAAAGGTCTGTTTATTCTTGTCAAGACTTCCAATCCTTCCAGTGGTGATTTTCAGGACCAAAAGCTTAAAGATGACCGATGCCTGTATGAATTGGTGGGCGAGAAAGTAGCCGCGTGGGGTGAAGAACTTATGGGTGGGGATTATAGCTATATAGGGGCAGTAGTTGGCGCAACTTATCCGGAACAGGGAAGAATGCTTCGGAAAGTGATGCCTAAGGCCTTCATTCTGGTACCCGGATACGGAGCACAGGGAGGAAGGGGAAAAGACCTTGTACATTTCTTCAATGAAGACGGTCTGGGTGCCATCGTAAACTCTTCCAGAGGTATCATAGCAGCTTACAGACAGGAAGCATATGAGAGCTATGGTCCGGAGAATTTCGGAGAGGCTTCCAGACAGGCAGTTCTGGATATGGTTTCTGATATTAACGGGGCACTGGAGGCTGTAAGATGAAAAGAAAAGAATGGTGTACGGTCATCTCTCAGGACGAGCTGACATCCGGTATTTACAGCATGTGGCTGGAAGCGAAGGACATGGCGTCAGAGGCACAGGCAGGTCAGTTCCTGTCTGTCTACTGTAATGACGGAGCAAGGCTTTTACCCCGTCCCATCAGTCTGTGCGAAATTGATAAGGAGAAAGGACTGCTGAGAATCGTTTACCGGGTAGCTGGAAAGGGCACCTATGAACTTTCTGAACTACAGGCGGGTGACCGGGTATCTGTTCTGGGACCGCTCGGCAACGGTTTTCCTCTGACAAAAGCAGAGGGCAGAACCGTATTTCTCATAGGCGGTGGGATTGGGATTCCTCCTATGGTGGAGACGGCAAAGCAATTGAATGCTGAAAAAAAGATTATTGCCGGGTACAGGGACAGGAATCTTTTTCTTACAGAAGAGCTTGAAAATGCCGGGGAAATATATATTTCCACAGAGGACGGAAGCAAAGGTACGAAGGGAACGGTATTGGATGCCGTCCGCCTGGAGGGACTGAAGGGGGATATCATCTTTGCCTGCGGTCCGACACCGATGCTGCGGGCGATAAAGGCCTATGCTGCGGAGCATGAGATGGAGTGCTATCTATCACTGGAGGAACGGATGGCCTGCGGCATAGGAGCCTGCCTGGCCTGTGTCTGCCAGTCCCGGGATGTGGATTCGCACGCACATATCCACAATAAAAGAATATGCAAGGATGGTCCGGTATTCGAGGCTTCGGAGGTGGAATTTTGATGAATACAAAAGTGAATATAGCCGGTGTTGAATTTAAAAATCCGGTTACAACAGCCTCAGGAACCTTTGCCTCCGGCGAAGAATACAGCGAGTTTGTGGATTTAAACCGCCTGGGTGCGGTGACGACTAAGGGCGTGGCAAACGTTCCATGGACAGGGAATCCCACTCCCCGGATTGCGGAGGTCCACGGCGGAATGCTCAATGCTATCGGGCTGCAGAACCCCGGTATGGAGGTTTTCTGTAAAAGGGATATTCCGTTCTTAAGAAGATATGATACAAAAATCATCGTCAACGTCTGCGGAAAAACAACAGAAGACTACTGTAAAGTGGTGGAACGGCTATCCGGTGAGGATGTAGACCTGTTGGAAATCAATATTTCCTGCCCGAATGTAAAAGAAGGGGGAATTGCATTTGGTCAGCAGCCGAAAGCAGTGGAGGCCATAACCAGAGAGGTAAAGAAATATGCAAAGCAGCCGGTGATTATGAAACTTTCACCAAATGTTACGGATATTGGAGCCATGGCTAAAGCAGCAGAGGCAGGCGGAGCGGATGCCCTGTCCCTGATTAATACATTGACAGGCATGAAAATTGATGTGGACCGAAGAACTTTTGCAGTTGCCAACAGGACAGGAGGGCTGTCAGGTCCGGCGGTAAAGCCTGTGGCACTTCGCATGGTCTATCAGGTGGCTCAGGCAGTGGGGCTTCCGATTATCGGCATGGGCGGAATTGCAACAACGGAGGATGCACTGGAGTTTCTGCTGGCCGGTGCCACGGCTGTAGCTGTTGGAACGGCGAACTTTTATAATCCCTATGCTACGGTGGAAATTGTGGAGGGCATTGAGGCATATATGAAAAAAAATAAAATAGATGATATTCAGGAATTAATCGGTGCCGTCAGGTAAGCGTTTGATTCTGCACGAAAGGAAAGGGGGTTCAGATGAATGATCATCAATCGGGTGCCGTCCGGCTGACCAGAAAATTGGTTTGTATTGACAGTTCAGATCCCGGCGCATATGAAGAGGAGATAGAAAATTATATTTTTAAGTATCTTTCGAAACTGGGAGTCTCTGTAACTAAAAAAGAGGTTCTTCCGGGAAGATTTAACATCTTCGCAAAGATTGAAGGCAAGATTGATGACCCTGCACTTGTGTATATCTGTCATATGGACACAGTCACTCTGGGGGATGACTGGACGTTTGAGCCTTTAGGCGCGGAGCTAAAAGAAAATAGAATCTACGGCAGAGGAGCCTGTGATATGAAATCAGGACTGGCCTGCGCATTGACTGCATTTGGCAGAATTGCAAAAGAGGTAAAGGAAGGCAGAATTCCGGAACATTCTTTTATCTTTATCGGGACGGTGGATGAGGAAAATTTCATGCGTGGAGTTGAAGCAGCGATAAAAGAAGGATGGGTCACTTCCAAAAGCTGGATTCTGGACACCGAGCCTACCGATGGCAAGATCAGAGTTGCACACAAAGGACGCACCTGGTTTGAAATTATGGTAAAGGGAATCACGGCTCATGCCAGTACACCGTGGAAAGGGGCAGATGCAATTGCGGCAATGGCGGAAATTATCTCAAGCATCCGGAATAAGATTGCAGACTGTCCTGTACACCCGGAGCTTGGGAGTTCTACAGTGACCTTCGGCCAGATTGAAGGAGGATATCAGCCTTATGTTGTTCCTGACTCCTGCAAGGTCTGGATTGATATGCGCCTGGTCCCGCCTACAGATACAAAAGCTGCGATTGCTATTGTGAAGGCTTCAATCACAGAGGCAAAAAGTAAGATACAGGGAATAACCGCTTCCTGGAATATTACAGGTGACAGACCTTATGTGGAAAAGGATGAAAACTCATTTCTCCTAAAAAAACTCAAAGAAACCTGTGAGAAAACACAAAAGGAACCAACAGAAGTATCTATTTTTACCGGATATACGGATACGGCAGTAATTGCGGGAGTCTTAAACAATCATAATTGTATGTCTTATGGGCCCGGAAAACTGGAGATGGCACATAAGCCGGATGAATTTGTGCCTGTTGAAGATATACTCCGCTGTGAAGAAGTACTCTGGAAGCTGGCAGAAAATATTATATTTGAAAAACAGGCGGTATCTGTGTTAAAATCATAGGGTCAAAACTTTTTGATCCCTAATACCTACGGAGGATTTGAAGATGGAAGCATACAAACAGGAATTTATCGAATTTATGGTGGACAGCCAGGCCCTTAAATTTGGTGATTTTACATTAAAAAGCGGCAGAAAATCCCCATTTTTTATGAATGCAGGGGCCTATGTAACCGGTGCGCAGCTTAAGAAGCTTGGTGAATATTATGCGAAGGCCATCCATGACAACTATGGATTGGATTTTGATGTTCTCTTTGGGCCTGCTTATAAGGGAATACCCCTTTCGGTGGCGACTTCCATGGCGATAAGTGAACTTTATGGAGCGGATATCCGCTACTGTTCCAATCGAAAGGAAGTAAAGGATCATGGGGATACCGGAATTTTACTGGGAAGCAAGATCAAAGATGGCGACAGAGTAGTGATTATCGAAGATGTGACGACTTCGGGTAAATCGATTGAGGAAACCTTTCCGGTTATACGGGCCCAGGGAAAAGTAGACATCAAGGGGCTGATTGTATCCCTGAACCGTATGGAAAGAGGTAAGGGAGAAAAGAGTGCCCTTGAGGAAATTCAGGAAAGATATGGTTTCCCGGCACATGCAATTGTGAGCATGGCAGAGGTGACAGAAGCACTGTATAATAAGCCTTACAGAGGAAAGATTATCATAGATGACGAGATGAAGGCGTCTATAGACGCATATTACGGAGAATATGGCGTAAAATAATCATAATGATGTGATCAGTACAACCATTAAGGAGCGTATTTAGATGAATGAGAAGATATATAAAACTATGAAATCGGTTGGTGGCGGCAATATCGCACTTGGAATTATCGTTTTGGTGACTGGAATAGCTTCCGGCATCCTGATGATTGTAAATGGAGCATTGCTTTTAAAGAAAAAAAGTGAAATCACGTTTTAACTGCAGAGTTGCCAAAGGACTGATACCAGAAGGTACCGGTCCTTAAAGTCGTTTTAGAAGGGATTCATTTTGAAGATAGAAACTAAGAAAGCAGTTCGTCTGTTGGGACGTATTTTTTTTATTATATATATATTGGCCCTTGTTTATTTTTTATTTCTTTCCGAAGAATATGGCAGACGGTCGATGCAAAATCAGGATTATCACTATAATCTTATTTTATTTCGGGAAATCAGAAGATTCTGGGTTCACAGGGATAAGGTAGGAGCGGTGGCAGCATTTTTAAATATATCCGGCAATATCATAGGATTTCTTCCATTTGGATTTATCCTGCCTGTGATGCATCGTAATCTGAAGAATTTCTGGCTTGTAACATTACTTGGACTGGCATTGAGCCTTCTTGTAGAGACACTGCAGCTGGTGCTTAAAGTGGGATGCTTCGATGTGGATGATCTGTTGCTGAATACGGTCGGCGCATCCATGGGCTATATGATATTTCTTATTTGCAATAGAATCAGGAGGTTTTGCTATGAAGAAGTTTAAGTATTCGTTTGCGCCGGATGCCAATGCCAGAGGAGGAGTGGAAGCTACGGCAGGGGCAGGTATTTCACTGTTTTTTCTGTTGGTGGCTTCGGTTATATCCTTCGCTTTGGAAGGCGAAGGCGGAGCTGTGCTGGGAGCCGTGGGTCTGTTTTCCTTTCTGGTATCCGTTTATGGGTTTTATCTGGGTATCAAAAGCTTTTCGGAGAAGCATGTGAACCACAGATATAGCATTATCGGCTCCATGTCGAGCGGTATACTGGCCGTGCTGTGGCTGGGGCTGTTTCTGCTTGGAGTTTCGTAAATCATGGAGAAAATGTCAGGAGGATTATGGTTATGGATGAATTATTAAAAGAACGTTATACGCTTGCGATGGAGCGGGTCACTCAAATCAGCCAGGAGGCAGAGACTGCTCCGGCATTTCAGGAATTCTTTATGAGGGAAGCCAGATTCCTGGTTCATATGGACGAGCTTCGCAATCTGGTCCGGGAAAATCGTTTTAAAGAGATGCCCCTGATACAGCTGCGGGAATTCAATCAGGGGCTTTATGAAGAAGTGTTGCCGGAGAATTATGAGACCTGTTATGGAAATCCGGCATATGCAGCCAAACAGTTCGGAAAAGACTATGGACAGGTTTTGAGTGTACTCTACATGGAACTGCGAGGGATGATTGTACATGCTTATGAACAGCGTTATTGGGATATGGGGATTGGTCTTGAACTGTTTCTGGAAATTTATCATATGTTTGCGGCAGACGGATATCCCGAGGTTCAGTATCTGAAGGAAAGTATCTACTGGTATATGAGTGATTATGCAGATGAACTGATGCAGCAGAATGTGGACGGTGTGGTTGACCCAAGGCAGCAGTTTGCCGTTGCTATCATCATGAAAGCAGACCTGACTGACATCAGATATCTTTATCAGTTTGGAGAATATATTACGGAGTCGGAAGAGAGAACAGCTTCCTTTTTGAATACGCTCCCGGCAGAGGAGATTGATTCCATGGCCCGGACGTATACGGAAGGGTATCGTATTGGATTTATCGCAGGGAATAAGCCCATGGAGAAGAAAAAGACAGTGAATATCCGCTATGTACTGGGCTTTGAGAGGATTGTGCGAGCTGCCATCAGACAGTTTGCCGACATGGGTCTTCAGCCTACGATATACCGGGCTCCGGTTCATATGATTCAGAAAAACAGAAAAGGCCGGAACGGCTATTATGGTGCAATTCCAAATCCGCAGTTTGATTTTGACCACAGAAATGATGCGGCTTTATTTATGGATAAAGATTTTATTCAGCGAAAGCTGCGCGCACTCCAAAACGCATATGAAAATCAGAAAGAAAATGCGGCAGAACACGGGGGACCGGCGGTCATGGAAATCTTTGGAGGCAGGCCATTTGAACCTGAAGCATGTAAAGATGCACTCTCCTATACCCCGGAGCAGCAAAAGCTTCAGGTGCAGTATGATCTGGAAGCCGGACAAATTGTGAACCGCTATATCATTGGGGAGGAACGAAGCTTTACGATTATCGCTTATCCGGTGCCTGAAATCGGTGATCGCTTTGAAGAGATATTCAGGGAAACGGTGAAGGTTAATACGCTGGATTATAAAAAATACCAGAGAATTCAGCAATGTATTATAGATGTCCTGGATCAGGGAAACAGAGCCCATATTGTGGGAATGAACGGGAACAGAACAGATCTTACGGTGCAGTTCCATGAATTGCAGGATGCCGGTAAGCAGACGAATTTTGAAAACTGTGTAGCGGATGTGAATATTCCTGTGGGTGAGGTATTTACATCGCCGCTTTTAAAGGGAACAGAGGGTGTGCTTCATGTCAGCAAGGTATTTCTGAATGAACTGAATTATGTGGATCTGGAGATTCATGTTAAGGATGGCATGATTCGGGATTACAGATGCAGAAACTTCGATGATGAGGATGCAAATCTCAACTATATAAAAGAAAATGTGCTGTTTAACCACGAAAGCATTCCTATGGGAGAATTCGCTATCGGGACGAATACCACTGCCTATATGATGGCTAAGAAGTATCAGATTGGAGATAAGCTTCCGATTCTGATTGCGGAAAAGATGGGACCGCATTTTGCATTTGGAGATACCTGCTACAGCTGGCAGGAGGATACCCCTGTGTACAATCCGGACGGAAAAGAAATAATTGCCAGAGATAATGAGACCTCTCTGCTGAGAAAAACAGATGTAAGCAAGGCATATTTCGGATGCCACACGGATATTACTATTCCCTATGATGAACTGGGATTGATTGAGGTTGAAAAACCGGATGGCAGTAAAGTTGAGATCATCCGGAACGGCAGGTTTGTATTGGCAGGTACGGAGGAACTGAATGAACCGCTGGATGAATACCAATGATAGAACAGAGAAACTGCCACCGGCAGTTTCTCTGTTCTATCATTTGCACCTGTATGCGATGATTGCCACTTTTCCTTTTCCGGGATGTTTTTTGATCACGTATTTCTCGGGAAATGCCTCGAGCAGTTTTGTCAGTTTGATGAAGCCGAATGTTCTTACGTCGAAATCCGGCTTCGCTCTCTTGATGTACTGGCCTGCGAGACTTACATTGACATACCCGTCATCGTCCTGAAATTTGTCGGATGCAATTTTTAACAGCTTGTGTATTTCATTGATATCGTTTGTGCCGTCATTATTATCGCTTGTCTCAGCATCAGGGACAGTTCCCCTTGATTTACCATTATTGGCTTCACCCTTCTTAGAGAGCTTTTCAGACTCCGTATTGAGATTTTCCAGAAAAATAAATTCATCACAGCTGTTTCTGAAAGCTTCCGGTGTTTTCTTTTCACCTACACCTATTACATATACACCGGATTCATGCAGCGTGATTGCAAGTGGTGTATAATCACTGTCACTTGCGACAATTACAAATCCATCATAAAGGTCTTTATGAAGCAAGGATATGGTATCAATGACGAGAGCCATATCCGTTGCATTTTTACCGGAAGTATAGTCAAATTGCTGCTGAGGTCTGATGGCCAGTCTCATGATTTCATTTTCCCAATTTTTTAAGGTGTCCTTTTTCCAGTTTCCGTAGGCTCTTTTCACTACAATACGGCCATGCGTAGATATCTCCTGTATGACATCCTCGAGCTTTGACAATTGTGTGTTGTCAGCATCGATTAAAAGTGCAATTCGTTTTAAGTTTCTCATAATACTCCTTTCTTAATCCCATTGTAAATGACAATGAAACAGAAAGCAATATATAATCTTCTTGACAAGTATCCAGGAGTTAAGTATTATAAACTTATAAGTAGATATAAAATTAATGATTCTACATATAAGCAAAGCTAATAAATATACATGAGAGAAGGAGAGCGGCATGGCAAAGGTTGGTATTGTAATGGGAAGTGATTCTGATATGCCGGTTATGAGCAAGGCAGCAGAGATGTTGGAAGTGTTTGGTATTGAGTACGAGATGACCATCATCTCTGCCCACAGGGAACCTGATGTGTTTTTTCAGTATGCAAAGAGTGCAGAAGAGAGAGGATTAAAAGTTATCATTGCAGGTGCAGGTATGGCAGCACATCTGCCCGGTATGTGTGCGGCGATTTTTCCGATGCCGGTCATAGGCATTCCGATGCATACGACTTCTCTGGGAGGGCGTGACTCTCTATATTCCATCGTTCAGATGCCAAGCGGTATCCCCGTGGCCACGGTTGCAATTAACGGCGGAGCCAATGCTGGTATTCTGGCGGCGAAGATATTATCCGTATCGGATCCGGCTCTTCTTTCAAAGCTCAAAGCGTATTCTGAAGAGCTGAAGGAGCAGGTAGTGGCCAAAGATGTCAGACTGCAGGAAGTGGGCTATAAAAATTACAGTAAATAAGCCGATGGGAGGGCAGGAGGATGAAGATGGATTACAAGAAGGCCGGTGTGGATATTGAGGCCGGTTATCGTTCCGTAGAATTGATGAAAGAGCATATAAAGAAGACCATGCGTTCCGAAGTTTTGACCGATATCGGGGGATTTTCAGGGGCATTTTCTATCGATAAATTTAAAAATATGGAAAGGCCGACACTTGTTTCGGGTACCGATGGTGTCGGAACCAAATTAAAGCTGGCTTTTTTGCTGAATAAGCATGATACAGTTGGGATTGACTGTGTGGCGATGTGTGTCAATGATATAGCATGTGCGGGTGGGGAGCCTTTGTTTTTCCTGGATTATATCGCCTGCGGTAAGAATGTGCCGGAAAAGATAGCCGAAATTGTTAAGGGAGTGGCCGATGGCTGCACGCAGGCGAATGCTGCTCTGATAGGTGGGGAAACGGCCGAGATGCCGGGATTTTATCCGGAAGACGAATATGATCTGGCAGGATTTGCTGTAGGAATCGTGGACGAAAAAAATCTGATTACCGGAAAAGAGCTTTGCCCGGGGGATGTTTTGATCGGGATCGCATCCTCCGGAGTGCATAGTAACGGATTTTCCCTGGTTCGTAATGTGTTTGAGATGTCTGAAAAAGCTTTAAATACCTATTATGAGGAGTTAGGACGGACTTTAGGTGAGGCTTTGCTGGAACCGACCAAAATCTATGTCAAAGCGTTACAGAGTATCCGGGAAGAAAACATTCGTATCAAAGCCTGTAGTCATATCACAGGGGGCGGATTCTATGAAAATGTGCCGCGTATGCTGAAGGATGGTGTAAAAGCCGTTATTACAAGGGACAGCTATCCGGTTCCCCCGATTTTCAATCTGTTGGCTAAAACAGGTGATATAGATGAGAAGATGATGTATAATACCTACAATATGGGAATCGGCATGATTGTGGCGGTTGATCCGGCAGACGTCAGGTGTACCATGGAAGCCGTCCGAAATGCAGGCGAGATGCCGTATCTGATTGGCCATATCGAATCCGGAGAAAAGGGAGTTGAGTTATGTTAAAGCTGGCGGTTATGGTATCGGGAGGCGGAACGAATCTGCAGGCCATTCTGGATGCGATTGAGGCCGGCGGAATAACGAATGCTGAGATTTCCGTGGTAATCAGTAATAATCCCGGTGCTTATGCCCTTAAGAGGGCACAGAGCCATGGAATAGAGGCAGTCTGTATTTCTCCGAAATCTTACGAGACTAGAGAAGCGTTTCACCTCGCTTTGCTTGAAAAACTTCAATCCTGTAAGGCAGAGCTGGTGGTTCTCGCAGGCTGTCTGATTGCAATGCCGGAGTTAATCGTGAAGGCTTATCCCAACCGGATGATTAATATACATCCTGCATTGATACCGTCCTTTTGTGGTATGGGATACTATGGATTGAAGGTTCATGAAGCGGTGCTTGCAAGGGGTGTGAAAGTAACCGGAGCTACTGTACACTTTGTGGACAGCGGTATGGATACCGGCCCGATTCTTTTGCAAAAGGCGGTTGAGGTCCGAGAAGGTGATACCCCCAAAATATTGCAGAAGCGTGTGATGGAGGAAGCTGAGTGGGTGATCTTGCCGTATGCCATAGATCTGATTGCCAATGACAGGATTCGTGTAGAAGATGGATTGGTAAGAATTCTGAAATAAAGGAGTACAAAGTGATGAAAATTCTGATTATCGGAAGCGGCGGAAGAGAGCATGTAATTGCCTGGAAGGCAGCCAGAAGCCCAAAGGTGGATAAGATGTACTGTGCTCCCGGAAACGCCGGAATAGCGGAATACGCCGAGTGTGTAAATATTGGTGCCATGGAGTTTGAAAAACTGGCTGCGTTTGCAAAAGAAAAGGGAATTGATTTAACGATTGTAGGCATGGATGATCCGCTTGTGGGAGGTATCGTGGATGTATTTGAGACGCAGGGGCTTCGCATTTTCGGACCGCGGAAGGATGCAGCAATCCTGGAAGGTTCCAAAGCGTTTTCAAAGGACTTGATGAAAAAATATCATATACCTACAGCAGCATATGAAAACTTTACGGACCCCCAAAAGGCACTTGCCTGTCTTGAGACCGCAAGATTTCCAATTGTACTGAAAGCGGATGGTCTGGCGCTGGGAAAGGGTGTACTGATCTGCCAGAACCTGGAGGAGGCGAGGGAAGGTGTCCGGGAGATAATGCTGGATAAGAAATTTGGACAGGCAGGAAATCAGATGGTGATCGAAGAGTTTATGACAGGACGGGAAGTATCTGTACTCTCTTTTGTGGATGGAAAAACCATCAGGATCATGACCTCCGCACAGGATCACAAGCGGGCGAAGGATAAAGACCAGGGACTCAATACGGGAGGTATGGGGACATTTTCACCCAGTCCATTTTATACAGAAGAGGTGGATACATTCTGTAAACAATATATCTATCAGCAGACAGTAGATGCCATGGCGGCAGAGGGAAGAACGTTTCAGGGAATTATCTTCTTTGGACTGATGCTGACAGAAGATGGACCTAAAGTTCTGGAGTACAATGCCCGGTTTGGGGATCCGGAAGCCCAGGTGGTCTTGCCCAGGATGAAAAATGATATTATAGAGGTATTTGAAGCATGCATTGATGGCACATTGGATCGAATTGACCTGCAGTTTGAAGATAATGCGGCAGTTTGTGTGGTACTTGCAAGTGATGGGTATCCGGTTTCTTATGAGAAGGGATTTCCGATACACGGTCTGGAACACTTCAAAGGCAGTGAGGACTATTTCGTATTTCATGCCGGAACCTGCTTTAAAAATGGAGAAGTTGTTACAAACGGCGGAAGGGTCTTAGGTGTTACGGCTAAGGGGAAAGACCTGAAAGAGGCCCGGGAACATGCATATCAGGCTGTGGAGCTCGTGGAATTTCAAAACAAATATTACCGCCATGATATTGGAAAAGCAATTGATGAGGTTTGATACAAAGGAACTGCCGCCGGCAGTTCCTTTTATGTACTTTGGCGTTTATAACTGGAATCAAAACTTGCTGTTTTCACTTCAGTGTGCTATTCTAGTCTTACACAAAAGAAACAAGTGTTCTTAAATCTCTGTTTTTATTATAGATAGAAAGGTGGGATGCATATGCTGATTACTTATATAGAACATAGTGGATTCGCAGTGGAATGGGAAGAGTGTGTCTGGTTGTTTGATTATTACAGAGGAGAGATTCCCGCCCGGGATACAAAAAAGCCGCTCTTCATCTTTTCCAGCCATGGACACCGGGATCACTTTGTCCCTGAGATTTTTAATTTGTTTTCTGGCTATGAAAATGTACATTATATTTTGTCGTCAGATATTCAAAAGGAAGTTAAGAAAATCCCGTTGGGAAACATCCCAGATGGAATTCATTATATGAAACCGGGCGGCAACTTAAGTCTGGAGATCGGAGAGACTCAGAGTATGCAGATAAAAACTCTGGATTCCACAGACAGAGGAGTGGCATTTCTGATTGCTTATCAAGAGCAGTCTGTCTTTCATGCAGGTGATTTAAATGCCTGGGTATGGGAAGAGGATTCCAAGGCAGAGAAGCACGATATGATAACCAGGTATCAAAGAGAGGTTGATAAACTGATGCAGATTCCGTTAAATATTGCATTTCTGCCTCTGGATCACAGACTGGAGGACAACTATGATATGGGAATACATTATTTTATGGATCATGTGAATACGGAGTATATATTTCCGATGCATCTTTGGGGACGTTACAGCACAGTTACAAAATTCAGGGATTCCCTGCCGGGTACCGGGCAAAGAAGTAAGATTGTCAATGTAACGCATCCGGGACAACAGTGGGAATACGAAAAAGCTGAATTAAGAGAAATAACAGATAAAAGGAGATTGAGATGATTCAGGATATACAACCACATCGTTTTCATGTGGAATATACACCACAGGAGCCAGAGGAAAGCGATGTGGTATTGATTTACATGCGGGATCGGATTCTGGCTAAATATAAGGAGGGCAGGATAGAATACCCTTTGGTTTCAGATATCATGAGTGTCTTTCCCGAAATCGGGAAAAAAGCGAAATTTTTATTCAGAATTGATGATCAGGATTACTATGAACTGAGAAAACCGGAGATAGAAGAATTCAGTGATTGGAGCTATCAGGCTACGACAGTCTTAAGAGAAGCCAGTCCTATGTGGAAAGCTTTCGCCGGAATTACGGGATATCAGATTCATACCTGGTACAACGATACAAAGTTCTGCGGCCGCTGCGGTACGAAGATGAGGGCACAGGGAGTGGAACGGGCGATGGAATGTCCGGCGTGCGGAAAAGTTACATACCCGACCATTTCTCCGGCAGTTATTGTAGGAATTACCAATGGAAACAGACTGTTGCTGACCAGATATGCGGCCGGTCACAGTAAGCTTAAGAATTATGCACTCGTTGCCGGTTATGTGGAAGTGGGAGAAGTCCTGGAAGAGACGGTCCGCAGGGAAGTGATGGAAGAAGTCGGTCTGAAGGTCAAGAATATCAGATACTATAAAAGTCAGCCCTGGGCATTTACAGGAACAATTCTGGTTGGATTTTTCTGTGATGTGGATGGGGATGATACCATACATCTGGACGAATTGGAACTGAGCGAAGGGCAGTGGTTTGAACGTGAAGATATTCCGGAAAACAAACTGAATATCAGCCTTACCAGTGAGATGATACAATTTTTTAAATCGAATCCAGGCAACGAATTTCAATGAAATGTCTTTTTATAGAAAACTAAGGAGATTAGTATGAATTATAGAATGGTGCTTCAGTATGATGGCAGCAGATATGATGGATGGCAGAAGCAGGGAAACACAGGCAATACCATTCAGGGTAAACTGGAAGCAGTACTTAGCCGCTTTGCCGGAGAATCCGTGGAAGTTAACGGTGCAGGAAGAACGGATGCAGGGGTGCATGCTTATGGGCAGACTGCAAGCTTTCATCTGAAGCAGGAGGCAGAAGAAGAGGAACTTTGGAAGTATCTGAACAGATATCTTCCGGAGGATATAGAGGTTTTAGGCGTGGAAAGGGCACCGGAGCGTTTCCATGCCAGATTATCCGCTGTCCGCAAGACGTATATGTATAAGGTAGGTTTAGACAGCAGAAAACATGTATTTGACAGAAAGTATCTCTATCATTTTGAGGGAGAGCTGGATATAAAAGCGATGGAAGAAGCAGCCAGATATCTCAGAGGAACCCATGACTTTAAAAGCTTCTGTTCGAACAGACGTTTTAAAAAGTCTACGATTCGTACCCTTCATATGATTAAGATCGATTTAGATAAAAAAACGGATGTGATGAAAATCATATTTATTGGAGATGGATTTTTATACCATATGGTCAGAATTATCACAGGTACACTGCTGGAGGTAGGACAGGGAAAGCGCTCCCCCTCGGAGATTAAAGGGATTATCGAAGCAAAAGACAGAGAGGCCGCAGGCTTTACGGCACCACCGCAGGGACTGACATTGGTTTCGGTGGAATACGAATAGGAGAATTTATGCAGACTTACAAAGGAGCGATATTTGATCTGGATGGAACCCTTCTGGATTCCATGAATGTCTGGAGACAGATAGATGAAGATTTTCTGAGAAAGAGAGGGTTTGAAGTACCGCAGGACTATATGGCAGCCATCACTCCACTAGGAGCGAAAGCTGCCGCCGCTTACACGATTAGGCGCTTTAAGCTGAATGAAAGACCGGAGGATATTATGCAGGAGTGGATGTCCATGGCGCAGGACGCATATGCAACTCAGGTCATTTTGAAACCATATGTCATGGAATATCTGGAGCAGTTGAAAAGACTTGATATCCGGATAGCAGCAGCTACATCTTCAGAACGGGAACTGATGCTTCCTGCACTTAAGCGTACAGGCATACTGCCATATTTTGATGAGATTGTAACGGTCAGTGAAGTTTCAAGAGGGAAAGGGTTTCCGGATATTTATGAAAAAGCAGCGCTGCAGATTGGAGAAAAATCTCAGACCTGTGTGGTATATGAAGATATCATAGAAGGCGTACGCGGGGCCAATGAAGGTGGATTCTTATCCGTAGGGGTCTATGATCCGGAATCGGAATCCTCAAAGGAGGACATACTTAGAGAATCAGATGTATATATCCATGGATTCGATGAACTGATGGAACAGCATCGCGAATCCTATGATTTTTAAAAGAAATAAAATGTAAAGGTGATAATAATGGCAAAAGTAACTTATGATGCCAGCAGTATATCTGTGCTGGAAGGACTGGAGGCAGTCAGAAAAAGACCCGGAATGTATATTGGAAGCACGACAAGAAAAGGGTTGAACCATCTGATCTACGAAATCGTGGATAATGCAGTTGACGAGCATCTGGCAGGATACTGTGATAGGATACAGGTTACACTCGAGGCGGATGGTTCCTGTACTGTTTCGGATAACGGACGGGGAATTCCCGTAGGAATGCATGAGAAGGGGATGTCTGCGGAACGCCTGGTATTCACAACACTGCATGCCGGTGGAAAATTTGATAATCAGGCATATAAGACCAGCGGAGGACTGCACGGTGTGGGCTCTTCGGTGGTCAATGCATTGTCCAGCCATCTCGATATCAAAATCAGTGTGGACGGCTACATTCATCATGATTATTATGAACAGGGTGTGCCGAAGCTGGAGCTGGAGAATGGACTTCTCCCGAAGCTGGGAAGAACCCGCGAGACAGGTACCTGTGTGAACTTTCTTCCGGATCCGGAAATATTCGAAAAGACCCGGTTCTCTGCCACAGAAGTGAAGTCTCGTCTTCATGAGACAGCCTATCTGAATCCTGAGCTTAAGATTGTGTTTGAGGACAGGCGTGACGGTGTTCAGGAAACAATCGTCTTTCATGAACCGGATGGAATCGTGGGCTTTGTGAAAGATTTGAACAGAAAAAAAGAGGCTGTTCATGAAGTGATTTACTTTAAAGGAGAGAGTGAAGGAATCACTGTAGAAGTGGCACTTCAGTTTATCAATGAATTTCAGGAAAATGTACTGGGGTTCTGTAATAATATCTATAATGCAGAGGGCGGCGCCCACTTAACAGGCTTTAAAACCCAATTTACTACAATTATGAATAATTATGCCAGAGAACTTGGGATTCTAAAAGAGAAGGATTCCAATTTCACAGGGGCAGACATCCGTAATGGTATGACAGCGGTGGTTTCAATCAAGCATCCTGATCCAAGATTTGAAGGACAGACGAAAACAAAGCTGGATAACCAGGATGCAGCAAGGGCAGCCAGTAAAATTACGGGAGAAGAAGCAGTACTATATTTCGACCGGAATCTGGAGGTTTTAAAGAATGTACTGGCTTGTGCGGAGCGTTCGGCAAAGATTCGTAAGACAGAAGAAAAAGCAAAAACCAACTTGTTATCCAAACAGAAATATTCCTTTGATTCCAATGGAAAGCTTTCCAATTGCGAGAGCCGGGATCCTACTAAGTGCGAAATATTTATTGTGGAGGGAGATTCGGCAGGCGGTTCTGCCAAGATGGCCAGAAACAGGAATTTCCAGGCAATCATGCCGATTCGCGGAAAAATTTTAAATGTGGAAAAAGCTACAATTGACAAAGTGCTTGCCAATGCCGAGATTAAGACTATGATTAATGCATTCGGATGTGGTTTTTCGGAAGGATATGGCAATGACTTTGATATTACGAAGCTGCGTTATAATAAGATCATCATCATGGCCGATGCCGATGTGGACGGAGCGCATATTTCCACCCTGCTCTTGACCTTATTTTACCGGTTTATGCCTGAATTAATCTATGAGGGACATGTATATGTAGCAATGCCGCCCCTCTATAAAGTCATGCCTTCGAAGGGGAAGGAAGAATATCTGTATGACGATAAAGCGTTAGACAGATACCGGAAAAAACATAAGAATGAAAAATTCACTCTGCAAAGATACAAAGGTCTGGGAGAAATGGATGCGGTACAGCTTTGGGAGACTACGCTGAACCCCGGGAGCAGAATGCTGAAACAGATTGAAATTGAAGATGCCCGTCTGGCATCGGATGTGACAGAAGTTTTGATGGGAACCGATGTACCTCCCAGAAAGGCATTTATCTATGAGCATGCCCAAGATGCAGAATTAGATATCTAATTCCCGTGAGAAAGGTTGAATAGAATGGATGAACAGATTATAAAGACAGAATATTCCGAGCTTATGCAGAAATCATATATTGACTATGCCATGAGTGTAATTGTGGCGCGGGCACTTCCCGATGTACGCGACGGTCTGAAGCCTGTGCACAGAAGAACCCTGTATGATATGCAGGAGCTGGGAATTTATTATGACAGACCCTACCGGAAATGTGCCCGTATCGTGGGTGACACGATGGGAAAATATCATCCTCACGGTGACAGCTCCATCTATGACGCCCTAGTGGTGATGGCCCAGGATTTTAAAAAGGGTCAGACATTAGTCGATGGGCATGGAAACTTCGGCTCCATAGAAGGTGACGGCGCCGCTGCAATGCGTTATACGGAGGCCAGGCTTCAGAAGATTACACAGGATGTTTATCTGAAGGATATGGACAAAGATGTGGTCGATTTCATTCCGAATTTCGATGAGACAGAGAAAGAACCCGAGGTGCTGCCGGTAAGGATTCCCAATCTGCTGGTCAATGGTGCAGATGGCATCGCGGTGGGTATGGCCACAAATATCCCGCCCCATAACCTGGCAGAGGTAGTGGATGCCGTAAAGGCTTATATGAAGGATGAGGACATTACGACCAAAGGTCTGATGAAATATATCAAAGGACCTGATTTTCCTACGGGAGGAATTGTTGCAAATCAGGATGACCTGAGGCAGATTTATGAGACAGGGGCCGGAAAGCTGAAACTTCGGGGTAAACTTGCAGTAGAGAAAGGAAAGGCGGGAAAACAGTATCTGATTATCAGTGAGATTCCGTATACGATGATTGGCGCCAATATCAGTAAGTTTCTGAATGACGTTGCAAATCTGGTGGACTTAAAAAAGGCACAGGATATCATAGATATATCCAACCAGTCCTCAAAGGAAGGAATACGGATTATGCTGGAACTTAAAAAGGGAGCGGATGTGGAGCATCTGACCAATCTGCTTTATAAGAAGACGAGGCTTGAGGATACATTTGGTGTGAACATGCTGGCAGTTGTGGATGGCCGTCCGGAGACTTTAAGTCTTAAAAAGATTATCGAACATCATGTGGATTTTCAATTTGAACTATGTACCAGAAAATACCAGAATCTGCTGGCCAGGGAACTGGATAAAAAGGAAGTCCAGGAGGGCCTGATTAAAGCCTATGATGTAATTGATCTCATCATTGAAATCCTGCGGGGCAGTAAAAATCAAAAGCAGGTAAAGGACTGTCTGACCATGGGGCTTACTGATGGGATTAAATTCAAGACAAAGACCAGTGAAAAGGCCGCACGGAAGCTTAACTTTACCCAGAGACAGGCTGCGGCGATACTGGAGATGCGCCTGTATCGCCTGATTGGTCTGGAGCTTGAGGCATTACTGAAGGAACACGGCGATACACTGGAGAAAATCGCCCGCTATGAGGATATACTAAACAATTATGACTCCATGGCCAGGGTAATTATGGATGATCTGGACGCTGTTAAAAAAGAGTATGGAAGAAAGCGCAGGACTTTAATTGAAAATTCAGAAGAAATTGTCCTGGAAGAACAGAAAATAAAAGAGACAGAAATTGTATTTCTCATGGATCGGTTCGGATATGCCAAAACTGTAGATGTGGCTACCTATGAGCGTAATAAAGAATCAGCAGATACTGAGAATAAATATGTCTTTCGCTGTATGAATACCGATAAAATCTGTATTTTCACAGATCAGGGCAGGCTGCACATGGTAAAAGCTTTGGACTTGCCCGGAGGAAAGTTTCGGGATAAAGGAACACCGATTGATAATCTCTGTAATTACAGCAGTACCCGGGAACAGATGGTATTTGTCTCCAGCCTGGAACATATAAAACAGAATAAATTGGTATTTGTTTCAAAAAACGGGATGTGCAAGGTTGTAGATGGCTACGAATTTGATGTGTCAAAACGTACAGTTGCCGCTACGAAACTGGCAGAGGAGCAGGACTGCGTAATATTGGTGGGCATCTTTGATGAAAGCGACTATCTGGTATTGCAAAGCCACGGCGGCTATTTTCTGCGATTCCTCGCAAACGAGATACCGGAGAAAAAGAAAACCGCACTTGGAGTCCGGGGTATGCGGCTTAGCGAAGGGGACTATATGGAACACGCATATCTCTTAGCCAGCCGTATGGAATATGAGATAGAATATAAAGAAAAAAAACTTAACCTGAATAAATTGAAACTCGCAAAACGGGACACGAAGGGAACGAAAAAGCAATGATATATAGTTCTAAATAATATAAAAGAAGCCGCATTTTTTAAGCGGCCTCTTTTTAGGTTATCTTTTTATAAAATCTGAGGTAATCCAAGGTAATTGAGCAGCCCGACATAGATGCCATATGCAAACTGGTATTGATCATTAACCAGCTTCTGAACATCATCGTAATTCGAAATATAGCCAAGCTCAACTAATATAGAAGGCATCTGTGTGCGCCTTAAGACGTATAGGGCGGAATTGACCCGTACGCCATTGTTCTTTGTACCGGTTCTGCGGACAATTTCCAGAAGAACCTGTTCCGCCAGTTCTGCGGCGGGACTATCCAGATCATAGACATAGACTTCGCTGCCGTTTATTTCCGGGTTGGGGTTGGAGTTTACGTGTATACTGATAAAATAATCTGCCGGCCAGCTGTTCGCCATATACACACGCTCTCTTAAACTGGTGGCATTGCTGGTTCCAAGCACTGTCTCAGGTGTCGGCCTGGAAACACGTACTTCAAATCTTGGATCATTTGAAAGTATATTGGCCAGAAAAATCCCCACCATATAAGTGATATCCTGCTCCCTATAGCCGAAGCCTTCTGCGCCTGCATTAAAACCACTGGGATTATGTCCCTGATCAACAAAAATTTTTATTGCCAAAATCTTACCATCCTTCATATATTACTTCTCATGAATACTATATGCAGAAACGGCTTCCTGGATGAAAGATGGTAACTTAATTTAGCTTCATGCCTTTCAACGCATCAGCAAACGCGTTGTTGAGCGGTTTGGCGGCTTCTTTCTTTTGATTTGCCATATATTTTGCCACATCCTTCTTTGTTACTCCGCCACCTTCTTTCCTGCGGCGTTCCTCAAACTTGTCCAAACGTTCTTTATGACCACAGGAGCAGATAAAAGTGGCTTCTTCTCCTTTTCCATACATCTCCATACGCTTATGGCAGACAGGACAGCGGGCATTTGTGGTGCGCGATATGGTTTCACGGTAGCCACACGCACGGTCCTGACAAACCAGTAGTTTTGCGTTTTTACCATTAACAGATAACAGACGCTTTCCACATTGGGGACATTTTTTGTTGGTCAGATTGTCATGACGGAAGGTTCCCTCCTCCGACTTTATCTCATGGATAAGATCCCCGGTATAGGTACGGATTTCGGACATAAAATCCTGATGCGCAAGCTTCCCTTTTGCTATATCAGAAAGCTTCATTTCCCAGCTTGCCGTAAGCTCCGGTTTTTTTAAATCTGCCGGCACCAGCTTCAGCAATTGCTTTGCCTTGCCAGTCAGCAGGATTTCATTGCCTTTCTTTTCGAGCAAAAAACTGTTAAAAAGTTTTTCTATAATATCTGCTCTGGTAGCCACGGTTCCAAGCCCTCCTGTTTCCCCCAGGGTTTTTGCCATCCGGATATCCGAAGACTCCATATAGCGGATGGGATTTTCCATGGCGGAAAGAAGCGTTGCTTCCGTAAAACGTGCAGGCGGTTTGGTTTTTCCCTCCCGAATTGTGACCTTTGAATCAAAAAAAATCTGACCCTGCTGCAGAAGAGGGAGAGTCTGCTCTTTCATATCCTCATGAGCTTCATCCTCCTCATCAGGATTCTGCCCGGACTCGTATATCTCCCGCCATCCATTTTCTACAATTCTTTTCCCCTTTGCTGTAAAGGTTTCTCCGCCTGAAAGTCCTGTCAGAGTAGTTTCTTCGTAGATACATGGAGGGTAGAGTACACTGATGAATCTACGGACAACCAGATCGTAAATTCTTCGTTCTTCCACAGACATAGCATTCAGTTGTACGAATTGTTCCGTTGGAATGATTGCATGGTGATCCGATACCTTACTGTCGTTTACAAATGGCAATTTTCCCGATAATTTCATCTGTTTTGCCTTAGCAGCAAAAGTCTTATACGGACCCACAGCTATGGCTTCCAGACGTTCTCTTAGGGTAGGGACGATATCTGCAGTCAGATATCGGGAATCCGTACGGGGATAGGTGAGAACTTTATGAAACTCATAGAGACGCTGCATGATATTCAAGGTCTGTTTGGCTGAGTAACCAAAGCGTTTATTGGCATCCCGCTGTAGTTCTGTCAAGTCATAGAGTAGTGGGGCATAAGTCTTTTTATCCTTTTTTTCTACCTTTGTAAGTTTAAATTCCTTATGTGTAATCCTGCTTTGTATTTCCTGACTGCGTTCTTTGGAAAAAATCCTGGTTTCCCCGGTCTTTCCATCTTTCCACAGATAAGAAACACCTCCGGCCAAAGTGGAAATTGTATAGTAAGGTTTTGGCTCAAAAGCACGGATTTCATGCTCCCTTTTATCAATCATGGCAAGCGTAGGTGTCTGAACCCGTCCGCAGGACAACTGCGCATTATATTTGCAGGTCAGAGCACGCGTACAGTTAATTCCCACTAGCCAGTCGGATTCCGCACGTGAAACGGCAGCATGATAAAGCGTATCATATTCTCTGGAATCCTTAAGATGAGCAAACCCTTCTTTTATTGCTTTATCCGTAACAGAAGAAATCCAGAGGCGCTTGCAAGGTTTTTGATTATGCGCTTTATCAAGAATCCATCGGGCAACCAGTTCACCTTCCCTGCCGGCATCCGTTGCGATAACAACCTGGCTGATATCCTTTCTGTCAAGCAGCATCTGTATTGCATGGTACTGCTTACCAGTTTGTGGGATAACCTTGATTTTCAGCTTCGCAGGCATCAGGGGAAGAACTTCCAATTTCCATTCCTTATATTTTTTATCATAGTCTTCAGGATCCAACAAGGTAACCAGGTGGCCGAGCGCCCAGGTAACCACATACTGGCTGCCTTCTATACATCCGTTTCCATTCTGACGGCAATTAAGAACCCGGGCGATATCTCTGCCTACAGAAGGCTTCTCTGCAATGACTAATGTTTTCATGTTATTAACTCCTACTCTTTTTAAATGCATTCAATTTTGTAACAGTGTTGCGCAGATTTCGAGGAATTACGACTTTTTTCCTCACATTTCTGTCTTTTTTTCATATGATATGGTAAGAGATCATTCATAATAAGCAACACATGGTCTCTTACTCAAGTTCATCCTTCCTGTGTGAATAACGGATTCTCCATAAGGCGTCGGCGGCTTCGCCTTATGGAAAGGAAATAGGGAACAGCTCGTGTACACTCCATGGCTGTTCCCTGTTTTTAAACACGTTCTAAAGTCGCAACTGCTTTTTCATTATATTGGGAGGAAATGATGCCCCCATCTGACAGACGGGAATAGATTCCCTTAAATGCCCCATTATATACATAAAGTCCTGACATATTGGTATAGGATTTAAACGCCGCCTCCTGGTCCGGAAAATAAATATTTTCCGTCTGATAGGGAGGACAATATTCCTGATAAATATACCCTTTGTTAAAATGGCGTGTTACAATATCTGCCCAGTCATCGGGGTTATAATCAATGCCGGCAAAGACACCCCTGGAGGCATAAGAGTCCAGTGGTTTGATAATCCATCTGTCTTTTTCAGAGGTAATCTGTTCCAAAGTACAGTACCTGTCATCCATGAGATTGGTAGAAGGAATGTGTTCATTGACAAACAGCTGCTCCTCCTTTGTCAAAAGATGCAGTGTAGGTTCTTCACGTAATATCTTAAACAACCATTTATTATGGATGATTTGCGTACAGAAGGAGCCGATGGTGCATACATCCTGGTTTTTAACGGCCTTTATGAAGTCCTGTACCTCATCATAATGTTCCATAACATCTGTGGTTACAGCCCGGCGGTAAATGGCATCCACAGGATGGCCTGAAGGGGAATAAAGTACATGATTCTTATACTTCATCTCTGTAATTTCACAAATTTCACATTCACATCCATATTTTTGAAAACGTCTTTGAAATTCTTCGAATTCTGTGATGGAACAATGTTCGAGAAAATCCACAATCGCGATATAAGGCTTTCCGAGTTTTTTCTTTTCGTAAGTATCATACAGGGATAAAAAAGTTTCCACCCATGTGTCGAATAATTCGAACTGTCTGAATGCGTATTTTTCTTTCATATGCTTGTGAGCAATATTTAACTCCAGGGCCTGATTCAATACGAAATCTTCGTTCATGGCACTGGTTCCATCGGTGTTAATTTCACAAAATTTGAAAGAGTGAGTTTCTTCATTAAAGAAAATGTCAAATCTCGCAATAGGCAGAACACTGTCATACAAATTGGGAACCAGAATCAATTCCTCTAATTCTCTGGAAAACGGAAACAGCTTTCTGTATTCCGGATTATTCAGATACTCCTGGATGACCTTTGTAAATATGCGATAGGTAATCCTGACAATATTCTCATAGATTTGAACGGTATCTTTTGTAAAAACTTTAGGAACATGCAGTGTGTGAACACAACGCCCGTGATATGCAACGGAAGAGTGCTCCAGGTAGTCCCGCACGGCAAGGGCTGATGCGCGGTTTTCTTCAAAATGTTCTGATATATAAGATTGATATTCTTCTTGTATTGCTTTCATACTTAACTACTCCATTCCAGATTTACTTTTGGTTCTGCCACTCTTTGGCCAGAGTTGTTCGGTGCCTTAAAAGCCTTCGGAAAGGGAGAAGGCACATACCTTCACCATCCTCCAGGTGCTCCTCCGCCAGATTCAAAAGCTCTTCTATAAATTTAACGGCCGGCTGCCCATAGATCTTACCCTGGTATCCATATCTTTGAAGAGATTTCTCTGATTCCCGAATGTCCCCGATGGCCACCGGGTATCTCTGCAGCAGCCCACTGGTAACCTCTTTACAAAAAAAGAGTCCCTTGATAAGTGCCAGATATGCCATCATATATTCGAATGGCATGCTGTCTGCTCCGCGGATTTCCACGTAATGCTTTACCCTGACATCCAAAAATGTCATGGACAGGATATGATCCAAATCTTTCGCATCAATCAGCCTGTCTTTCCAGATATCACAGACCCTCTGATTTCCGGTATAGACGGAGCCTTCCGGAGCGGGAAGAAAAATCAGAGGAAGATTCCAAAGATACTCCGCATATGTGTGAAATCCAAAATCATCATCAAATAATCCGTCCAATATCCCACAGCGTTTAGGATCCACATGATTCCATATCTCTGTCCGCGCCAGGTGATCAGGGAAGGGCAGTCCTTCGAACACAGGTGTATTATCTGACAAAAGTTTTAATGCCGGCATTACCAGATAGGCGGTCCGATACTTGCGTACAAAATCCTGTTCGCAGCAATAATCAATGGATACTTGTGTGGCGGCTGTACCGCGCATCATATTCCGGCCTCTCGTACCCGAAGTCTTAAAATAATCATCCATATACTGATATCTTTGCTTGGGAATCAGTGGCAAATCATCTACCTTGCTTTTTGGCTGATATCCTATAGTAAGTAATTCGTAGTCTTCAGCTTCCAGAAGGGGTTCGATGATCTGCAGAAAACTCTGATAGATTTTCATGATGACACGTATGCTTTCCTTTGGTACAATGCTAACTTCGAATTGTGCTGCCGGTTCAAGGCTGACGGAATAATCCAGATTATATAAGCCAAGAAGGGTTTCATCTTCATAATAATAATGAGGAAATACAGCTTTCAGCTGCTGCAGTATCCATCCAATGCCATGCGCTTCATAATAGGTAACTGCCTTTCTGGTTTTGCGATGTACGATAATATGCTCGATTTCCATCCCGAGTTTCTGTACACAATTCAACTTACATCCTTCACGGAAATGTTGTTCCAGAATCTCCAGATTCTGTAGTTTATAATCGTTATCCACGGAATAATACCTTTCTTCTTTTAAAAAAATAGTTGAAATTTTTGAAATACTATTGTATAATACACATTGTGTCTTACACAAGCCGAAATAGCTCAGTTGGTAGAGCACTTCACTCGTAATGAAGGGGTCGTCAGTTCGAGTCTGATTTTCGGCTTTATATTTTATCAGTAAACATCCGTGTTTACTGATTTTTTTCAACCCAGATATAATATATCATAGTTGGAATAATTTATCAAATCCAAATCCATTTAATGAAGAAGGGAAAAGAATTATGGCAGAAATTATGATTCCGCAGGGCTATGCATCCGCATTGAATCTGCATGAGACGCAAGTTGCGATAAAAACAGTGAAGGATTTTTTTCAGCAGGAGTTAGTGAAGCGGCTGAATCTTTTGAGGGTTACTGCACCACTATTCGTCCGTCCCGAGACCGGACTGAACGACAACCTGAACGGGGTAGAGCGTCCGGTAGGGTTTGAGATCAAAGATTCGAATCATACATATGCGGAAATTGTCCATTCACTTGCAAAATGGAAGCGCTTTGCACTGAAAAAATATGGATTCAAAGCCGGAGAAGGCTTATATACCGACATGAATGCAATACGGCGGGATGAGGATACGGATAATATTCATTCAATTTACGTGGACCAGTGGGACTGGGAGAGAATTCTGTCTCCCGAAGCGCGTACGGAGGAAACTTTACGGGATACGGTAAGAGCAATCTACAAGGCATTAAAGCATACGGAAAAATATATGTCCATTCAGTATGATTACATCAATGAATTTCTTCCAAAAGACATATTCTTTATCACATCTCAGGAACTGGAGAACCGTTATCCGGAGCTGTCTCCAAAGGAGAGAGAGTATGAGATCGTCAGGGAAAAGGGTGCAGTTTTTCTGATGCAGATTGGGGGCAGGCTGGCTGCCGGGGAACCACATGACGGACGGGCACCGGACTATGATGACTGGAAGCTGAATGGTGACATTATCATATATTATCCTGTTTTGGATATTGCTCTGGAGATTTCTTCCATGGGAATTCGGGTGGATGCGAAAAGCCTTCAGGAGCAGCTGGAAATAAGCGGCTGTCAGGACCGCGCAAAACTGGATTTTCAGAAAGCGGTGCTGGAAGGAACCCTGCCTCTGACAATCGGAGGTGGAATCGGACAGTCCAGAATCTGTATGTTTTTTCTGAGAAAAGCTCATATCGGGGAAGTTCAGTGTTCCATATGGCCGGAGGAAACCCTGGCAGTGACTGAAGCCCACGGTGTTCAGCTGCTGTAGCAATAATTTATTCTACTTTATTGATAAAAGTTTCTCTCTGTGCTATACTTAAAAAGGTACTGGAAGGGGGAATATATTTTGCATCAGGAACTTAAAAGTTATGTCCCGGTGGTGGAATTTCTGGGGAAGGCTTTAGGCAGCCAGTATGAAGTTGTGCTCCATGATTTTACAGACCCGGAGCATGCGATTGTGTCCATTGCCAATGGACATTTAAGCGGAAGGCAGGTAGGCTCTCCGATGACGAACCTTGCCATGAAGATGCTGCAGGATGATGTAGCGCAGCAGGGCAATGGAAAAACTTATATTGTACAGCACGAAGCCAGTGGGAAGGACGGTACACCATTTTCTTCCTCTACGATGCTTCTCCGGGATAATTCCGGAAAGGCGGTAGGTGCGCTGTGCATTAATTTTAATGTTAAAGCGTTTCTGGGCCTGCAGGAGTTTATCGAAAGCGTTGGACTGGGAGAGAATAAGCCGGCCAATCAGCCTGGAGCAAAGCATTATGAGGGCGAAATTCTGTCAGATGCCGGAAGCAGTGCCCTGGAAAGTGTGTATCACACGGTGATGGATAAACGTTTGAATATCGATACTTCTTCTCAGCAGATGAAGCAGGATATTATTAACGAGTTCTATACCGAAGGTGCATTTTTATTAAAGGGCAGTGTATCATATATCGCTGAAAAACTGGCAATGAGTGAGCCGACAGTATACCGATATCTGGCAAAAGCCAAACATGAATTGGGGGACAATCATCATATATCATACTAAGATGTATGGCTAAAAGAAAAGGAGATTATTATGGCTAAAGAAATTATTAACACAACAGAAGCACCAGCAGCAATCGGACCTTATGTACAGGCTGTAAAGAGTAACGGCACACTTTACATCTCGGGTCAGTTGGGATTTGATATGAGCACAGGAGAGATTCCGGCAGATGTGGAAGAGCAGGCTAAAAATTCCTTAAAGAATCTGGATGCAATTATGAAAGCTGCAGGAACAGATAAATCCAAGGTACTTAAAACTACAATTTTCCTCACAGATATGGGAGATTTCGCAAAGGTTAATGAGATTTACGGTGCATTCTTTGAAGGACATAATCCCGCACGTTCCTGCTTTGCAGTAGCTGCTTTGCCAAAAGATGGAAAAGTAGAAATCGAATGTATTGCAGAGGCTTAAGCTGACTGGACAGCCCGGATCCACCGGGAGGAGGAGCTATGGAATATTCAAAAAGAACAAGAATTCTGAAAGGTGATATCTGCTACAGTATAGATAAACATACCCTGAAGACCGTTTCTGATGGATTCATAGTATGTGAGAATGGCCTGATAAAAGGAGTGTTTCAGCAGATTCCGGAACAATATAAAGATTTTCCAATGGAGGATTACAACGGGAAGCTGATTATACCCGGACTGACGGATCTGCATGTCCATGCTCCCCAGTATTCCTTCCGTGGACTGCATATGGATCTGGAACTTCTGGAATGGCTGAATACCAATACCTTCCCGGAGGAAAGTAAATATAAAGATCTGGAGTATGCCAGAAAGGCCTATCGGATCTTTGCAGGGGATTTAAGACGCGGTGGAACGACCAGAGCCAGTATATTCGCGACGCTGCATGTACCGGCAACCAAATTACTGATGGAGCTGATTGAGGAATCCGGAATCCGGGCATATGTTGGAAAGGTCAACATGGACAGGAACAGTCCGGATTACTTGTGTGAGTCCGATGCCTTAAGTTCCGCGACGCAGACAGTACAATGGCTGAAGGATACGAAAGATGCATATGAGCATGTGAAGCCGATTATTACCCCCAGATTCATCCCTACCTGCTCAGATGAGCTTATGGGGATGTTAGCCGATGCTCAGAAGGAATTCCAGGTTCCTGTACAATCTCATCTTTCCGAAAACAGGGGAGAGATTGCATGGGTGAGGGAACTGGTTCCTGATTCCAGGTTTTATGGAGAGGCATATGACAGATTTGGGCTTTTTGGCGGGGAGACACCTACAATTATGGCTCATTGCGTACATTCTTCGCCTGAAGAGATACAGCTCATGAAGGAAAGAGGTGTCTATATTGCTCATTGTCCCCAGTCAAATGAAAACCTGAGTTCAGGTGCTGCACCTGTTCGTCTGTATCTGGACGAGGGCATGAATACAGGTCTGGGTTCAGACGTGGCCGGAGGAGCAACTTTATCCATTTTCCGCGCTATGACAGACGCCATACAGGTATCGAAACTGCGATATTGTATGCTTGATGAACAGATGGAGCCAATTACTATGGAAGAAGCATTTTTTATGGGAACAAAGGGTGGGGGAAGTTTCTTTGGCAAGGTTGGGAGCTTTGAAGAAGACTACGAGTGCGATGCACTTATACTGGACGAAAGCAGAATCCCTCATCCCCAACATCTGGAAATCAGGGAAAGGCTGGAAAGATTTTTGTATTTGTCTGGTGACGATGGAGTTATTCATAAATTCGTCGGAGGAAGAAAGATCTTTTAAGTTTCTACAAAGAAGCCGGAAAACATCTGCTTACAATATGCAGATGTTTTCCGGCTTCTTTGTAGGCTAATTTCTGTCAGTTTCTTCGAGCTTTTTATCCTTTGGAATAATCATATTTAACAGTACTGCCACAATTGTGGCAATTACGACTGGAGATTTTCCGAATACAGTGGTCACCCATGCAGGGAATGCGGCAAGGGCACCATTTACCTCGGACACACCCACGCCCAGAGCAGCGGCAAGACCTACGATAGAGGTACTGCGGGGGCTCATACCATCTGAGGCAACCAATTTCATACCTGTCATCGCAATAGAAGCGAATACACCGACGGTAGCGCCACCTAATACACAGTAGGGCACAGTGGTGAGAATAGCCGAAAATTTAGGTATAATTCCTGCAATCAGAAGAATTAAAGCAGACAAACCTAATACACAGCGATTTACAACCTTGGTAGTAGTAACGATACCAACGTTTTGTCCATATGGATTGGAAGGGAGACATCCGAATAAAGCGGATATAATATTGGTGATACCAAAACCTACGATACCTCCCTGAAGTTCTTTCGTTTCGGGATCCCGGTCCAGGGCTCCTGAGGTTACGGCAGAAAAGTCACCTACTGCCTGAATCGAATTTATGGCGAATAATGTTGCAAATGCAAAACATGCGGAAAATTCAAAGGTTGGTTTAATAGGCATCAGATGAGGCAGCTGTACATAAGAAGCCTGGCCGATACTTGTAAAATCCACCATCCCAAAAAAGAAGGAAATCACATAGCCTGCAGCCATACCAATCAGAATAGAGGCCAGCTTCCATACACCTTTACCGAAGTGATTCAGCAGTGTAACGATGGTCAGTGTAATAACTGCGACCAGCCAGTTCTGCCAAGAACCGAAATCAGGGCTGTCACTGCCTCCCGCCATGTAATTTACGGCCGTAGGATACAAAGACAGGCCAATCGTAAATACGACAGTTCCTGTTACGAGCGGCGGAAAGAAACGTCGAAGTTTACTCATGAACAATCCGGCAACAATTGCAACACAGCCACCGACTATCTGGGCACCCAGAATCGTTCCGATATCGTAATCTGTTGCAATGGATACCATGGTGGGAACATACGCGAAGCTTACTCCCAGAATAACAGGAAGACCAGAACCTAACTGGATTTTTCTTCCAAAAAGACGAATTGGAAATAGCTGCAGGAGTGTGGATACAGCCGAGAATATGAGAGCCGCCTGAATCATGATTACCTGTGTCTTTGCAGAAACTCCGGCGCTGGAGGTAACAATAATAACAGGTGTTACGCATCCAACAATCATAGCGACCACATGCTGAAGTGCCAGCGGCAGTGATTGTGAAAATTTTGGAATACCATCCAATTCAAAAAGAGAGGCATTTCGTTTTAGCTTATGTGTTGTATCAGACATTTTATCTCACTTTCTATCTTTTTTCCGATATTACAGCAGGGATGGTTCCAGAGTTTTCGGCTCTTGGACCATCCCTGCTTTTAGCAGATTACTGATGAATATGGGTTCCTGTGTTTCCAAGAATTCCTTCTTTTGCCTTTTCCAAAAGAGTAATCAAAGCGGTTCTGCCAGGTTTAGATTCTGCAAAACGTACAGCAGCTTCAACTTTGGGAAGCATAGAGCCCGGAGCAAAATGTCCTTCAGCGATATATTTCTTTGCATCGCTGCAATTTAGATCATTCAACCATTTTTCTTCCGGTTTTCCGAAGTTGATAGCAACCTTTTCTACGGCAGTCAGGATAATCAGAAAATCTGCATCCAGTTGTTCTGCCAGCAGACAGCTTGCAAAATCCTTGTCAATTACGGCACTGGCGCCTCTAAGATGATTACCCTCCAGTGTAACCGGGATGCCGCCGCCGCCGCAGGCGATGACGAGCTGTCCGGATTCCAGCAGAGCACGGATTGCTCCGATCTCCACGATTTCCGCCGGTTTTGGAGAGGCAACCACACGGCGGTAGCCGCGTCCTGCGTCCTCTTTGGTTACATAACCATAATTTTCTTCCGCAAACCGGGCCTCTTCCTGAGTCATAAAATGACCGATTGGCTTAGAAGGATTCTGGAATGCAGGATCTTCTTTTTCAACACGTACCTGTGTAATCATGGTTGCTACAGGCATATCTTTAATATTACGGTTATACAATTCTTCTCTTAACGCATTTTGAAGGTCATAGCCAATATAAGCCTGGCTCATAGCCACACAAACGGAAAGAGGGGTATTTGGCTGCGCAGCGTTTTCCCTGGTGAGTGCAGCCATGGCATTATTGATCATACCCACCTGTGGCCCATTGCCATGGACAACTACGACTTCACAGTCTTCCTGAATCAGATCAACAATCGCTTTTGCGGTGATTTTTACTGCAGCCATCTGCTCGGAGAGGGTGTTACCAAGGGCATTACCTCCGAGTGCAATGACAATCCGCTTTTTCTTCGCCATTATAGTTCTCCCTTAAATTTATTTATCCGACCGATTATTTGAAGATTCTCGGTGCCTTACGAACCTCAAGCTTTTTCAGAATCTCAGCAGGATTTTCAAATTTACTTAAGAAAATCATAGCTGCAATTACATATGGCTTGTAGCTTGCTTCTTTATAAAGAGGATCACGGTAACGATCGAATACAGATGCTTCAACTTCACCATCCTTGCAGCTTACATCATTGATATCAGCCGGCAGACAGTGCAGATAAAGTGCTTTTCCGTCTTTCGTAGTTTTCATCAGATCTTCTGTACAACACCAGTCCTTGTGCTCTGCATTCTGAGCCAGTAATTCTTTTTCAAGAGCGTTGATTCCGTCCTGATCACCTTTTCCATAGAGATCCGTACGTTTTTCCATAGCTGCAAATGGAGCCCAGCTCTTAGGATATACGATATCAGCATCTTTGAAAGCATCGGCCATATCGTGGGACACACGGAAGGAACCGCCCGAGTTTTCAGCATTTTTCTTTGCGACTTCTTCAACTTCCGGCATGATTTCATATCCTTCCGGATGAGCGAGAACAACTTCCATGCCCATACGTGTCATAAGGCCTACGACACCCTGAGGAACGGAGAGGGGTTTACCATAGGAAGGAGAGTAAGCCCATGTCATAGCGAGCTTTTTACCTTTCAGATTTTCAACGCCGCCAAACTCATGGATGATATGAAGCATATCGGCCATACACTGGGTAGGATGGTCGATGTCACACTGCAGATTTACAAGTGTAGGACGCTGCTCCAGGATGCCATCTTTGTTACCCTGTTCTACAGAATCAGCCACTTCATGCATGTAAGCATTACCTTTGCCGATGTACATATCATCACGGATACCAATAACGTCCGCCATGAAGGAAATCATATTAGCTGTCTCACGTACAGTCTCACCATGAGCAACCTGAGATTTGCCTTCGTCGAGATCCTGTACTTCAAGTCCTAACAGGTTGCAGGCAGAAGCGAATGAGAAACGGGTACGTGTGGAGTTATCGCGAAACAGGGAAATACCGAGGCCGCTTTCAAAAACTTTCGTGGAGATATTGTTCTCACGCATGAAGCGGAGAGCGTCTGCTACGGTCCACACAGCTTCCAGTTCATCGTCAGTTTTTTCCCATGTCAGGAAGAAATCGTTGTTGTACATTTCTTTGAAGTTTAATTTGTTTAACTTATCAATATAATCCTGTAATGTCTTCATTCTATAAATCTCCTTTTGTTTTTAATGGATTATTACTTACAATAGATGGTTGGAAGAGCAGCATAGACAGCAGCGCATACAACCAGGTCAGCTTTCCAGGTGATTTCGTTCGGAGCATGAGCCTGAGCTTCTGCACCAGGACCGAAACCGATACAGGGAATTCCATTACGTCCCATGATAGAAACACCATTGGTAGAGAAGGTCCATTTGTCGGTAAGAGGACGAGCTTTTCTCATCGCTTCTGTATCAGCGGTTCCGATACGGCTGTCACCGTAAAGTCCTTTGTAGGCTTCCTCCAGGGCTTTTGTCACATCGTGATCTTCAGGAATAACCCATGTAGGGAAGTAGCACTCAATCGGATAGGTAAGACCCTTATAAGAAGGGCGGGAGTACTCATACATGGATACGGTTACATCATCACCATATTTTTTAACGCTTGGAAGGCTGCGGATTTCATCCAGGCAGCTTTCCCATGTTTCACCTGCTGTCATACGGCGGTCAAGCGATATAGAGCAGGAGTCTGCAACTGCACAACGGCTTGGAGAAGTAAAGAAGATCTCAGAGGTAGTAACGGTACCGCGTCCAAGGAAGTTGGCTTCTTTATATTCCGGATTATATTTCTCATCCAACATTTTAACAAGCCCCTTAACCTCTGTGTCATCAGAAGCATCATTCTCGTTCAGGGCTCTGATGTCCTGAAGGATGTCAGCCATCTTATAGATTGCGTTGTCTCCACGTTCAGGAGCGGAACCATGGCAGGAAACCCCTTTAACATCTACGCGGATTTCCATACGTCCACGCTGTCCACGGTAGATACCGCCGTCAGTAGGCTCTGTGGAAACTACGAATTCAGGACGAATTTTATCCTCATTAATGATGTACTGCCAGCAAAGTCCGTCACAGTCTTCTTCCTGAACGGTACCAACTACCATAACTGTATATTTGTCACTTAACAGGCCCAGATCTTTCATGATTCTGGCACCATATACAGCAGATACGATACCACCAAGCTGATCGGATACACCACGGCCGCCGATTTCAGTTTCGTTCTCATAGCCTTTATAAGGATCAAAGTTCCAGTTATTTTTATTACCAATACCAACGGTATCGATATGAGCATCAAATGCAATCAGAGTCTTGCCGGTTCCCATAAAGCCCATTACATTACCCATCGGATCAATCTCAACTTTATCAAAATCAAGTTTGCGCATCTCCTCAGCGATTCTGTTCACATGAGCTTCTTCATCACAGCTTTCGCCGGGGAATTGTACGATGCCGCGTAAAAATGCTGTCATGTCAGCCTGATAATTCTGAGCTGTTTCTTTAATCTTATTTAAATCCATCTTCGTTCCTCCTCAATTTATAATTGGTTAACAGGTGTATATACAAAGCACATACTAAAGATGTGTTTCGTACGGTAATCAGTCAAAGAAATTGTCGTTTTTTCCATCCCATACAATCTCTTTATAGCGGTCGGGGTCAGTATCTCCTTCAGTAGAAAAGAGCAGTATTCTGGAGTCTTCATCCAATCCAATGGCTTCTTTTAAATCTTTGTATTCATCCATGGTTAACATAGCCGCTAAAGCGCCGAAGGGAGCGGCACCGGATTCACCGGAAACTACCTGAGAATCTCCTTTAATTGGTGCAGACAGCATACGCATACCCTTTTCTGCAACCCAGTCAGGGGCGGAGATGAATACTTTTACGTGGTTTTTAAGAATATCCCATGAAATTGTGTTTGGTTCGCCGCATGCGAGTCCTGCCATAATTGTCAGCATATCGCCGTCAACCTTACGAAGATCACCATCACCGGCGGCGGCTCCCTTGTACAGACAGGCAGCAGGCGCAGCCTCAACAACTACAACGGTGGGTGGATTTTCCGAATAACGGTTGGCGAAATATCCCTGCACGGCACCGGCCAGAGAACCTACACCGGCCTGTACGAATACATGGGTCGGTCTGTCACAGCCATAAGCTTCAAGCTGCTCATCAGCTTCCATAGCCATCGTTCCGTATCCCTGCATGATCCAGGCTGGAATTTCCTCATATCCATCCCATGCTGTATCCTGCACAACAACGCCATTCTCTACTTTTGAAGCAGCATCTGCGGCCATACGCACACAGTCATCATAATTCACCTCTTCAATCGTAGCGGTAGCACCTTCATTCAAAATGTGCTGCAGACGTGTCTGTGTAGATCCCTTTGGCATGAATACGACAGATTTTTGTCCGAGACGGTTGGCTGCCCATGCAACGCCGCGTCCGTGATTTCCATCGGTAGCGGTAAAGAATGTGGCCTGTCCGAATTCTTTACGAAGTGCTTCGGAAGTCAACACGTTAAATGGAAGCTCCGATACATCTTTGCCTGTCTGTTTTGCGATATAACGTGCCATGGAGAAAGAGCCTCCGAGGACTTTAAACGCATTCAGACCGAAACGGTAGGACTCATCCTTTACATATACTTCTTTCAGACCCAGATAAGATGCCATGGCATCCAGTTTTGCAAGCGGTGTCGGAGCATATCCGGGGATTGACTGATGGAAGGTTCTTGCTTTTTGAACTGCTTCCAGTGACATGACGGATAACTGATTATCCTCACTGTGGGGCATATGGTTCACTGCCCATTGAATTTTTTCCTGATGCATAATTCACATACCTCCTCGTATTTACTGTTCATCATTTCTTATTTACATCGATGTAGCTGTAAAGTGTAAATTTTGAGATTCCGAAATACTTCGAAATCTTATCGCCGGATTTTGTAATCAGGAAAGCTCCCGCATCATTCAAAAACTGAATAGCGGCAACCTTCTCATCCTTATTCATCAGAGCGGCAGGCTTTCCTGCCAGATCTACAGATTGTTGAATTAAAGCGTCCAGCAAATCATTTACATTGTGAACGATTGGGTCCGGGGCGTGATGTCTTCCTGCCTGGGGCTCTGTTTCAATGATGTTTCTGACTGCCTGTTCCATGGTCATTAATGCGGTAATATCGTAATTAATGGAGAAAATATATTGAATCTTCCTGTCCTCTTTACTTTTCTCATCCCTGATATACATGGTACTGGATTTCAGGATACGCCCATCTGAAGTACGGGTCAGATAACTGAAATGATCGTGTACCCTGTCAGGATTTTTGTGGAGTGTCTCTAAGACAACCTTTGAAGGACCGTCACCAACTTTACGATTTGAAATATGACCATTGACAATATAGACAATCGAGTGCTCCAGGTCATGCTTTGCCAAGTCGTGAATGACGACTTCGCAATCGGGTCCGAATTGCTTTGCCAATCCCCCGGCTAGCTGTGTTAGAATTTCTAAAGTATAAGTCATGCCATATTATCTCCTGATCAACTAAAATGAAACCAACCTAAATAAATTTTAGGTTTTCGCTGTCATCACTCTCATCTGTGCCCATCATAGCACCAATATCAGCGAAATGCAATAGAAAAATACAAAAAAATTTAGGTAAACTGAAAAAAATTGTAATTAGTCTTGCAAATGCTTATAAAGCGTGATAAAATGTACATATCGTGAGACTTCTATCCTACTTGTTAAAAGGAAAATTGTACGAATTTTTGAAAAAATTCAGAATCTTGTGCAATTTTTTGGATACCAAAGTATCCAAGGAAAGCTGCCGGTGGCAGGTTTTCTGTATTGACCGGATGTGTGCAAAAAAAGTTAGGACCATGAATATTCACAAGCGGAGGAAGAAGACTCAAAGAAACGTTACGGAAAGCAAAAAAGTAAAGGAGAAAAGGTATATGTTAGTAATTGGAAACGGACGGTTGATAACCAGAGACGCAGAAAATCCGTTTATTGAGAATGGGGCTGTGGCGGCCGAGGGCAGCGTAATTAAAAAAACGGGGACTACAGATGAATTGAAAGCACTGTATCCTGATGCGGAATTTGTGGATGCAAAAGGTGGGGTGATTATGCCGGCATTTATCAATACCCATGAACACATTTACAGTGCCATGGCAAGAGGCTTGTCGATTAATGGATATAATCCAAAAGGTTTTCTGGATATCCTAGACGGGCAGTGGTGGACCATTGACCGCAATCTGAACAACGAGTCCACAAGGCAGAGCGCGCGCGCGACGTATATGGATTCAATAAAGAGTGGTGTAACGACGGTTTTCGATCACCATGCAAGCTTTGGTGAGATTCATGACAGCCTCTTTGCAATAGAAGATGCGGCAAAAGAATTTGGAGTGAGAACCTGCCTGTGTTATGAGACGTCGGATCGTGATGGCATGGACAAGTCCCGTGAGGCAGTTCTGGAGAATGCAGCATGGATTCGTCATGCATTGGCGGATGATTCTGATATGATTGCCGGTATGATGGGCATGCATGCGCAGTTTACAATTTCTGATGAGACCATGGAATTTGCTGCTGCGAATAAGCCTGCAGAGGTAGGATATCATATTCATGTTGCAGAAGGTATTGAGGATTTACACCATTGCCTGAAAAACTATGGAAAGAGGATTGTAGACCGTTTGATGGACTGCAATATTCTGGGTGAGAAGACTCTGCTGGCACACTGCATCTATGTAAATCCTCATGAGATGGAGTTGATTAAAGAAACGGATACTATGGTTGTGCACAATCCGGAATCTAACATGGGAAATGCCTGCGGATGTCCTCCGACCATGGAAATCGTTCACAGAGGTATTCTTACGGGACTTGGAACTGACGGATATACACATGATATGACCGAGTCTTACAAGGTGGCTAATATCCTGCATAAACATCATCTGTGTGATGCTAATGCCGCATGGTCTGAAGTTCCTCAGATGTTATTTGAAGGAAATGCAAAAATTGCAAACAGATACTTTGAGAAACAGCTTGGCGTATTAAAAGAGGGTTCTGCAGCGGATGTAATTATCATGGATTATAACCCGCTTACGCCAATGCATGCGGATAATGTTAACGGACACATTTTATTTGGTATGAGCGGAAAAGATGTCGTTACTACAATCTGTAACGGTAAAGTTCTGATGAAAGATCGTGAACTGACAGGTATAGATGAAGAAAAAGTATTATTTGAAGTAAGAGAAGAGGCTAAGAAGCTTTGGAGCCGTATCAACGGATAAAAGCATATACGACCTAGGAGGAATAAAATAAGATGAGTGATAGAATGACCCCGATTTCATTTTCGAACCTGATGACATGGATATTGGAAGAGCATAAACAGGGAACTGTATTTGGCATGCGCAGACCGTATGTTGCGAATCAGGAGCGTAATTATGAAATTTTCAGAAAGAAATTGGAAACCCCGATGGGACCTGCGGCAGGCCCGAATACGCAGCTTGCTCAGAATATCATAGCTTCCTATTATGGAGGTGCACGTTTCTTTGAATTGAAGACTGTCCAGAAGTTGGACGGTGAGGACCTTCCGGTTGCCAAACCTTGTATTAAGGCAGATGATGAATGTTATAATGTAGAGTGGTCCACAGAGTTATATGTACCGCAGGCATTTGATGAGTATGTAAAGGCATGGTTTGCTCTGAAAGCAATTTCCAAGGAGTTTGGTCTGGGGGCTGCTGACGGATTCCAGTTTAACATGTCTGTCGGATATGATTTGGAAGGCATTAAGCTGCCGAAAATCGACAAGTTCATCGAAGGTTTGAAAGATGCTTCTGATACGGACGTTTACAAAGAATGTAAGACCTGGCTGAAAGAGAACCTTGATAAGTTTGAAAACCTGACATTAAAGGATGTGGAAGCAATCGGACCGCAGATTACAAACTCTGCAACCCTTTCGACACTGCACGGATGTCCTCCGCAGGAGATAGAGCGAATTGCCAGGTATCTGTTGGAAGAAAAGCATGTTCACACATTTGTCAAGTGTAACCCGACGCTGTTGGGCTACGAATATGCCAGAAAAACCATGGACGAGATGGGATACGATTATGTGGCATTCGGAGAATTCCATTTTAAGGATGATCTGCAGTATGCGGATGCAATTCCTATGCTGCATCACCTGCAGGATCTTGCTGAGAAGAAGCATCTGGAGTTTGGGGTGAAAATCACCAATACATTTCCGGTTGATATCAAAGCAGGTGAACTGCCTGGTGAAGAGATGTATATGTCCGGTAAATCGCTCTATGCATTATCCTTGTCAGTAGCAAGAAATCTGGCCAGAGACTTTGACGGCAAGATTCGGATTTCTTATTCCGGCGGTGCGGACGCTATGAATATTAAAGGCATTATAGATGCCGGTATCTGGCCGGTGACCATGGCTACAACCCTGTTAAAGCCGGGCGGATATGAAAGATTCGAGCAAATTGCGAAGATTCTTGAGGATGAAGAGGTTAAACCGTTTTCCGGTGTTGATGCTTCCAAAGCGGAAGCGCTTGTGGAGAATGCAAAGACGAATAAATATCATGTAAAGGCAATTAAACCGCTTCCCTCCAGAAAATTAAAAAAACAGGTGCCGCTTGTAGACTGCTTTACAGCACCCTGCGAAGAACAGTGTCCGATTCATCAGGATATTACTTCCTATATGAAACTGGTATCTCAGGGTAAGATGGCAGAAGCCCTGGAGGTTATTCTCGACAAGAATCCTTTGCCATTTATTACAGGGACAATCTGTGCGCACACCTGTATGAATAAGTGTACACGTAATTTTTATGAAACACCTGTGAATATTCGCAGATGTAAGTTAGAGGCTGCAAAAGGCGGATACGATGAAGTGATTGCAAAGCTGGATAAACCGGAAATCACAACTGATAAAACAGCAGTGATTGTCGGTGGAGGCCCGGCAGGACTTGCAGCAGGGTACTTCCTGGCAAGAGGCGGTATGCAGGCGACCATTATTGAAAAGAAATCAAAGATGGGCGGTGTTCCGCGTAATTCAATCTCCGGATTCCGCATGACAGATGAAGATATTGATAAAGACGTAGCGTTAGTTAAAGCTATGGGTGTAAACTTCATTAACGACACAGCTGTAGAAAGTCTGGATGAATTAAGAAAAGAGTATGACTATGTGATTCTGGCTGTAGGAGCTGCCGACAGAGGAAATCTGGTTCTGGATGGAAAAGAGACCTATAATGGAATTGAGTTCCTGGAAGATTTCAATGAAACAAATGGTCATGTAAACCTCGGTAAGACTGTTGCAGTTATCGGTGGTGGTAATACTGCCATGGATGTTGCCAGAGCTTCGAAGAGAAACGAGGGCGTAGAAAAGGTTTCTCTTGTTTATCGCAGAACCAAACGCTATATGCCGGCTGATGAAGAGGAACTGTTGATGGTTATCGAAGACGGTATTGATTTTGCAGAACTGCTCGCTCCTGTTAAAATGGAGGATGGCCAGTTGATCTGTAAAAAGATGAGGCTTGGAGACTATGATGCAAGCGGACGCCGCAGTGTTATCGAAACGGAGGAAACTGTCCTTGTCCCTGCGGATACAGTTATTGCGGCCGTAGGTGAGAAGGTTCCGACAAGATTCTATGAAGCAAATGGAATTCAGGTAAATGAAAGAGGACGGGCTCTGGTGAACCAGGAGACTATGGAAACATCTCTGGATGGTGTATATGTGGCTGGAGATTGTGTTTACGGACCGGCTACAATCGTGGAAGGTATCCGTGACGGTAAGATGGCGGCAGAAGCGATTCTGGGTAAAAAATATGACAACAGCTTTGCTACCATGACGCCTGCTGAGGAAGTTTACGGAAGAAAAGGCAATCTGAAGGAAGAGGATGCGAAGGTTGCAGACAGTAATCGCTGCCTCTCCTGCAACAGCTACTGTGAGAACTGTGTGGAAGTATGTCCAAACCGGGCAAATATATCCATTGTGGTGCCTGGTATGGTGAAACATCAGATTATTCACGTGGATTATATGTGCAACGAGTGTGGAAACTGCAAGAGTTTCTGCCCCTATGACAGTGCTCCGTATCAGGATAAGTTTACCCTGTTTGCAAACCAGAAGGACATGGATGACAGCAAGAACCATGGATTCCTGGTAACAGACAAAGAGTCTGGAGAATGTAAAGTCCGGATTGCCGGGAAAACTTTTGATTATAAAGTGGGTACTGAGCCTGAGGCAGTGCCTGCGGGATTAAGAGGCATTATCGATACAGTGGTAAAATCTTATTCCTACATGCTGTAAGATAGAATTGTACGGATGACTCATAATCCGGCAGAGTATTTCGGGATGCACCCGATAAAAGAAAGAAGGCTGATTATGAAGAAACTGTTTAAAGGCGGAACCGTAGTATCTGGCACAAAGTCTGGTACGGTGGATGTCCTTATTGAGGATGAGGTCATCACCCGGATAGGTGAAAACCTGACCTGTCCCGATGCAGAGATTATTGATGTGACAGGGAAACTTTTGTTCCCGGGATTCGTCGACGCACACACACATTTTGATCTTCATGTGGCAGGTACTGTAACTGCAGATGATTTTGAAAGCGGAACGCGTGCAGCACTTCGCGGCGGAACAACGACTGTGATTGATTTTGCAACACAGTATGAAGGTGAGACGCTGGAAGAAGGATTACAGAACTGGTTTGGAAAAGCCAGGGGAAAAGCGAATTGCGATTATAGTTTTCATATGGCAATTTCTGAGTGGAATCCGGAAGTATGTGATGAGATTCAGAAAATGATTGATGAGGGGATTACCTCCTTTAAACTCTATATGACCTATGATAATCAGGTGGATGATAAAACAATGTATCAGATTCTAAAGCGCCTGAAGGAAGTTGACGGTATCACGGGAGTTCATTGTGAAAACAGTGGTGTAATTGCCGCCATGCAGCAGGATGCAAAAGAGAAAGGACTTATGGACGTAGCAACCCATGCAGCAACCCGCCCCGCACCTTGTGAGGCAGAGGCAATCGACAGGCTGCTTCGTATTGCTGAGATTGTAGACACCCCTGTAATTGTTGTTCACCTGACCTGCAAAGAAGGGCTGGAGGTAATTGAAGCAGCACGTAACCGTGGGCAAAAAGTATATACAGAGACCTGTCCGCAGTACCTTCTGATGAATGATGATAAATATCAGCTTCCGGGGTTTGAGGGTGCCAAATATGTGTGCGCACCGCCACTTAGAAAACCGGAAGATCAGCAGGCTCTCTGGAACGCCCTGAGCAAGGATGAAATTCAGACAATATCTACGGATCACTGTAGTTTTACTACAGAGCAGAAAAGGCTGGGGCTGGAGGATTTCACGAAGATACCCGGAGGAATGCCGGGGGTTGAGACCAGAGCCACTCTTATATATACTTACGGGGTGAGAGAAAATAAAATCACTCTGGAGCAGATGTGCAGACTGATGTCCGAAAATCCGGCCAGACTTTATGGATTGTATCCCAGAAAAGGTACTATAAGGGAAGGGTCTGATGCCGATATTGTGATCTTGAATCCGAAAACAGAGGATGTATTAACGGCAGGTGATCAGGAGCAGAGAGTGGACTACTCACCATTTGAAGGAACGAAAGTGACCGGTAGAATCGAAGATGTATACTTACGTGGACATCATGTAGTAAAAAATCATCAGATTGCTGAAACCCATCAGGGGAAATTCCTTCACAGAAAAACTTATAATCTCTAGAGTGTTTTGAACACATTCTGGAATTTATGTTATAGTTCGGCTGGATTTTTAAACTAACGGCCGGACTGTAACATTTTTATTTTTATCTGGCTTTTAAAAGCATTATATTGTATAATAGTAAAGAATATATATGCATATTGAGATATGATTTATCTATAAGAACGTTCTCTGAACTTTTCTATTGGGTAAAAACCCTCCGGGGGATGCGTACTGCGAGGTAAGAGACAGATATCGCTATACGGCCGCCGCAGGCGTGAGTTTCGTAAGCGAAACTCTTTCTTTAATTTAAAATGTATTTATAGCGATATATGGAGGAAAGAATAAGGTGCCAGGAATGAGAAAGACAGGTGAGAACAGCCGTATTTCCAGTCAACATAACCGGGGTTTAATTTTAAGGCTTATTGCAACAGGAATGTGTCATTCCAGAATAGAACTGGCCAGGGAGACGGAGCTCACTAAAATGACTATAACCAATATTGTATCGGAATTTCGCCGGAATAATATTGTTGTGGAAACAGAGGAATGCCCAACAGATGTAAGAGGACGCAATCCAATTACAGTAGAGATTGCATCGGATGCACCCAAGATACTTGGCATATTAATCAGTACGGCATACTGTGAAGTTGTAATTTGCGATTTGCAGCTTCATATTCTGAAAAGAAAAAAGACAGAATGGAAAGAAGGGCTGACTGAAGATACGTTAATAGAGGATGTCTGTATTTTGACTGATTCCATGCTTCAAACCGATAATCGATTCTTTGGAATCGGAGTTGCGAGTATAGGTCCGCTTAATATCAATCAAGGTATGATTTTGGATCCACCGGATTTTTACGGAATACAGAATGTACAGATTGCAGAACGTCTGAAGGAGCGATATGCATATCCTGTATTTGTAGACCGTGACAGTAACAGTTCTGCTTTGGCAGAAGCGTTATATGGAGCCGGTAAGATGAATCATGATTTCATATATATGAGTATTGATGACAGGATTGGTTCCGGAGTAATTACTCAGGGAGATCTTTTCCGAAACAGCAAGGGGTATGCCCCGGAGATTGGGCATGTCTGCATCAGACCTCAAGGGGATAACTGCTTCTGCGGGAATCAGGGATGCCTGCAAAGTTATGCCGGCAGGGGGGTTATACTTAAAAAACTGCGGGAAGCTACAGGAAAGGATTTGTCATTTAAGGAATTTTGTGAACTCAGTTTTGATGAAACGGTTGATAGGATCCTTACAAAAATGATGGATGATCTCCTGATCGCACTGGTGAGCAGCATCAACATCCTTCATCCGGAAGCAGTGATTCTTGGTGATGATGGTGTTTACATCCCAGCTAAATATCTGAAGTATCTGGAGAAGCAGATCAATATGCATAAATTTTATCAGAATCGTACAGATATTAAGGTAAAACATGCAGGATTCCTGGCAGATGCAAAATTAGTTGGGGCTGCCTGCAACGTAGTTATGGAAGTATTTAAAGGGAAAGTATCCTTTCGTGTGAGGTGACGGAAGCCATTACACACATGAATATGCCGCTATACGAAAGTAATATATAAAAAGAGGTACAATATGTTATGCTGATTACAAGAGAAGTGGATTATGCCGTAAGGGTCTTACGGGTTCTGTCAGATGGGAATATCGCAAGTGTCCGGGAAATTTGTGACAAGGAAGATATAAGTATGTCCATCGCCTATAAAATTACAAGAAAGATGGAAAAAGCCGGAATTATTAAAAGCTATCGCGGCACCAATGGCGGATATGCTTTAAGAAAAAGTCTGGATCATGTCACATTGTATGATGTGATAGAAGTGGTTGATAAAGAGCTGCTGATTACAGAGTGCCTGCGGCATTCATATGATTGTTCCAGAAATCAGGAGGCAGATCCTTGTAAAGTACATATGGAGTTTTTGAGATTACAAAAGCTTTTAACTGACGAAATAAAGAGTAAACCTTTATCTATGATTTTTTAACCCATACTGTGAATTCCCTACCTCCGGGTGTACCGGAGGTAGGGCCTGGCACTTGGACTGCCTCCATTTGTAACAGGAAGTAAAGTTGCGGTAGAAGTATTGACAGAGGGCATGAAAGAACTGACAGGGGGTCAGGTCATAATTAATTCCGATGCAGTCGAGACGGCGGATATTCTGGAAAAGATTATTATGGAGAAGCGGGCTGCATTGAACATATAAAATATAAAATTTTTGAACTGTCATTTGCTGACTTCTATGGCATTACGGAGGATGAGCAATATAGCTATGCGATGAGATAAGAACCGGGACAGGTTTCATTCATGAGTTTTGAATGAGACCTGTCCCATCGTGAAATTCACAGGAAAAGAAAGTTCTATTCATAATATCTAATAAGATACGTAAATATAGAAAGAGGTTTCTATATTGGAGAAGCTGTTTGAAAATATTATTTGACAAGAAGAAAGTTATAGCAGTATCCGCGTGTGTCCTTTTAATCATTGTTGGTTTGTTACATGAAAATCTTGAACATATGGTACATACTGTAAACACCCCGGCCCAAGATCAGCCTTCAGAGCAGGAGAGTGAACAGAAAGATTACATAAAATGGGTAGATTTCAATGTAACATATCAGGCGCTGGAGGATGCGTATCAATGGGATGTGAAAACCCATGGACAGGATGTAGAATTGGACTGGATTTCGCTCCTTGCTTATCTTGCCTGCAGAAATGGAGGTGACTTCTCAGGCTATCGGTCTGCAGACATGAATACGATAGCAGAGGTGCTTATCAATAAGGAAAATACCCTGGAAGAGATGACAAGAGATAAAAAGTACTATAATTACTATCAGGAAGCCTATTCGGCAGTATTGGGCGGCATGGTAGGAGAATATGAGATACAGACGGAAAGTGAAAGCGGTGAGTTGGTTTGGGAAACAAAATATGGACTTAAAGCATTTTCACCAATTGCAAAGGGATTTGAATATTATGATTATGACGATTTTGGAAAGCCGAGGGCCTATGGGTATAGCAGACCCCACCTGGGGCATGATATGATGGGACAGATAGGTACGCCGATTATTGCTATTGAATCCGGATATGTGGAAGCCCTTGGCTGGAATCAGTATGGCGGGTGGAGAATAGGGATTAGAAGCTTTGATAAGAAGCGATATTATTACTACGCACACCTGAGACAAAACTTTCCTTATCATCAAAGCCTTAAAGAAGGAAGTAAGGTGCAGGCGGGCGATGTCATAGGTTATATGGGACACACTGGATACAGTTCCAAGGAAAATGTGAATAATATTAAAACAATCCATCTCCACTGGGGACTCCAGCTTATATTTGATGAATCTCAGAAAGAAGGAAATAATGAAATCTGGGTGGATTGTTATAATCTTACGAGATTTCTGACTAAGAATCGTTCCGAAACCTATAAAAACACAGAAACTAAAGATTATTACAGGGTATTCCAGATGGTCGACCATGCAAAGAATTAATATTTTGATTCCGATATGAAGTTTGTAAAAATCCCCGGGAAGAACTGGTATTTCAGTTCATTTCCCGGGGATTTCTATTATCCAAGAATCTTTTTCAAATCCTCTTCAGGGGTGCTGATTGGAGCTATGTTGAAGTTCTCTACAAGATAATTCAATACATTCGGAGATACAAATGCCGGAAGTGTAGGCCCGAGGAAAATATTTTTGATGCCTAGGTGGAGCAATGTCAGCAGGATGCAGACAGCTTTTTGCTCATACCAGGACAATACCATCGACAGTGGAAGATCGTTGACCCCGCAGCCAAAAGCCTCTGACAGAGCGATGGCAACTTTGATTGCACTGTAAGCATCGTTGCACTGACCCATATCCATGATACGTGGGAGCCCGCCAATTGTACCGAGATCTAAATCATTGAAGCGGTATTTCCCGCATGCTAAAGTCAGAATAATGCTGTCGGAAGGAGTCTGACTTACAAAGTCTGTGTAATAATTTCTGCCCGGACGTGCGCCATCGCATCCGCCAACCAGGAAGAAATGTTTAATATCTCCGGATTTTACCGCTTCCACAACTTTATCGGCAACAGAAAGAACGGTACCATGACCAAACCCGGTTGTAACCTCTTTGCCTCCATTGATACCGGTAAATTCGGTATCTTCTTTAAAACCGCCCAATTCCAGGGCTTTTTCAATGACAGGCGTGAAATCCTTATCTTCACCGATATGTACCAATTCAGGATAGGATACGACTTCTGTGGTGTATACGCGGTCAGCATAACTGGATTTTACAGGCATCAGACAGTTTGTGGTAAACAGGATTGGAGCTGGAAGGTTGGCGAATTCTTTTTGCTGATTCTGCCAGGCAGTTCCAAAATTTCCTTTTAGCTGGGGATACTGATTTAAAAGCGGATATCCATGTGCAGGCAGCATCTCACCATGCGTGTAGATGTTGATTCCTTTATCCTTCGTCTGTTCTAAAAGTAATTTTAAATCCAAAAGGTCGTGTCCGCTGATCACAATAAAAGGACCTTTTTCCACGGTAAGAGGAACGGTAGTCGGGATTGGTGTTCCGTAGGACTCTGTATTCGCTTTATCAAGAAGCTCCATACATTTCAGGTTTACAGCCCCTGTTTCCATAACAACAGGTAACAATTCTTCCATCGTATGCTCCGCACCTATCGTCTGCAATGCTTTGTAGAAAAACGCATTCACAGCTTCGTCAGTATATCCTAAAACCATGGCATGATAAGCGTAAGCAGCCATACCTTTAATACCAAACAAAATCAGAGATTTCAAAGAGCGAATATCCTCCTGAGCGTTCCAGATTTTATTCATATCATAATGAACGGGATTTGCGGCTGCATTCACAGTTGTTATTGCGTGATCTACTTTTTCTATCATCTCCTGAATAGTTTCTACATTAAAATTCACATTGGTAATTGTGGTGAAGAGACTGTCGAGGACCAGACGATCCATCTTGACATCCGGTTTCGCACCTGCATTTACAAGTTCAATTAATGCACCAAGCAGCTCATCCTGAAGATTGGCAACCTCCGAAGACTTGCCGCAGACACCGGCACCTCCTGTACAACCAGAACATTTTGCGGTCTGTTCGCATTGAAAACAAAACATTTTTTGATCCATTTCTTTCTCCTTTGCTGTTTTTATTTTATTTTAAAGAGTCTGTGATTTGTCCCTATTGTCTTCGAATGGGAAGACGACCAGCAGCAGCATCTTAAAGGACTCTTTTGCATAAACGGAATGTGGTTTCTTTGCAGGCATAATCAAGGTTTCCCCTTCGCTCAATACATATGCCTTTCCATCCACGGTTAACTCGCCCTGTCCCTCCAGGACGGTAACCATGGCATCTCCCTCTGAATCATGGGAGCTTATCTCTTCGCCCTTGTCAAAAGCAAATAGTGTAACGCTGACTGCCGGATTTTGGGCCAATGTTTTGCTGACTACCTGCCCCGGCTGGACAGATATCTGCTCACATAATGTTAAAACTTCTTCGTGATTCATGTTCTTAATAAATTCTTTCATAGCGAACCTCCTTGTTCTGAACTTTAATCCAAAATGCTGCCATCTGTTGAGATAGTTATCACCTGCCAGGGAATAAACTTGCCGCTGGCCTGCAGAGCAGCCTTTGCAGCGTGTTCGATTCCGCCACAGCAGGGGACCTCCATGCGGACGATGGTCAGACTTTTAATATTATTTTGACTGATGATATCAGTAAGCTTCTCACTGTAGTCTCCGTCATCAAGCTTGGGACATCCGATTAATGTGATTTTGTTATAGATGAAATCTTTATGGAAATCTGCATATGCATAAGCAGTACAGTCGGCTGCAATTAAAAGATTTGCATTCTCAAAGTAAGGTGAACTTACAGGTACTAATTTAATCTGTACCGGCCACTGACGCAGCTGCGAAACCTGTGCGGATGAGTGTTTGTCCGGGGCGGCCCGTTTAAATTCCATGGAGCGTGAACCCGGGCAGCCAAGTGCAGCCCCTTCCCTTTGCATCTTTTTCATCTGGTTTTGCAGTACGGCGTGTTCATCATATGCATCTGCTTCCCGTTCTATAAATGATATTGCATCCGCGGGACAGACCGGCAGGCAATTTCCAAGTCCGTCACAGTAATCATCACGCAGCAGCTTTGCCTTCCCGTCTTCCATTCCTATGGCACCCTCCTGACATGCAGCGGCACACAGACCGCAGCCATTACATCTATCTTCATCTATATGTATAATTTTTCTGATCATGTTGTCTGCCTCCTGTTTTCTTGACTTCCTGAAGTAATCATACTATAATCAATGCAATATGTATGTTGTTATTACAACTAAAAAATAAAAAAACAGGTGAAAATATGAATTATACATTTATTTCAAAAACAAAGATATTTCAAGGTCTGTCAGAGAAGGAGACAGAGGATGTTTTAGTGTGTATGCAGGCAAATACAAAAACATATAGAAAGGGAGAGATGATTTATCGTTCCGGCAGTATTGTAGATTCCATTGGGCTCGTTCTTTCCGGAAGTGTTAATATTGAGCAGAATGATGCCTGGGGTAATGTAAGCATACTTGATAACATAGGCAGGGGCAGGGTATTTGCAGAAGCCTATGTCTGCGCAGAAAAAGAAGTGCTGACGATTGATGTGGTTGCAGCAGAACAGAGTGAAATTTTATTTTTAAACCTGGATAAGGTTATAAGCATCTGCGGGAATACGTGCCCATTCCATGTAAAACTGGTGCGCAATATGTTGTCTGTCATGGCGTTTAAGAATCTGAATCTTTCACGAAAAATCAGCCATACAACTCCGAAATCCATTCGCGGAAAACTGTTATCCTATCTTTCTTATCAAGCCATGAGTCAGGGGAAATTTCAATTTGAAATCCCTTTTAACCGTCAGCAGCTGGCTGATTATCTTTGTGTGGACCGGAGTGCGATGTCGAATGAACTCAGTAAAATGCAAAAAGAAGGACTTCTTTCCTATAATAAGAATAGTTTTTGTCTGAAAGAGACATTTGAAGACTAATTTCGCGGATTTTCAACACCATGACTTTTTATATTTTTACAAAAACCTGCCACCTGACTGTTGACAATTTGAAGGGAAAATGCTATTATATGGATTGTACAAAAGAGAAAACACAAAGTTCAAAAGATAAATAATATAAGTTACAAAAGACAAACAATATTTATTCATTTAATCCTGTAAGATACGGATTTGTTAATTATCGCAGAGGGTTGCGCATACATAAGAGAAGCAGGTCGATTGAATATTGTATGATGATTTAGGAATTCCTTGGGAGGAGCAGCTTTTCTTCCCGGGGAATTTTTACTTTTTTCATTTCTTTAAATGGAGTATAATAGCTATATGAACAATAAGACAGATAATAAATTTTTAATGCAGACGGCAGTTCTGGCCGGTGAAATAATGCTTAAGAGCGGTGCAGAAACCTACCGGGTGGAAGATACCATGGCTCACATTTTAAGGAAATCCGATGCAGAGCATGTAGATCCTGTTGCGTTTAATACGGCGATTCTTGTAACACTCCAGGAAAAAGGACAGGAGCCCTTATCGATAATACGCAGAGTGAAGAGCAGGGGAACGAACATGTGCAATATTGTCCAGGTGAATGCTATTTCCAGAAGGTTCTGCAAGGACGAGATAAGTTTAAAGCAGACCTATGAAGAACTGACACAGATAAAAGGCAGGCAGTACAGCAGATTGGTTTACAATCTGGGAACAGTAGGTGTGGTCTTTGGATTTTCTCTTTTTTTTGGAGGGGCAGCTGTAGATGCGGGTGCGGCGCTGATTGTAGGCAGTGTCCTGGCGGCATTTATCACACTGGGTAAAAAGTTGAAGTTCAATGATTTCTTTTTGGACATCTTTTGTGGCATCGGAATTGCAGTTGTCAGCATATTACTGCAGAAATTTGTAATAAAGAATATGAATCTGGACACTATAATTATCAGTGCGATTATGCCGCTGGTTCCGGGTGTTGCAATTACAAATGCGATAAGGGATACTCTTCAGGGGGACAATCTTTCAGGTTCAGCCAGGATTTTAGAAGCATTTTTAAAGGCTGCGGCAATCGCAATCGGAGTGGGAATCGGAATGGCAGTCGGAACCGGGTTACTGGGAAGGGGTCTTTTACTATGATACTTAAGATACTTGGTGCTTTTATAGCAATTTTTTCATTTTCACTGCTGATAGAAATCCCAAGAAAATATCTGTTTCTTGCCGGTATTGTAGGAGCAATCGGGGGGATAGCTTTTGTTGCCTGTACGGATTTACTGCAGATGGGGACTGTTTTATCTTCTTTCTGGTCAGCATTTACTGTTGCACTGCTGTCCCATAGCTTTGCCAGAATTTTTAAAGCACCGGTCACCTTATTTTTGATCGCAGGAATTCTTCCCACCGTACCGGGGGCAGGCATGTATCGCATTGTATACTCCATGACATTGGAGGACACAGCTATGGCCGGATATTACCTGGTACAGACACTGGAAATCGCCGGTGTGATTGCGCTTGCCGTCTTTTTGATGGATTCTGTCTTCCGGGTATTTCAAAAGGGATGGAAACAGAATTCGTTAAAGTATTGATACAAAAGAATGAAGAATGGGGATTTAAATTATGTTAACACTTGATATTTTGAAAAAAGTTGCTCATGGCATTACAGAAAGTTTTGAAAAAGATTGTGAAGTGGTAATTCACGCATTCCACGATAAGGAATTTGAGGAATGCTCAATTGTCTATATTGAAAATGGAGAGGTTTCCGGTCGTAAAGAGGGAGATGGTCCGTCACAGATCGTACTTGAGGCTATAAAAAAAGCAGGGGATGAGATGAAAGACCAGTATTCTTATCTGACCAGAACACAGGATGGGAGAATCTTAAAATCCAGTTCAATCTTCATCCGTGATGACGACGAAGATATCACTTACATACTGGGAATTAATTATGATATCACTGCTATGATGACGGCCAGAAATACGCTGGATGCATTTATTAAGATGGAGGATGAGGAGAATAAACCCCATGGATTCATACCAAAGAATGTCAATGAACTCCTGGATGAACTGATTAAGCAGTCTGTTCAGCTGGTAGGTAAACCGGTTGCGTGGATGAATAAAGAGGAAAAAGTACAGGCAATTCAATTTCTCAACGATTCCGGAGCATTTTTAGTCACACGGTCCGCTGATAAAGTATCCGCTTATTTTGGAATATCCAAGTATACATTATATAGTTATATTAACGTTAATAAATAGTAGCACTGTGTCTAAACAATTTATAAAGTATCCCTAATTGATTGACTTATGCAGAAAAGATGCGTATAGTCATATTAAAACATGTAAGGAGGTAGAGGCATGAGAGAAGTGAAACCACCGAAAAAGCCGATGGCCTTTTACTATATTACTGCTATTGTTGTAATTCTGTTTTTGAATGCTCTTCTGTTCCCGAGTCTGCAGGAACGTAAGATAAAGGAAGTGGATTACGGTGTATTCAGGCAGATGATTGAAGATGGGGATATAGGCAAGGTACAGATTGAAAGCAATAAAATCACTTTTACAGATAAGTCAAATGATAATTATTACAAAACCGGAACGCTGAATGACCCGGATTTGATAAAGGATCTGACGGAGCAGGGAATTACCAGTTACGGAACACCTGTTGTGGAGAAGGCGTCACCGATTCTCACATTTATTATCTCCTGGGTGCTTCCCATCGTACTTATGATTGGCCTGGGGCAGCTTCTGACGAGACAGATGACGAAGAAGATGGGTGGCGGTATGGGGAACGCCATGAGCTTTGGAAAAAGCAATGCCAAAGTCTATGTACAGTCGGAAACAGGCATTAAGTTCCAGGATGTTGCAGGAGAGGACGAAGCGAAAGAGATTTTGCAGGAGATTGTGGATTTTCTTCATAACCCGCAAAAATACACGGAAATCGGCGCAAGGATGCCAAAAGGAGCATTGCTGGTAGGACCTCCCGGAACAGGTAAGACATTACTTGCAAAAGCTGTTGCAGGAGAGGCGAATGTTCCGTTTTTTTCTATTTCCGGTTCGGAATTTGTGGAAATGTTTGTAGGTATGGGTGCTGCAAAGGTTCGTGATTTATTCAATCAAGCCAATGAAAAAGCTCCTTGTATCGTCTTCATCGATGAAATCGACACGATTGGTAAAAAGCGTGACGGTGGTGGCTTCAGCGGTAATGATGAAAGAGAACAGACGTTGAATCAGCTGCTGACGGAGATGGATGGGTTTGATGGAAAAAAGGGAGTTGTTATTCTTGCGGCCACTAACCGCCCGGATTCGCTGGATCCGGCATTGCTTCGCCCCGGACGTTTTGACCGGAGGGTTCCCGTGGAGCTCCCTGATTTGAAAGGCCGCGGAGAGATACTGAAAGTTCATGCTAAGAACATCAAAATCAGTGATAATGTGGATTTTGAAGCGATTGGCAGAATGTCGCCCGGCGCCAGTGGTGCAGAGCTGGCAAATATGATCAACGAAGCCGCCCTGCGTGCGGTCCGTGACGGAAGAAAATTTGTTACACAGGCAGATCTGGAGGAGAGTGTTGAAATCGTAATAGCCGGATACCAGAAGAAAAATAAAATTCTCTCCAATAAAGAAAAATTGATTGTATCCTATCATGAGGTAGGACATGCCATAGTGGCTGCGCTGCAGACAGATTCTGCACCTGTTACCAAGATAACCATTATACCCAGGACTTCCGGAGCATTGGGTTATACAATGCAGGTGGATGAAGGTGAACAGAATCTGATGTCGAAGGAGGAGCTGGAAAACAAAATAGCTACATTTACAGGAGGCCGTGTGGCAGAAGAATTGGTTTTCCATTCTATTACAACAGGTGCTTCTAATGATATTGAACAGGCTACCAGGATGGCACGGGCCATGATTACCAGATATGGCATGAGCGATGATATCGGTATGGTGGCATTTGAGACGGTCAACAATCCTTATCTGGGAGGGGACACTACTTTGATGTGTTCGGAAAATACCTCGTCAGATATCGACAGGAAAGTAATTGCCGTAGTAAAGGCCGCTTACCAGAAAGCTGAGAAACTGCTTCAGGACAATATGCCAAAACTCCATGAGCTGGCAAAATACTTGTATGAAAAAGAGACCATAACGGGTGAGGAATTCATGGAGATTTTACAGCGGGAACCGGAAGCTCTGACCAATATAGACTCATAAGCTGGATGCATATGCAAAAGGAACTGCCGGCCGGCAGTTCCTTTTGCATGTTTTTTCTTACGAAGTCGTGCAAATCAAATAACAGTTCAGCCAGCAATCCGCAGGATTGAACTGTTACATTAAATTTAGGGGTGTCGAAAACTGGAATAATGTGTTATAATATGTCCACAAAGCATTTTTGTAACAAAAATGTAATAATTTACATAAGTTTGGAAGTATACATTTGAGGAGTTAAGGGATTATGAGAAATAAAAAGATGAGAAATACAAAAGCCGCCAGTGTGATCTTGGCATTGGTACTTACGATTTCCAACGTCTATCCGGTTATGGCAACTGCGAAATCAGTAGATAAAATTCAGGAACAGACACAGACTGTTCAGAAAGACTCTAAAGTTATATACTGGGATAAAAAGGATGGCAGAGATGACAATGACGGCAGTGTGGAGGACAAGGCTGTCAAAAGTCTGGAACGGGTTGTTAAACTGGTGGGCAGTAAAGGAATTGTCATAATTTGTGAGGAAACAAAGGTAACAGATGCAGAAAAACTGAAATTTCCTGTAGAAGTGCAAATATTTTCAGGCAAGGAGTATAAAAAATTACTGGAACAGCAAGGTGAGCCCGCTGAACCGACTCCTGTTCCTGAGCCGACACAGGGTATAACACCAACCCCGGAGGCAACGCCGACACCCGAGGCTGCACCGACGCCGGAAGTAAAACCAACACCTGAGGCTGCGCCGACTCCGGAAGGAAAGCCGACTCCTGGGGCAACACCAGCTCCGGAAGTAAAACCTGAGCCCGGAGCTGCACCAACTCCGGAACTGACTCCAACACCCGAGGTTACACAAACTCCGGAAACAACGCCAATTCCGGCAGATGGATCAGAGATTGAAACAGCAAAGGACAATTCAACGGACAAAAAAGTTGAAGCAGCTTTTGAAGAAAATACAGGGGTGGATGATGAGGCAGAAACGCCTCCGGAAGATGAAAAAAACTCTGTTAAAAAGGAGTCTGCTTTTTCGTCTGTATTAAGTCTGCGAAAAGATACGGTACTGAAAACAGCGGAGATTGAAACGCAGAAGGAAGATGCTTCTGAGCCTGCAGAGGAGAACAAAACTGCAGAAGATATAGCCATAAATACTACAATTGCTGCGAAAGATGCAGAAGCGACTCCGTTATCTGAATTGGCAGTGGCTGAAAATGATTCATCAGTAAAGCCTCGCTCTATTGGTAATACCATAGTAGGCGATATCGGCGATTTTTACGACAAGGCCGGAAGCAGTAAGAAGATAACGACAGCAAGCAATGAGGATACAGAAAGCGGTGCAGATATTCAAAGCAATACAAGTAATTCAGCAGCAAAAAAGAGCAGCTCGGCGAAGACAGTCACAAAGAGTAAGAGGGTAACTACACAGACACCGGTTAAGGCCTCCAGCATATCGAGAGGGTCTGTAAAGACAGGCGATACCACCCAGCTGTTTCCGCTTATCATTTCCTCTGTTATGGCTCTTTTGATGGGAGGAATTTTTACGGGTGTTAAGATGGAGAACAGACGTAATCGCATGAGAGCTGCCGTATCAGAGGAGTGGAATAAATTCCATGAAGACTGCAAGGACAGTTAATAGTTATAATAGAAGAGCCTTTTCCATATATTAGAGGTATGGGAGGGCTTTTTTATGGAACAGACACGGCCTGTAGTACAAAAGATTCTTCGCGTAACGAAAGCACTTCTGGCTGCATACATCCTTACGGCACTATGTCTGATTATACTGGCATTTTTACTTCTGAAGCTGGATTTGAGCGAAGCCGGTGTTCATGTAGGCATTATTGTGACCTATCTGCTGTCGTGCTTTGCCGGGGGATTTATACTTGGAAAAACCATGGGGACGAAAAAATATCTATGGGGGCTGGCTCTGGGAATTGCATATTTTCTGCTTGCATTTTTGATTTCTGCAATTGCGTTCCATGGAAACCCGTCGCTATGGAGCCATGTACTGACTACCATGCTGTTATGTATGGGAGGAGGCATGGCAGGAGGAATGATTTCGTAATCCAAGCTGCGTAACAGTTCAGCACTCATCAGCCCCCTGCCACATAAAGTGTGACAAAGTACTTTTAAATCTGAGAAGGCTATGTTATAATAATATTCGATACGAGCGAAAACAGGAGGATATACTATGATACATATTAAAACTTTGAATACGAAAAGTTTACAGAATACAGTGAAAAAGGGTGGCTGCGGTGAATGCCAGACATCTTGCCAGTCAGCCTGTAAGACATCCTGTACTGTAGGAAACCAGAGCTGCGAGAACAAGAACTGACAGGAGCTATAAGATGCTCTGCTGACGATGTTCCCAGGCCTGAGCATTCAGGTCATGGGAATTTTGTCGTGTATGAAGGGAGAATTTTTTTGATACACCAATATAAGAATAACGGATATAATATGGTCCTGGATGTCAACAGCGGATCTGTGCATGTTGTGGATGAGCTGGTTTATGACGTACTGGAGGAGATGCAGAAGTCTGATGAAGAGAAAAGTGTCTGCACCGCTTTACAGGACAAGTATCCGGTGAAAGATATAGAAGAAGCACTTAAAGAGTGCAGGGAACTAAAAAATCAGGGTATGCTTTTTACAGATGATATTTATGAGAACGCAATAGATGCTTTTAAAGACCGTCCAGTGGTAGTAAAAGCTTTGTGTCTGCATATCGCACATGATTGTAATCTGGCCTGTAGATATTGTTTTGCTGAAGAAGGCGAATATCATGGCAGGCGAGCATTGATGTCCTTTGAAGTGGGGAAAAAGGCATTGGATTATGTGATTGCTAATTCCGGAAGCCGTAAAAATCTGGAAGTGGACTTTTTCGGCGGAGAGCCTCTGATGAACTGGCAGGTTGTAAAGGATCTGGTAGCATATGGACGAGAGCAGGAAAAGATACATAACAAGTGTTTTCGATTTACACTTACGACCAACGGCCTGCTGCTGAATGATGAAATTATGGAATTTTGTAATAAAGAGATGGGGAATGTGGTGCTCAGTATTGACGGACGAAAAGAAGTTCACGATTTTATGAGACCATTTCGCAATGGCAAAGGCAGCTATGACCTGATCATACCTAAATTTCAGAAGTTTGCCGAAAGCCGGAACCAGGATAAGTATTATGTGAGAGGGACATTTACACATTATAATCTGGATTTCGCGCAGGATGTTCTTCATCTCGCAGATATGGGATTCAAGCAGATTTCTGTCGAGCCGGTGGTTGCACCGCCGGAAGCGGATTATGCAATCAGGGAAGAAGATCTGCCGCTGATTTTCGAACAGTATGACCTGTTGGCGCAGGAGATGATCAGAAGGGAAAAAGAGGGAAATGGATTCAACTTTTTTCATTTCATGATTGATTTAACCGGAGGTCCCTGTGTCTATAAACGGTTATCAGGCTGCGGTTCAGGTACAGAATATCTTGCGGTAACACCCTGGGGAGAGCTCTATCCCTGCCATCAGTTTGTCGGAACCGAAGATTTTCTTTTAGGAGATGTGGATACAGGAGTTGTAAAAGATGACCTGACCTGTAAATTCAAGCAGTGTAATGTCTATTCAAAAGAAGAATGTAAAAACTGCTTTGCAAGATTTTATTGCAGTGGCGGATGCGCGGCTAATGCCTATAATTTCCATAGCGATATTAATGCTGTTTATGAAATCGGATGTAAGATGCAGCAAAAGAGGGTTGAGTGTGCTCTTATGATAAAGGCCGCATTGGCAGAGGGTTGACAGCAGAAGCAATAAAGCCGGTTTATGGCTGAATTGTAATATGAATGCTCAGAGGGCGGCTGCATGTTTGCAGTCGTCCCTCTTGTTTTTGTAACAACCGCAGGCGTAAACCTCGTCTGCGAGATGTTTTCTCAGCAAAGTAAAGGAATACTTATGGAAAAATGGGTGGTAGCGGCGAAAAGAGCCGATTTTCAGAAAATAGGAAGAGAATTTCATATAGATCCTGTGATAGCAAGATTGATCCGAAACCGGGATGTGGTCGGATATGATGAAATCAACGTGTATCTTCATGGTAACCTAAACAATCTTCATGACCCTATGAGCTTAAAAGATATGAAGACAGCAGTAGAACTTCTGGTTGAAGCAATGAAAGGCAGAAAGAAAATTCGAATTATAGGAGACTATGATATTGACGGTATCATGTCTTCTTATATATTGCTTCAAGGGCTTAACAGGGTGGGCGCATTTGCTGATATACAGATACCGAACCGGATCACTGACGGTTATGGGCTGAATGAATCACTGGTCAGGGAGGCATACGAGGCAGGAACGGATTTGATTTTAACCTGTGACAATGGGATCGCGGCTGCAGACCAAATTTTGGTTGCCAGAAAGCTGGGGATGCAGGTAATAGTAACCGACCATCATGAGTTACCTTATGAGGAAGGTGCAGATGGAGAGAGAAACTTTCTTTTGCCGCCGGCGGATGCAGTTGTTAATCCCAAAAGGCAGGATTGTGAATATCCTTTTAAAGGAATGTGTGGCGCAGCGGTCGCATGGAAGCTGGTTTGTGCACTTTACAAACAGTATGATGTCCCGGATTCGGAAGCAGAGGATCTGTTGGAATATGTGGCTATAGCTACAATTGGAGATGTAATGGATCTGCAGGGTGAGAACCGCGTGTTGGTCAGGGAGGGGTTAAAGCACCTGCGTAATACAAAAAACAAAGGTCTGAAAGCACTAATGCGCGAAAATAATCTGGATCCCGATAGGATCAATGCATATCAGATTGGTTTCGTCCTCGGTCCCTGCCTGAATGCCAGTGGACGGCTGGATACGGCCATGCGGGCTCTTAAGATGCTGTGCGCCGGCGAAGAACAGCAGGCTGCTGCGCTTGCCGGGGACTTAAAGGCGTTGAATGAAAGCAGAAAAGATATGACGGTGAAGGGAACTGAAGAAGCGAAACAGATGGTGGAGGATTCCTCTCTTAAGGAAGACAGGGTACTCGTGGTATATTTGCCTGAGTGTCATGAAAGCCTGGCAGGGATTATAGCAGGCCGCCTTAGAGAATGCTATCATAAGCCGGCTTTCGTTCTTACGAAGACGGTGGAAGGACTGAAAGGAAGCGGACGTTCCATCGAGGCTTATTCGATGTATGAGGAGCTGTGCAAGTGTAAAGAATTGCTGACGAAGTTCGGAGGGCATCCGATGGCAGCGGGCATTTCACTGGAAGAGGAGAAGCTCCTGCTTTTCCGGAGAAAACTGAATGAGGTCTGTACTCTTGAAAAGGAGGACTTGGTCGAAAAGGTTGTGATTGACATGAGCATGCCCGTTTCTTATGTAAGCAAAAGGCTGGTGCAGCAGCTTGAATTGCTGCAGCCCTTTGGAAAAGGGAATACCAGGCCTTTATTTGCCGAAAAACAACTAAAGGTGACAGGTCTCCGGATTTTTGGGAAGAATAGAAATGTAGTCAAGATGCAGGTGATTGATACAAATGGATATGCCATGGACGCTGTATATTTTGGAGAAGCCGAAAACTTTGCCGCATATGCAAAGACTCATGCATTGATGGCGCTGACTTATTATCCTTCTATAAACAGCTATAGAGGCAGGGAAACCCTGCAGATCACTGTTATGAACTATCAATAAAGAGTGTTGCCTATGTTGAAAAAAAATGCTATAATTTAGAATATGATGTCAAAAAATAAAGAGGTATTTTCATATGAAAAAATTAGAAGACTACGTATTAAGCATTCCTGATTTTCCGGAGCCTGGAATCGTATTCCGGGATGTAACCAGTATCCTTCAGGACGCGGATGGACTTAAGCTGTCCATCGATGAACTGCAGAGGAATCTGGAGGGAGTGGATTTTGATGTGGTTGCCGGAACTGAGTCCCGCGGATTTATCTTCGGTGTACCAATCGCTTACAATCTCCATAAACCATTTGTTCCCATTCGAAAAAAGGAAAGCTTCCCCGGGAAACCATAAGCCGGACATATGAGCTTGAATATGGATCAGCCACCATAGAGATGCATAAGGATGCCATTTTGCCGGGACAGAAAGTAGTACTGGTAGATGATCTGATTGCAACCGGCGGAACAATTGAGGCATGTGTCAGGATGGTTGAGGAACAGGGTGCCAAAGTAGTTAAGATTCTGTTTTTGATGGAGCTTGCGGGATTAAAAGGCAGGGACCGGTTAAAAGGATATGATGTTGCCTCTGTTATACGCTATGATGGGAAATAAGACAGACTCTGAATTTGTAAATCGGCATTGTGTGGGAGGCAGTCTGATTTGCGGCTTGCTTTCGGCACAGTGCCTGTTTTAAATATCAAAGTATGCAGGAGAAACTGCCGCCGCAGGTTCTTTGTACATACTGGTGCAATCAACATAAGTGAGGAAATGTATGGACGCGGATGTAAAACTTACGGAGAAAGAAAAACTGAAAAAGGAAATCGAGGCAGTGGATGCAAACGTGAAAATCGTGGAGGATTTTACCAGCCCTGATAAGATATATCAGGAGCTTATTTCCAGTGTGAAAAAGTATCATCCTTCAACGGATATCACATTAGTTGACAAGGCATATAAAACTGCTTATGAGGCGCATAAAGATCAGAAAAGAAAATCCGGAGAGCCTTATATTATTCATCCTCTTTGTGTTGGTGTGATTCTGGCAGATCTGGAATTGGATAAGGAAACGATTGCTGCAGGTCTGCTCCACGATGTGGTGGAAGACACGATTATGACTGTAGATGAACTGAAGGCTGAATTCGGGGAAGAGGTTGCCCTGATTGTAGATGGCGTTACAAAGCTGGGCAGGCTTAGTTATTCGGCTGACAAGGTGGAAGAGCAGGCAGAGAATCTACGTAAGATGTTTCTGGCTATGGCAAAGGACATTAGAGTTATCCTGGTGAAGCTTGCGGATCGTCTGCATAACATGAGAACAGCCAAGTACTGGTCACCGGCGAAGCAAAAAGAGAAGGCCCGTGAAACCATGGATATCTATGCACCGATTGCACAGCGGCTTGGTATCTCTAAAATTAAAGTGGAGCTGGATGATCTGTCCTTAAAGTATCTGGAACCGGAAGCCTACTATGACCTTGTGCAAAAGGTAGATATGAAAAGAGGCGAGCGGCAGAACTTTGTGGATGCCATCGTGGAGGATGTGAAGTACCATGTAGAAGAAGCCGGGATTGAGGGGCAGGTCTCAGGCCGTATTAAGCATTTTTTCAGCATTTATAAAAAGATGGTAAATCAGCATAAGACACTGGATCAGATTTATGATCTGTTTGCCGTGCGTATTATTGTGGAAACTGTCAAGGACTGTTATGCTGCACTGGGCGTGATTCATGAGATGTATACACCGATTCCAGGGCGCTTTAAAGACTATATTGCGATGCCCAAACCCAATATGTATCAGTCCCTGCATACGACCCTGATCGGGCCCAACGGCCAGCCCTTTGAGATACAGATCCGCACATTCGAGATGCATAGAACCGCAGAATATGGTATTGCGGCCCACTGGAAATACAAAGAGTCATCGGATGGGAATGCTTCGGGTCCGGAGCAGGAGGAAGAAAAATTAAGCTGGCTGCGTCAGATTCTGGAGTGGCAGCAGGATATGTCCGATAATAAGGAATTCATGAGTCTTTTAAAAAGTGATCTGGACTTATTCGCGGATAATGTGTATTGTTTCAGCCCGGCTGGCGATGTAAAAACTCTGCCCAGTGGTTCATGTACCATTGATTTTGCATATACCGTTCATTCTGCAGTGGGGAATAAGATGGTGGGTGCCAGGGTAAATGGCAAACTGGTTCCGATTGAATATGAACTTCATAATGGGGATCGCGTGGAAATCATTACTTCACAGAATTCAAAAGGGCCAAGCCGGGACTGGCTGAAGATTGTCAAAAGTTCACAGGCGAAGAACCGGATCAATCAGTGGTTTAAAGCACAGCTGAAAGAAGATAATATCCTGAAGGGGAAAGAGATGCTCAGCAGTTATGCGAAGATCAAGGGTAAGAACCTTGGCATCTACCTGAAGCCCCGGTTTATGGAAGCTGTGATGCGCAAGTATGGATTCAGGGACTGGGAATCCGTACTTGCAGCTCTTGGGCACGGCGGCTTAAAAGAAGGACAGATTTTAAATAAGCTGATAGAAGTCTATGATAAAGAACATATGAATCATTTGACGGATCAGGAGGTACTGGAAAAATCGTCCTCTGCCGAAGACAGGTCCGAAGTTCCTGTTTCAAAATCAAAGGCAGGAATTGTGGTAAGAGGTATACACGATGTTGCAGTAAGATTTTCAAAGTGCTGTTCACCGATTCCGGGTGACGAAATCGTAGGTTTTGTTACCAGGGGACGGGGAATCACGATACACAGAACAGATTGTATCAATGTCTTAAATCTGCCGGAATCAGAGAGGGCCAGACTGATCGATGCGGAATGGGAATCGGAAAACCTGCAAGGACAGCTTTATACTGTTGAAATCAATGTATATGCCAATAACCGTACCGGCCTTCTGGTGGACCTTTCCAAACTGTTTATGGCACGAAAAGTGGACATCACAAGGATTAATGTCCGTACAAATAAACAGGGACTTGCAACCGTTGATATGACCTTTGATGTAAGAAGCAAAGAAGAGCTTAACGGCCTGGTTGAAAAAATTCGCCAGGTAGAAAGCGTGATTGATATAGAGCGTTCGAAAGGGTGAGAAGATGGCAGAGATTATGATTCGCAGCCTGGTTTTGGGTATGGTTGCGACAAATTGCTATTTTGTGATGAATCAGGAAACAAAAGAGATACTGCTGGTAGATCCGGCTGACAGTCCCGAGATAATTGACCGGCAGATATTGAAAATGGAAGGAAAGCCTGTAGGGATACTGCTGACCCATGGCCATTTTGATCATATGACAGCTGCCGTAAGTTGTCAGGAACGGTATGGAATACCAGTGTACGCACATATTCTGGAGCAGGAGGTTCTGGAAAATCCGGACTATAATCTGTCTGGAGCGTGGTCAGAGGCCCAGGGAATGAAGGCAGATCATCTGGTGGCGGATGGGGATGTACTTGAACTTGCCGGATTTGATATAGAAGTACTTCATACTCCGGGACATACGAAGGGCAGTGTCTGTTATTATCTGGTGAATGAATTTGTATTGTTTTCAGGGGATACTTTGTTTGAAAGGTCCTATGGCAGAACAGACCTGCCCACAGCAAGTATGCAGGATATGAGAACAAGTATTGCAAGGCTGCTGTCCTCTCTGCCGGATGAGACAGTGGTGTACCCGGGGCATGGTGAATCCACGAATATCCGCATGGAAAAGAGGTATAATCCACTTGCTTAGTATGCGTTTAAAACTGAATAAAAGAGAATTTGAATACGATATATATTCCTTAATCCGGGCCTTTTACCCAGGAAGCGAGATTAAGATATGGTATGAAGGGGAGGAGGAACCTGACGGGAATTATATATATGACTACCTGATGGAATATAGTGATGATTCAATTACATTTGCCATTATGGAAGGAGAACATGAAGTCAGCAGGAAGACAACGCGTATTCCGGAGGCAGAGGAACAGAAGGAACGCAAAAACCATGTGAAAAAGCTGGTTTATAAATCACTGGTTTCGCAGACAAAAAGGGAGCTGCCATGGGGAAATCTGACCGGAATCCGTCCGACTAAAATTCCGATGCATATGCTGGAGGAAGGAAAATCCAATGTAGAGATTGCCAGGTATATGCGGGACACCTATGGGACCAGTCCGGAAAAGACTGCACTTGCCATCACAATTGCCAACCGTGAAAGAGCCATCTTAAAAGAAATAAATTACGAAGAGGGTTACAGCCTGTATGTCGGGATTCCGTTTTGCCCTTCCATCTGTCTGTACTGTTCTTTCGGATCCCATGTGCTGAAAACATGGTCTCATATGGTAGAGCCTTATTTGGACGCACTGAAAAAAGAGTTGTCCTTTATAGCGGAACAGATGAAGGGACGCCCATTGGATACAATTTATATCGGAGGAGGAACTCCGACAACACTGGAGGCGGGTCAGATGGGTGCCCTTCTGGAACACATCTGCAGAGAATTCCCGGTCAACGGATTAAAAGAATTTACGGTTGAAGCAGGAAGACCGGATACGATTACAACCGCTAAGCTTGCTGTGCTTAAGGAGTTTCCGGTAACCCGTATCTCCATCAATCCACAGACCATGAATCAGGAAACCCTGGATCTGATCGGGAGAAAACATACGGTGGAGGAAATCACAGAAACGTTTAATACTGCACGAGACATGGGATTTGATAATATCAATATGGATTTGATAGTTGGGCTGCCGGGTGAGCATAAAGAGCAGGTAGCACATACTTTAGAACAAATGAAAATCATAGATCCTGACAGCCTGACTATACATTCACTGGCTTTAAAACGTGCGACCCGGTTAAATCTGTTTAAAGAGCAATACCAGGAGATTTCCTTTGAGAACAGTCAGGAAATCATGCAGATGACTGAAAACTGTTCCAGAGAGATGGGTATGAGTCCCTATTACCTGTATCGTCAGAAAAATATGGCCGGAAATTTTGAGAATGTAGGTTATGCCAAGCTCGACAAGGCGGGAATATACAACATACTGATTATGGAAGAAAAGCAGACGATTATGGCTGCAGGAGCGGGTGCGTCCAGCAAATTTGTCTTTCAGCATGGTGAACGTATTGAGCGTGCCGAGAATGTCAAGGATTTAAAGAGTTATGTGGAGAGAATTGATGAAATGCTGGAGCGAAAAAGAATTGGGGTTGAAAAATTCCTGTAAAGCCGGGAGGCACAAGAACATGCTTCAATACTCCCTGTCGGAACAGATTCGCCACGGAATGGAAGTAAGCAATCTGGCTTATGATGTAGCAAGAGAATTGGGATACGGTGAGCAGGATTGCCATGATCTTTCCATCGCCGGATTGCTGCATGACATTGGAAAGATCGTGCTGGTAAAGGAAATCAGTGAACATCCGCTGGTTGTAGAAGAGATGAAGGTTGTCCGTATGCACCCCAGGGAAAGCTATGATGTGGTAAAACGCTGCGGATATTCTGAGTCCATTCAGAAAAGTGTGTTACATCATCACGAGAACTATGATGGAAGCGGATATCCGGATCATCTGTTTGGCGATGATATACCGTTCGGCGGACGGATTTTACGTGTATGTGATGTATATTGTGCGCTGACATCCGACCGCCCTTATCGGAAAGCCTATGATCAGGACGCTGCTGTAAGGCTTATGCTGGAGGACATCAGAGATTTTGATATGAAAGTTTTTCTGGCTTTTCAGAAAGTGATTCATGAAAATAAACGAAGGCCTGTAGTATTGGGCGAGTTTTCCATAGATGAGAGAGGAGATTTGGTATAATGGCATTGAAGAAAAAACCGGTGACAGGTATGAAAGATATTCTGCCCCAGGAGATGGAAATTCGGGATTATGTGATTCGTCTGATTAAAGAAACATATGCAACCTTTGGATTTTCCTCCATTGAAACCCCTTGCGTGGAACATATCGAAAATTTAAGCAGTAAGCAGGGCGGGGAGAATGAAAAACTGATCTTTAAGATTTTAAAAAGAGGAGAAAAGTTAAAACTGGAGGAAGCAGCCTGTGAATCCGACCTGGTGGACGGTGGACTGCGTTATGATCTGACAGTGCCTCTTTGCCGGTATTATTCCAACCATGCGAATGAACTTTCCAGTCCCTTTAAGGCTTTACAGATGGGGAACGTCTGGAGAGCAGACAGACCTCAGAGGGGGCGTTTTCGTCAGTTTATGCAGTGTGACATCGATATATTGGGTGAACAGAGCAATCTGGCGGAAATTGAATTAATCCTGGCCACTACTACACTGCTGGGGAAGCTTGATTTTAAAAAGTTTACAATCCGGATTAATGATCGCAGGATTTTAAAAGCTATGGCAGCATATAGTGGGTTTCCGGAGTCAACGTATGATACCGTCTTCATTATTCTGGATAAGATGGATAAGATTGGTCTGGATGGGGTTGCAGAGGAACTAAAAAAAGAGGGCTTTTCCGAGGAGTCTGTTGCTAAATACCTGGAGTTATTCAAAGAGGTGACTCCGGATATCCAGGGAATCACTTTCATTCAGGATAAGCTGGGCGGATTCCTGGATGAAGAATATTCCGAAGGCTTACAGGCAATTATGAAAAGTGTGGACACAGTGAAGAGTGCTGATTTTTCTATTGTATTTGATCCGACTTTAGTTCGTGGAATGTCTTACTATACCGGACCGATTTTTGAGATATCCATGGATGAATTTGGAGGTTCGGTAGGCGGCGGCGGACGCTATGATGAGATGATTGGCAAGTTCACGGGGATTCCGGTCCCGGCATGTGGATTCTCTATTGGGTTTGAACGTATTGTTATGCTTTTACTGGAGAGAAGCTATAAGATACCCGGGACATCCCAAAAGAAAGCCTACCTGGTGGAAAAGAATATGCCTTCAGATGAACTTAGCGATATTATTGCCAGGGCTTGCGAAGAGCGTAAAGAAGGTGTACAAGTCCAGATTTCTGTGATGAAAAAAAATAAAAAATTCCAGAAAGAACAGCTGCAGGCAGAAGGATATGAAGAAATCATAGAGTTTTTTAGAAGTTAAAAGAAACTGCATAAAAGTAAACCGGGAGGAAAACACCTCCCGGTTTACTTTTATGCTATTCGTCTGCTTTTTCTCTCTTTATCTGAATGTGAACATCATCCAGCTGTTTTGCATCCACTTCTGCAGGAGCATTCATCATGACATCCATGGCACTTTTGTTCATAGGGAAGGGGATGATCTCTTTGATGCTGTCTTCTCCTGTAATCAGCATAATCATGCGGTCTACGCCGGGTGCGATACCTGCATGCGGCGGTGCTCCGTAGCAGAATGCGTTGTACATGGCAGGAAACTTGGCTTTTACGTCATCTTCTCCAAGTCCTATGATATTAAAGGCTTTAACCATGATTTCCGGATCGTGATTACGAACTGCGCCGGAAGATAATTCCACACCATTACATACGAGATCATACTGGTAGGCAAGTATCTCAGTTGGTTCCTGGTTAAGCAATGCTTCCATACCCCCCTGAGGCATGGAAAATGGATTGTGGCAGAATTCCAGTTCACCGGATTCATCGCCGATTTCGTACATTGGGAAATCTACAATCCAGCAGAACTCATAGCAGTCCTTTTTCATATGAGCTTCGCAGTTGGCACCTAACATGTTACGAAGGACGCCTGCTGTTTTTTGAGCTTTTAACTTCTTCCCGGCAGCGAGACCAACGAAGTCGCCTGGTTTTAAGTTCAAGGCTTCAACTACCTTATCTTTTATATTAACCAGGAATTTGCTGATTCCGCCAACAAATTCGCCCTTTTCATCCAGCTTGAACCAATATGCCTTATTGTCCGTCTGTATGAACACATCGTTGCAGAGTTTATCAATTACTTTACGGGTAGCAGTGAATTGATCAACGACGACAGCCTTTACCACATTACCGGAAAATGGTTCAAATCCGCAGTCAGACATGCATTCGGTTGCATCCTGAACGGTTAAGTCGATTCGAAGATCTGGTTTATCGGAGCCATACTTGTCCATCGCCTCAAGGTAAGGAATACGGACGAATGGAGCCTTGGAAGCTGCCTTATAAACACCGTGTTTTTCAAATACCGGCGGAAGTACCTCTTCAATAATAGAGAAGACATCCTCCTGTGTGGCAAATGCCATCTCCATATCCAGCTGATAGAATTCTCCCGGAGAGCGGTCCGCCCGGGCATCCTCATCCCGGAAACAAGGAGCAATCTGAAAATAACGGTCAAATCCGGAAGCCATTAAAATCTGCTTAAACTGTTGCGGCGCCTGGGGAAGTGCATAAAATTTACCGGGATGAACTCTTGATGGAACAAGATAATCACGTGCACCCTCAGGAGAAGAGCAGGTAAGGATGGGAGTAGTAATTTCCAGAAAGCCAAGATCCGTCATCCGCTGTCTTAATTCAGCAACAATTTTACTTCTTAATACTATTTTACTTTTAACTTCCGGATTTCGTAAATCCAGATAACGATATCTCAGACGGAAGTTTTCATCCGCTTCTGTGGAGCGGTTGATTTCAAATGGCAGTGCATTATGGATACAAGTGCCCAGCACCTTGATTTTGTCCGGAACCACCTCAATATCACCTGTAGCAATTGCAGGATTCTTACTGGAGCGTTCTCTTACAGTTCCTTCAACGGAAATGGTGGACTCATTGTTGATTCCATCCATGATATTCATCATCTCTTCTGTTTCAATTACAATCTGAGTTGTGCCATAAAAATCCCTGAGGATTAGGAAACCGAGATTTTTAGATACTTTTCTAATGTTTTCATACCAGCCGGCTAAGATTACTTTTTCACCGATATTCCGGATGCGAAGCTCACCGCAGGTATGTGTTCTTGATTGGATCATATTGCCTCTTCCTTTTTTATGTTTATTGTGGAAATAAAGTATGCTCATTATAGCATAAATATTGAGCTCTAATCAAGTATTAATCAATTTCCACGGTAAATGCATATCTTAAAAAGAGAAGACCTTTACGGAAAACACAACATGCACAGGAGGTGCCATATGGAGCCACTTTTGGAGCTTAAGAATATATGCTTTTCTTATCACAGTATGGAAGGGGAAACGGAAGCCTTATCAGATATAAATTTTAAGGTCGGAGAAGGAGAATTTGTGGCTGTGGTAGGCCCCAGCGGATGCGGGAAGAGTACAATTCTGAACCTGATATCCGGTTTGATAAAGCCGGAATCCGGTTCTATTTTTATAAAAGGGAAACCTTTGGCGGAATCTGATATTAACATCGGCTATATGCTGCAGAAGGACCATCTCTTTGAATGGCGTACCATCTACCGCAATGTAACACTGGGGCTGGAGATACAGAAGAAATTGAACGACAGCACGAAGGAAAAGGTTGAACAGATGCTGAAGACGTATGGACTGGAAGAGTTTCGGAATGCCCGTCCGTCTCAGCTGTCCGGAGGCATGCGCCAGAGGGCTGCCTTAATTCGGACCTTAGCATTGGAACCTGCATTACTCCTTCTGGATGAGCCGTTTTCGGCTTTGGATTATCAGACCAGGCTTTCGGTGGCGGATGATATAGGACAAATTCTTAAGGCACAGAAAAAGACAGCATTGCTTGTGACCCATGATATTTCTGAAGCAATCAGCATGGCTGACCAGGTAATCGTCCTGTCAAGACGGCCTGCGATTGTGAAAAGTACTGTAGATATAGATATGGACATTCCGAACAGGACACCAATGACATCCAGAAATGCACCGGCATTTAAGACATATTTTAATACAATCTGGAAGGAGTTGAACAGCTATGAAGACATGTACAGCGCAGGAAGCGTATCTTAAAAAACAGCTTAAGGAAAAACATCAGGTTCGTTTTCTCAGAATATTTATACTGCTCGCTTTTCTGTCTATATGGCAGTGTGCTTCGGATTTCGGATGGATTGATTCCTTTATATTCAGCAGTCCGGTGCAGGTAATCCAGACTTTTTATGATATGATGAAGGATCACAGTCTGCCGGTACATGTAGGGGTAACGCTGGCTGAAACGTTGATTAGCTTTGCACTCACGATATTATTTACAGTTCTGACTGCAATTCTGCTCTGGGTTTTCCCAAGGTTTGCGGCTGTGTCGGAACCATATTTTATCGTACTGAACTCATTGCCGAAATCGGCCCTGGCACCACTTTTGATTGTCTGGCTGGGTGCCAATATGAAGACGATTGTTATAGCCGGTATGTCGGTAGCCATTTTTGGTTCGATTATCAGTCTCTATCAGGGATTCCAGGAGGTTGGGCAGGAAAAGATGAAGCTGATTTATACGCTTGGAGGTAAGAAGCATCAGGTGCTTACAAAAGTAGTGCTCCCGGCCTCTACACCCTATCTGCTCAGTATTCTGAAAGTGGATATCGGATTATGCCTGGTTGGTGTAATTATAGGAGAATTCATAGGTGCAAGACGGGGACTTGGTTATCTGATTATATATTCCAGCCAGGTCTTTAAATTGAATTGGCTGATCTTATCAATTGTAATTTTATGCGTGATAGCCATGGTGTTGTATCAGGGACTATGTCTTCTGGAAAAGTGGTATTCTAATAGGAAATAGTTAAAATGCTTAAAAATTTTTTAAGAATTTTGAAAAGTACTTGAGTATCCCGTGATGAATTGATATACTAAGGCAGGTTTTGAAGAAAAGAGGGAAAGAAGTAGTGGATAAAAGTAATGGATAAAATACGAAAGATAATAACCAGAATTATGCCGGACTATGGCTTTTTGCCAGTCGTCTGTGCATTTATGTTTAATAATGTTGTATATGGAGGGTCAAAGCTGGTTGCCGGCAGCTGGTACCATCATAACATAGAAAGTGATCTGGATCAAAAAATACCCTTTGTACCCGAGACACTGGTTATCTATTTTGGATGTTATCTGTTCTGGTTTGTAAACTATATACTGATTGCAAAACAGGATAAAAAGAGTGTATATCAGTTTTTTGCGGGGGATTTTTTATCACGCTGTGTATGCCTGTTTTTTTATCTTATATATCCGACGACCAATACCAGACCTGTAATCACAGAAGTTGGATTCTGGAACAGTGCCATGAGCTGGCTGTATTCGATTGATTCAGCCTCTAACCTGTTCCCCTCCATACATTGTCTGGTCAGCTGGTTTTGCTTTATTGGAATCAGGGGAAAGAAAGGAATCCCTCTATGGTATCAGACATTTTCCTGTATTATGGCAATTTCGGTATTTATATCCACATTAACTACGAAGCAGCATGTATTAGTGGATATAGCAGGAGGGGTGATACTGGCTGAAGTATGCTTCCGGCTTGGCCGCTGCACCAAAATTGCAGAGACTTATGGCAGAGTGTTTGAACGTGCAACGGCCTGGCTTTTCCCGGAACCGAAGGGAAAGAAAATAATTTCGAAAGATGAGGGATAACAGTGATTGGTTTTTATGATTATACGGTAATACTTACCTATATTAGTTTTGCATCTTCTATCAGTGGAGTTTTTTGTGCAGCATCAGGACATATTCACTGGGCAATTTTCTGTCTGGCATTTTCCGGGCTTTGTGATATGTTCGATGGGAAGATAGCAAGGACAAAGAAAAATCGCACAGAAGATGAAAAGCGTTTCGGCATTCAGATAGATTCCTTGTGCGATGTGGTCTGTTTTGGCGCATTTCCTATCATTATCTGTTATTATCTGGGGATGCGGCAGATCTACAGTATCGCAATTCTGATTTTTTATGGACTTGCCGGTATCATACGACTCGGGTTTTTTAACGTAATGGAAGAAAAAAGGCAGGATGAGACCGATGAAGCCGGAAAGTATTACCGTGGTCTGCCCATAACCTCGATGTCGGTGGCATTGCCGCTGCTATACGTATGCTCGCCGTTGTTTTCTGCATATTTTATAGTTGTATTACATATTCTGGTTTTGGGAATCGGACTCTTATTTATCACAGATTTTAAATTTCGGAAGCCTACAAACAAAGAACTTATATGTCTGGTTGGAATTGTGGCTCTGGCCGTTCTCCAGATTATATTCAGGAAAGTGAGGATGCATGCATGATTAAAACTGCTGACCGGGAGGGTAATATCATAATTGAAAATTCTGCACAGGACCGGTTTCTGGCTTATATGTACGGGCATATGCTGGGAAGAATATTATTGAAACCGTTGGTTTCTCCTGCAGTTTCGCACTTCAGCGGAAAGATGCTCTCCTGTAAGGCTTCGTGCTTATTCATAAAACCTTTTGTGAGAGCCAGACATATTGACCTGTCACAATGCAGGGAGGAGAAGTTTCATTCCTTTAATGATTTTTTTACCAGAAAACTACAGCCTGGAGCGCGTAGGATAGAAAGTGATCGGGATTGCCTGATCAGTCCATGCGATGGAAGAGTCTGTGTTTATGAAATCAATGATACCTGTTCTTTTGAAATAAAGAATACCAAATATACATTGGGAAGCCTTTTGAAGAATAAGAAGCTGGCGCATATCTTTAAGGGGGGGTATGCCTGGGTTTTTCGCCTGGAGGCAGATGATTATCATAGGTATATCTATGTGGATCAGGGAGCAAAAAGCAGCAATTACCGGATTCCGGGTATTTTTCATACGGTGAATCCGGTGGCAAATGACTGCTATCCGGTTTATAAAGAAAACACCAGGGAATACTCCCTGCTTCGTTCCGAGAACTTCGGTACGCTGTTGATGATGGAAGTAGGTGCCATGATGGTAGGAAAAATTGAGAACCATCATGGAGCACGTTCTGTGCGGCGCGGGCAGGAAAAAGGAAATTTTGCATTTGGAGGATCTACGATTATTCTCCTTAGCATGGAAGGAAGGATTCAGCCGGACAGGGATATCCTGAAAAATTCCAGACATGGGATTGAGACAAGAGTCTTACTGGGCGAACAGATCGCCAGGAGAAACAGGTGAGTATATGGCAAATATAAGAAATTACCAGAGAGAACTGGAAAAACGTATAGAGGAGCAGCGGCGGGAAGGGAAAACCCCTTCTTTGCTGCTGCATAGCTGTTGTGCACCCTGCAGTAGTTATGTACTGGAGTATCTTTCCAGATATTTTTCCATTACATTATATTATTATAACCCAAATATCTACCCGCAGGCGGAGTATACAGCGAGGGTTCAGGAGCAGGAGCGTCTGATACGCGAAATGCCGGTGGAAAATTCCGTACATTTTCTGGAAGGAAGCTATGAACCCGAGAAATTCTTCAAATTATCCAAAGGATTGGAGCAGTCGCCGGAAGGTGGCAGGCGCTGCCTTTTATGCTATGAGCTGCGTCTTCGTGAAGCAGCTGAAAAGGCATGTGAACTGGGTTGTGACTACTTTACTACAACGTTATCAATCAGCCCTATGAAGGATGCCCATAAATTAAATGAAATAGGTGAGAAACTGGCCCGGGAATACCATGTTGCTTATCTGAATTCGGATTTTAAGAAAAAGAATGGGTATAAGCGCTCGGTAGAATTATCAAAGGAATACAATCTGTATCGTCAAAATTATTGTGGCTGCATCTATTCCAGACAGGAATTGACGTAATATTAGGTATATGATAAGCTACAGTTAATCACTTAGAAAAGAGGAAATCACTATGGCACAACTTTGGGGAGGCCGTTTCACAAAGGAAACGGATCAACTGGTATATAACTTTAATGCTTCCATCGGTTTTGATCAAAAATTCTATCGGCAGGATATTCAAGGCAGCATCGCCCATGTCACCATGCTTGCGAAACAGGGAATTCTTAAAACAGAAGAACGCGATCAGATTATCAAAGGGTTAAAAGGAATCCTCGAGGATGTTGAGTCAGGGAAACTGAAAATTACCGCTGAATACGAAGATATCCACAGCTTTGTGGAGTCAAATCTGATTGACCGTATCGGAGATGCAGGGAAGAAACTTCATACAGGAAGAAGCCGCAACGATCAGGTTGCACTGGATATGAAACTTTACGTCAGGGATGAAATTATGCAGCTGGATGATATTCTGAAAACGCTTCTGGAAACGGTTGAAAAAATCATGGAGGAAAACCTCCATACCTATATGCCGGGATTTACGCACCTGCAGAAGGCACAGCCTATTACTTTGGCTCATCATATGGGAGCATACTTCGAGATGTTCCGCAGAGACAGAGGACGCCTGAAAGATATCTTTAAGAGGATGAATCTTTGTCCGTTGGGTGCAGGCGCTCTGGCCGGAACTACGTATCCCCTGGACCGTGCTTATACAGCGGAGCTTCTGGGATTTGACGGACCTACGCTTAACAGCATGGATTCTGTATCAGACAGGGATTATCTGATTGAATTATTATCCGCATTGTCCACGATCATGATGCATCTTTCAAGATTTTCAGAGGAGGTTATCATATGGAACACCAATGAATATCAGTTTGTAGAAATTGACGATGCCTACAGCACAGGAAGCTCTATCATGCCTCAGAAGAAAAATCCGGATATTGCAGAGCTGGTCCGTGGAAAGACAGGGCGTGTTTATGGAGCATTGATGTCTGTTCTTACCACCATGAAGGGAATACCTCTTGCATATAATAAAGACATGCAGGAGGATAAGGAACTTACCTTTGATGCCATAGATACTGTAAAGGGATGTACGGCTTTGTTTACCGGTATGCTGGACACTATGAAGTTCCGCAGCCAGGTTATGGAGAATTCAGCCAGAAACGGATTCACGAATGCTACGGATGCTGCAGATTATCTGGTGGGTAAGGGTGTACCATTTCGGGATGCCCATGGAATTATAGGACGTCTGGTGCTATACTGCATGGAGCGCAAGATATCCCTTGACGATATGAAATTAGAGGAGTATAAAGCCATAAGTCCGGTATTTGAAGAAGATATATATGATGCAGTCAGTATGAAGAACTGTGTGGAGCGCAGAAATACAATCGGGGCTCCGGGAGCAGAGGCCATGAAAGTTGTTATAGAAGAAAACCGGAGATATCTGAGAAAAAACTAAGATAATGCTTGCATTTTTATCGGATTTGTTATATTATTATTTCCATGGCGTACATATGTACGCGGTACAAACACAAAAAGCGACCGGTTAGAAAGCGGGTCCGTGAAATGAGGAGCGAATTATGGAAAAAAAGTTAAGAGTAGGTATTCTTGGCGCAACAGGTATGGTTGGACAGAGATTTATCTCACTGCTGGAAGATCATCCCTGGTTTGAAGTTGTTACTTTGGCTGCCAGCCCGAGAAGTGCCGGTAAAACATATGAAGAGGCTGTAGGCGGAAGATGGAAGATGGATACGCCGATGCCTGAAGCGGTAAAGAATCTGATTGTTCTGAATGTCAATGATGCTCCGCATGTCAGCGCCGGAGTGGATTTTGTATTTTCGGCAGTCGACATGTCAAAAGAAGAGATCAAAAAAATAGAAGAAGCATATGCAAAGGCAGAAACACCTGTCGTCTCCAATAACAGTGCGCACAGATGGACGCCTGATGTACCTATGGTGGTTCCGGAGATTAATCCGGAGCACTTTGCAATTATTGAAGATCAGAAAAAGCGGCTGGGTACGACCCGCGGTTTTGTGGCTGTAAAGCCGAATTGCTCCATTCAGAGCTACGCCCCTGTTTTGACTGCGTGGAAAGAGTTCGAGCCTTATGAGGTGGTAGTGACCACCTACCAGGCAATTTCAGGTGCAGGAAAGACCTTTAAAGACTGGCCTGAGATGGAGGAGAATATTATTCCTTACATTGGCGGAGAGGAAGAGAAGTCCGAACAGGAACCCCTGCGTCTCTGGGGCAGGATAGAAGATGGAGTCATAGTGAAAGCAGAGGAACCTAAGATTACCAGTCAGTGCATCCGCGTACCTGTGCTCAATGGACATACGGCGGCAGTATTTGTTAAATTCAGAAAGCAGCCCTCCAAAGAACAATTGATTGAGAAGATAGTGGACTTTAAAGGACTTCCTCAGGAATTGAAGCTTCCCAGTGCTCCGAAGCAATTTATCCGGTATATGGAAGAAGATAACCGCCCCCAGGTAGCCCTGGATGTTGATTATGAGAAAGGGATGGGAATTTCAGTAGGACGTCTTCGCCCGGACACAGTCTATGACTGGAAATTCGTAGGACTGTCTCATAATACGGTTCGCGGTGCGGCAGGCGGTGCGATACTGTGTGCAGAGACACTGAAGGCCCGGGGATATATTACAGCGAAGTAAAAAAACAGAAATATAAAGATCAGGACAGATGCTTTCAAAAGAAAAATCTGTCCTTTTTTTTGGTTGAAGCATTTATCATAAAATGCTATACTATAATTTATTGAAAGGAATCTATTGGAAAAGGGGAAGCATTATGCCGTATAAGGATGTGGAGGTATTTTCAAATGCTGCAAAGGGGAAAGTGAATATGCTGCGTGAACAGCCCGGAAAATTCTTTCTCCGTACAATTATGGCAGGTTTTTTTATTGCCGTAGCCATGATTTACAACAATGTGGTCGGAAATGTATTTAAGGACTCGGATCCGGCCTGGGGTAAGATGCTGGGAGCGATTGTATTTTCAATTGCGGTGCTGCTGATTGTGTTCATCGGAAGTGAATTGTTCACAGGAAACAATCTGGTTATGGCCTTTGGAGCCTATGACAAGGCAGTAACCTGGAAGCAGGTAGGGAAAGTGTGGCTGGTCAGCTATATTGGAAACTTCGTGGGGTGTGCTTTTTTTTCGCTGCTCTTTGTGGCTTCCGGGGCCTCAGGAACAGCAGATTATTTCGCCGGATATGTGGAGAACAAGCTGGCACTTCCGCTGGATCAGATGTTTTTTAAGGCGATTCTGTGTAACTTCTTTGTCTGTCTTGCGGTTGCATGCGGGATTAAGTGCAAGGAGGAGACCAGTAAGTTTCTGATGATCGTAATCTGTATTTCGGGATTTGTGATCTCAGGATTTGAACACTGTGTAGCGAACATGGCAACATTTACGACAGCGTATTTTTTGGTACCGGGGTTGTCAATCGGAGCAATACTGAAAAGCATGCTCGTCGTAACAATCGGAAATATCATCGGTGGTTCAGTTTTACTGGCACTGCCGCTGAGGAAAATGAGTGCAGATAAGTAATGGCAAAATCTTTATACATAGCTGAAAAGCCCAGTGTCGCACAGGAATTCGCGAAGGCTTTAAAAGAAAATATGGGCAGAAGAGACGGTTACGTTGAATCTGAGAACTTTGTAGTGACCTGGTGCGTTGGACACCTGGTGACTATGAGCTACCCTGAAAAATACGATATTAAGTATAAGAGGTGGAGTTTGGAGACCCTGCCTTTTTTACCGGAAAAATTTAAATATGAAGTTATTCCGTCAGTTCAGAAGCAGTTTCAGATTGTAAGTGCACTTTTGAACCGTGAAGATATAGACACGATTTATGTGTGTACGGACTCCGGACGAGAAGGTGAATATATCTACCGTTTGGTAGAGATGATGGCAGAGGTCAAAGATAAAAAAAGAAAACGTGTCTGGATTGATTCCCAGACAGAGGAAGAAATTTTAAGGGGAATCAAAGAGGCCAAAGATTTAAGCGAATATGATAATCTGTCAGAATCTGCCTTTTTACGTGCGAAGGAAGATTATTTAATGGGAATCAATTTTTCCCGTGTTCTTTCTCTGAAGTATGGGAATGCAGTTTCAAACTATCTGGGAACAAAGTACCAGGCTATTTCCGTAGGCAGGGTTATGACCTGTGTGCTGGGAATGGTTGTACAAAGGGAGAGAGAAATTCGTGAATTCGTGAAAACTCCCTTTTACAGAGTGCTGGCGAATATGGAACTGGGCGGACATCCCTTTGATGGAGAATGGAGAGCGGTAAAGGGGAGCAGATATTTTCAATCCCATCTGCTTTATAAAGAAAACGGTTTTCAGAAAAAAAAGGATGCGGAGCATCTGGTTCAGGAATTGATGGAAAAGCAGCCGCTTCAGGGAGTTTTGGAAAAGATTGAGAAAAAGAAGGAAAATAAAAATCCACCCCTTCTTTATAACCTCGCAGAGCTTCAGAATGATTGTGCCAGATTATTTAAGATCAGCCCTGATCAGACACTTCAGGTGGTTCAGGAGTTATATGAAAAGAAACTGGTGACCTATCCGCGTACGGATGCCCGTGTGCTTTCTACCGCAGTAGCGAAGGAAATCTCCAAGAATTTAAACGGCCTGCTTCAGTACCCGGCTGCCAGACCGGCTCTTCAGGATATCCAGGTCAGTGAAAGTTATAAAGGAATCGCGAAGACCCGTTATACAAATGATAAGCAGATTACGGATCACTATGCAATTATCCCCACGGGACAGGGATTGCAGAATCTCAATAAGCTTTCTGAGCTCTCAGGAAAAGTCTATGAGATAATCGTGAGAAGATTTTTAAGTATCTTCTATCCGCCGGCTGTCTACCAGAAACTTGCATTAACGGTTAATAAAGATGGGGAACGTTTTTTTGCAAGCTATAAGGTTTTGATTGACGAGGGATATCTTAAAGTCATGGAATATTCCTTTAGCGGAAAAAAGGAGCCCCAGGAGAAAGAGCAAAACCAGGGGAAAGAGGAGGAAACCTCATGCGATACGGAATTTTTGGAGATGTTGTCTGGATTGAAGAAGGGCTCTGTTCTTCCCATCACCGAATTTGTAATCAAGGAGGGAGAGACCTCTCCACCGAAGCGTTATACATCAGGTTCTATAATCCTTGCCATGGAAAATGCGGGACAATTGATTGAAGATGAAGAGTTAAGGGCTCAGATAAAGGGAAGTGGGATCGGCACCAGTGCTACACGGGCAGAAATATTGAAAAAACTGTTCTCCATCAAATATCTGACGTTGAATAAAAAGACCCAGGTTATTACACCGGCACTTCTGGGCGAGATGGTATTTGATGTGGTGCATGCATCCATTCGCTCTTTACTGAACCCCGAGTTGACCGCCAGTTGGGAAAAAGGACTGACCTACGTCGCAGAAGGGAGTATTTCATCCGAAGAATATATGAACAAACTGGAGACATTTGTAGCCCGTCATACGGGAAGTGTAATCGGACTCAGGAATCAGACAGTGCTAAAATCCTGTTTTGATGCGGTTGCGGTTAATTACCGGAAGTCATCTGCAAAAAAGAAGAAGAGTGAATCATAATCATTAAGGAGGTATACATGAAAGATATTACGATAGCAGAATTATACACATTGGAAGAGACGATAGCCAGGGACATCTTCACAGGGTTTACCTACCCCTGGGAGGTTCTGCCGGAAATTCACAATTTTATATTAAAACTTGGGTCTGCTCTCTCACCGGAAGAATATGAGAAGCGGGGGGAAGATATCTGGATTGCCAGAGATGCTGTAATTGCACCAACAGTTTCTATTCAGGGGCCATGTATCATCGGAAAAGGTGCCGAGATACGTCAGTGTGCATTTATCCGTGGAAACGCAATGATTGGTGAAGGGGCAGTGGTTGGAAACTCTACAGAATTAAAGAATGTGATCCTGTTCAACAGAGTACAGGTTCCACACTACAACTATGTGGGAGATTCCATACTGGGCTTTAAAGCACATATGGGGGCCGGAAGCATCACTTCCAATGTTAAGTCAGATAAAAAACTTGTGGTTGTAAAATCAGGTGAAGAAAGAATTGAGACGGGACTGAAAAAGTTTGGAGCCATGCTGGGTGATGAAGTGGAAGTAGGATGCGGAAGTGTCCTGAATCCGGGCACTGTGATTGGAAAGCAAAGCAATATCTATCCATTATCAAGTGTACGCGGTGTGGTGCCTGCGAATCATATTTTCAAGGACGCTGCGCATGTGATCGAAAAGCAATAGAAACAAGTGAAAGAAAGCCTGTAAACTGCCATGTTTACAGGCTTTCTTTATATGAAAAGTGTGAAAAAACCGCCGGCGGCAGTTTCCTTGTATGGAGCATACGGGATTCGAACCCGTGACCTCCACAATGCGAATGTGGCGCGCTCCCAACTGCGCTAATACCCCGAAATGGAAGCAAGGGGGCTCGAACCCCTGACCTTTCGCGTGTGAGGCGAACGCTCATCCCGGCTGAGCTATGCTTCCATAGATACAATTATAGCACTTTGAAAGCAAAAATCAATCTAAAATAATTGATTTGATGTATAATTTGTAACCAAATTGTAACCGTTCAGCCAGCAGCTCGATTCCGCCATGCTTCAACTCGTTATATCATATGGATAGTAGCGGAAAAGTTACAGTGAATGTGGTCCCATCCTCTGCGGTGCTTGTCGCTTTGATGCTTCCTTTATGATTATAAACAATTGTCTGGGCAATTGACAGTCCGAGTCCATAGCCGCCTGTGTCCCGGGATCTCGATTTACTTGCCCGGTAAAAGCGTTCAAATATATGCTCCAGATCCTCCTTTGCTATAAGTGGACCGGTATTTTTGACACGCAGTACCGTATGCTCATGTTTCTGTCCCAGTGTAACATGTATGGTTCCATTTTTTGCATATTTGCAGGCATTGTCCAGGAGAATCATCAAAAGCTGTTTTAACTGTTTCTCGTTTCCTGACACAAAGATATCATCTTGGATATCTTCTGTCATGGCGGTTTTTTGCTCATAAGTAACTGATTCAAAGGGAAGAATACATTCCCACACAATCTGAGAGAAATTAAGAGATATATGAGGAGCAGGCGGAGCAGAATCCGCATCCTCCCTGGCCAGGAACAGGAGATCCTGCAGCAGCTCTTTCATCCGGATGGCCTCTTCTTCCGTGTTGTCAATCCACTTCTTTTCCGCTGCAATCGTATGATCTGTATGAGACTTCAATATATCAAGATTGGCGAGGATTACGGTCAGAGGAGTTTTCAGTTCATGGGAGGCATCAGCCACGAACTGATGCTGTTGAACCCATGCTTTCTGAACCGGGCTGAGTGCTCTTTTGGACAGATATACACTGATAAAAAATGAAGTCAGAAGTACAAGGAAAAAAATCAGCACGGATATTATTATCAGGCTGCGCATACTGTTCTTTTCGTTCGTAATATCTGCAAATGCAATTTTTATGCCGGCGTCAGTTTTGTCTATTTTAAAACGAAGATCCATATTCTGAATTGTACCAGAAGATTTTCCTAATGATAAGGCGGCATCTGCCGCTTTCTGCGCAGTGTCGATGTCAACCTGGATACCACTGTCATTGACGCCGGAAACTGTATTAGAATCCTTTTCGAGCATGACAGTAAATACAAAGATTCTTCCGACTCCGCCAGCGTCTGATCTTGGCGGCGGATTATTATCTCTGTCGCGGAAATCAATGGCTGGTTTTAAATCCTCTAAATTTCTTGACAAGGTCTGATCGATGGCCACTATGCTGTCAGCATAAAATCTTCTATAGCTGGATATACACATGACGACCAGAGCTGTCAGGATGACAGCGGTTACAAAAACCATATTTGTAATGACAAACTTTTTTCGCAGCTTTTTAAGCATTCTTTTTTTCCTCCAGGCGATAGCCTACTTTCCGGACCGCTGTGATACCTGCCTCAGAACCCAGATAAAAAAACTTTTTGCGGAGAAAGGAGATATAAGCCTCTACATTATTGTCTTCCGCATCGGAGTCATTTCCCCATACATTTTCAATGAGAGATTCTTTTGAAATAATAATATTGGAATTTATTATCAGTATTTTTAAAATTTCAAATTCTTTAAAGCTTAGATGAATGTTTCTGCCTTTACACCAGAGATCATTGGTGGACAGAATAAGCCGCAGATCCCCAAACTGCAATTCCTCAAAGATTACTTCACCGGTCCGCCTGGAAAGTGCGCGGATTCTCGCCAGCAGTTCCCCTGGCTCAAAGGGCTTGGTCATATAATCATCTGCACCGTGGTCCAGTCCGGCTATTTTATCACTCACGTCGTCTTTGGCGGTAAGGAGGAGGACGGGAGTCTGAAGTCCCTGCCTTCGTATTTCATGGACAACAGAAAAACCATCCATTCCGGGCAGCATTACATCCAGTATGATTACATCATAATTTCCATTTACAGCATAATCCAGACCGTCCGTTCCGGTGTAAACCACGTCGCATAAATATTTGGACTCCATCATAATTTCACGCAGTGCCTCCGCCAGACGGATTTCGTCTTCTACAATCAGTACATTCATCTCCATCCTCCTCTCTGGTGTTCTCCTAATTATATAATTCTTTCCTTTATGTTTCAACAAGAAGAAATTCCTTAAAATGTTTTTTATCTATCATTATCTGGAGTATACACATAGAAGCTGAAATAAAGCTGAAAACCAATTTTAAGGTAAATTTAAGCTAAGGGGAATAAGATATGTGCATGATAAGGAAACGGAGGAAACGATATGAAAACAGCAGCTATCCCAATACAAGAAGTTTTTAAGAGAACTGAAAAGAAATATCTGCTCACAAAAAGACAGATGGAAACGATTCAGGCAGCGCTGGCAGAGAGGATGGAGGCGGACGTATATGGGAAATATTCGATTTATAATATATACTTTGATACGCTTGATTTCAGGTTAATTCGAACATCTATAGAAAAACCTGTATATAAAGAAAAAATCAGGCCTCGCAGCTATTGCATCCCAAGTGAAGAGGACAAAGTATTTCTGGAATTAAAGAAGAAATCGCAAGGTGTGGTGGGTAAGAGACGTGTTACGCTGACGCTTGAAGAGGCCGAGAAGTATCTGCTCTTTGGAGTTTACCCGAAGTGTGCCGACTGTCAGATACTACATGAGATTGATTTCGCAATCGATAGGTATCAGGTTGTTCCAGCGGCATATATAGCTTATGACCGTGTGGCATTATCTGGTCTTGAAGACACAAATCTCCGCATAACGTTTGACGAACATATTACCTGTCGGCAGACAGATCTGCAGCTTGGGAAAGAAAGATATGGAATTTCGCTTCTAGAAGACGACCAACTTCTCATGGAGATAAAAATTCCGGGGGCAATGCCGGTCTGGCTTGCGAAGCTTTTATCAGAACTGAAGATTTTCCCGGTATCTTATTCTAAATATGGCACTTATTATAAACGGTATCTCTTACCGGAGCGGTATCTGCTCTATCAGAAATCACTGCAGAGATTCGCACATGCAAAAGGGGGTGTTGGCATTGCTTAATAGTATTTTATTATCCGCAGATACATCTGCAGTCAGTGTGGAGCAATTTCTGATATGCACCGCTGCATCTTTAATACTTGGAGTTATGATCGCACTTGTACACTGCTATAAAAACAGAGCCTCAAAGAACTTTCTGCTTACACTGGCTATTCTGCCGGTAATTGTACAGGTAGTTATTATGATCGTAAACGGAAATCTCGGAACGGGTGTTGCTGTCATGGGTGCATTCTCGCTGGTACGTTTCCGATCCCTGCCGGGAAATTCAAGGGAAATAGGAAGTATATTTCTGGCAATGGCCATTGGGCTGGCAACCGGCGTTGGTTATGTGGGAATTGCAGCCGTATTGTTTGTGATTGTAGCACTTATTCAAATCCTGCTTATGGTTCTTCCGATGATAGGAGAAAATCAGTATGAAAAGGATTTGAAGATTACGATTCCTGAAAATTTGGACTATCAGAATATCTTTGACGATGTATTTGAAACTTACACAATATCGGCAGAGCTCAATAAAGTACGCACCGTCAATATGGGAAGCCTGTATGAACTGCAATACAGAGTTGTACTGAAAGACCAGAGTAAAGAAAAGGCATTTTTAGACGACCTCAGGTGCCGAAACGGAAATTTAAACATATTCTGCGGAAGACCGGCGGTAAACCGTGAGGAATTATAGAGAAAGGATATAACATTATGAGACGAAAATATATAATTTTATTATTATCCATTGTGCTTGCAGGAGGTGTGACGGGATGTGGGGGCACAGCAGGCACCGCTACAGCAAGTACGAGCTCTGCAACAACAGGTTCTTCTGCTCAGTCAGTTGCATCTGCAACGACCGCATCAGCAGTCAAAGCAGCGGAGATTACTTATGACGATAACGATAAAAATGAAGCCTGGAGTGAGAAGGATGCAACAGTGCTTACGCTCTCAGATACTTCCACAGAGATTGATGGATCCGGTGCATCGGAATCGGGGGAATCATTACTATTAAAAGTGCAGGAACTTATATTGTAAGCGGAACTTTGTCGGAAGGCCAGATAGTGGTAGATGCAGCATCTGACGACGTAATTCATCTGATATTGAACGGAGCATCCATCACTTCCTCTGACGGTGCGGTCATAGATGGAAAACAGAGTGCTAAAATAATCATCACGCTTGCAGAAGGAACTGAGAATACAGTTACAGACGGAAGTTCTTACAGCGAGATTGATGAAGATGAGGAACCGGATGCTGCTATCTTCAGTAAAGATGAGATTACCATCAATGGATCCGGTTCACTCACAGTAGAGGGGAACTATAAAAATGGAATCCACGGAAAGGATGGACTGAAAATCATAAACGGAACGATCACTGTCGATGCTGCAAATCATGCGATAAGCGGCAAGGATTATATTGCTGTCAGCGGCGGTACTTTAAACCTTACCTCGGCAGAAGACGCACTTCACTCTGCAACAGATGTCTCCATTACGGAAGGAAAAATCACCATTAATGCCGGAGATGATGCTATTCATGCAGACAGTACGGTTACAATAGACGGAGGCATCATACAGATTGAAAAGAGCAATGAAGGGATTGAAGGAACCGTTGTCACTATAAACAGCGGGGATATATCGGTTATTTCCTCAGATGATGGAATCAACGGATCTAATGGGTTAACGGATGATACGGCAACAGATGAGACAACGGATGATATGTCAGGCAAAGGTGGTATGGGAGGAGCGATGGAGAATGATGAAAGTGTTTTGGTCGTAATTAATGGCGGAAAGCTCTACATCAATGCAGAAGGCGACTCTATAGATTCGAATGGCAGCTTGTCCATCACAGGCGGTGAGATCGGCATTGACGGAACGATTAGCGGTGGAAATGGAATTCTGGATTATAATGGAACCGGAGAGATTACCGGAGGTACCCTGGTAGGAGTGGGAACCTCGGATATGGCACAACTCTTCTCGGACAGCTCCACACAATACAGCTTGATCTATGGCTATGATTCCACCCAGAGTGCGGGAACACAGGTTATTTTAAAAGATTCTTCCGGGAATGAGATTGCTTCAATTACCCCGGCTAAGACATATCAAGCGGTGATTATAAGCAATCCTTCACTCACACAAGGTGAAACATATAGCTTGTATTCAGCTGACACGAAAGTGGCAGATATCACACCTGATTCTGTAAACATTATGACAGGAACGATAAGTGGAGGTCAAGGCGGCATGGGCGGAGGTGCAAATGGCATGGATAGAGGCCAGGGCGGCGGCCCAGGCGGCGCAGACATAGGTCGGAGTGGCACCCTAGGCGGCCCGGATAGTAGCGGCAAAGAAATACAGTAACACGTGGAGTATTTGCAATTTCTACAGAACTGGACAATGTTTTATGATTGTACAACATAGTAGAATGCCTTATAATAAAATAAAAAGCAAGGACAAGGCACAGATAAATATGTTGAATAGGGATAAGATAATAAAAGGTGTAAAAATAGCCTTTGCAGCAGTACTGGCAATTGCAGCAGCGGCAGAACTGGGACTGGAATATTCCGCCACATCCGGTATTATCACAGTATTGAGCATTCAAAATACAAAGAAGGAAACCCTGAACAGTGCCCGGAACCGGACACTTGCCTATCTATGTGCACTTCTTCTTTCAGCGGCATCCTTCTATTTCCTCGGATTCACTCTTTTCGCTTTTGCCTGCTATCTGCTGCTATTCGCGCTGCTTTGTCTTTACATGGGGTGGGAGGAAGCGATTGCTATGGATTCTGTACTCATCACTCATTTTTTGGCAGAGCAGTCTATGTCTGCTGCAATGCTCATCAATGAAACTGCGCTCTTTTTTATAGGGACCACCGTTGGAATCTTAGTTAATATGCATCTCCGGAAGAAAAAGAGTCTGTTTGAAAAACTGGCGGATGGCGTGGATGAGCAAATCAAAGGAATTTTAAGTACCATGGCTTACCGACTTATTGAAGATAAGGAGTCGAATGAGAATTCTGACCGTCTGGAACAGCTTAAGGAGACCTTAAGGCAGGCTATGGAATGTGCACTGAATAATTATAATAATGCACTTTGGAAGAAAGATACTTCAGAGGTGGACTACATCCAGATGCGGGAGAAACAAAGCATTATTCTGCAGGATATCTATGACAACCTAAATCGTATATCCTGCCTGCCCAGACAGGCAAACCAGGTTGGTATCTTACTGAAGAGGATTGAGAACGACTACCACAGAGACAATACGGTGACAGAGCTTTTGCAGGAGCTTGATATTCTGCTTTTGGATTTAAAGAACCAGGAACTTCCGAACAGCCGTGAAGAATTTGAGACCAGAGCAATTTTATTTTATATTCTGAAACAAATCGAAAGACTGTTGATGATAAAACGGGAATATGTGCTGACACGAGGTCTTTAGCGGATATTTGCTGCCAATCCGGAAATAATATGCAAAAGGAGGTGCATATATGTTTTCGCGAAAATCAGTTATAAGCTTTGGAATGGTCGCAATCCCAATCGCAATGATTACAGCGACACAGGATAATGATATTCATTTTAATCAGCTGCATAAAGAAGATAACAGCCGTATCCGATATAAGAAAACATGTGCTCATTGCGGTAAAGAAATTACATCCAGGGATCTTGTAAAAGGATTTGAATATGATGAGGATAAGTTTGTCGTTATCACAGATGAGGAAATTGAGAAAATTAAGACGGAAAAAGAAAAATCGATTCAGATTCTCCATTTTGCCAATTTAAATCAGATTTCTCCGGTTTACTATGAGAAAACCTATCAGGCAGTTCCGGAAGCAGGAGGGGAAAAGGCCTTTGAACTGCTTCGCTCAGCACTGATGAAGGAACAGAAAATAGCCATAGGTAAAACCGTCTTAGGAACCAAAGACACATTGATGGCCATTATTCCCAGAGAAGAAGGGATTTTAATTTCTACAATGTTTTATGCTGATGAAATTAAAGAATTGCAAAAGCCCTATACGAAACCGGAGGTATCCGATCAGGAGATTCAAATGGCGTCAACACTGATTAATTCTATGGATACTCCTTTTAATCCCGCTAAGTATAAAGATGAATACCAGACAAGGCTTCGTGCACTCATCGAAACAAAAATAGCAGGAAAAGAGGTTGTGGCTCCCGAGACGCAGGGCACCGGAAAGGTGATTGATCTTATGGAAGCACTGAAGGCGAGCGTGGATAGAGCGAAAAAAGATAAGGAAACGGCATAGCGATGAATATGGATACAGGAATCGGTGTGTACAGACAGAAAAGAGACTTTGCGAGAACCTGTGAGCCGGAGGGTATCACTGAGGGTTCATCTGATGCCTTGAGATTTGTCGTCCAGCATCATATGGCAAGAAGTGATCACTATGATTTTCGTCTGGAATGGCAGGGGGTTCTGCTGAGTTGGGCAGTACCAAAGGGGCCTTCTTATAGCGTGCATGAAAAAAGACTTGCCATACAGGTAGAAAATCATCCCATTGCATACAGGGAATTTGAAGGAACGATTCCCAGGGGAGAGTACGGCGGAGGAACCGTTATGCTTTGGGATGAGGGGTACTGGGAGCCTCGCGGAGATGTAGAAGAAGGGCTTAAGGCAGGCCAGATTAAAATGTTTCTTGATGGCAGACGTCTTAAGGGAAAGTGGGCCTTAATCCGCTTAAAAGCGAAAGAAGGAGAAAAATCACAGCCCTGGCTTTTGATGAAGGAAAAAGATGCATACGTAAAAAATGAGGACGGAATATCTGAATTTATAACAAGTATCAGGACCGGACGTACCATGGAGGAAATCGAAAAGGGGGAAACAGAAAAAATCACAAGGAATCCTTTTGAAAATACGCATGTCCAGCTTGCCAAACTTGTTTCCCAAGTGCCCTCGGGTGAAGATTGGCTCTATGAGTTGAAATATGATGGATTTCGGATTGCAGCATTTGTAGAAGGCAATCATGCCCGCCTGATGACCAGAAATGGACAGGACTATACAGGAAAGTTTTATAGGGCAGCACAAGCCCTTGTGGAGCTTGCAGCGGGGAGAGCCATGGTCCTGGATGGCGAAATGACAGTTACGGACACATCAGGAAAGACCAATTTTCAGGCCTTGCAGGATTATATGAAGGACAGACAAGGCGGAAGCCTGACTTACATCCTTTTTGATCTCCTTGCACTGGATGGTGAGGATTTCAGAAATCATCCACTGATGGAGAGAAAAAGGGTATTGGAAGAATTATTGGTGCATGCCCCTGCAAATCTCTATTACAGTCGTCATGTAAGAGGAGGCGGGAAGGACTGCTTTACAGCAGCCTGCAAAATGGGTATGGAAGGAATCATAGGGAAAAAACCTGAATCTGTCTATAGTGGAACGAGAAACGGGGATTGGATTAAGCTGAAGTGTGGAAAGAGGCAGGAGTTTGTGATAGGCGGTTACACAATTTCGGAGAAACATGCAAGGGATATCAGTTCCTTGCTTCTTGGGGTCTACAAAAATGGCGTGTTTATGTATGTAGGACGTGCAGGAACAGGATTCCGGGAGGCAGATATAAAGATGTTGATGGAGAAATTTGCGGATAAAAAAAGGATGGAGTCACCCTTTATATTATCTCCAAAGCCCAGGGGAAAGGAGACGCTTATCTGGCTGGAACCTGAACTGGTAGCAGAAATCAAATTTGCAGAGTGGACCCGCGAACATCTGTTAAGACAGGCAAGCTTTAAAGGCTTGCGGACAGACAAGTCCCCCCGGGATGTGAAGCCGGAGGATTCCAGGGAAAACATGAAAGAGGATGGGAGAGAAGAAGTACAGTCAGAACAGTCCGAAGGGGAGAAAGAATTTAAGAAAACAGATGGAGGCAGCATAATTATCGAAGGTGTACACATCACCAATCCGGACAAGGTGATGTTTGAGAAGCCGCAGGTGACCAAGGGTGATATTGTTCGGTATTACGCGGAAGTTTCGAAACGCATGCTGCCTTATGTAGGGCACAGGCTCTTAAGCATTGTCTGCTGCCCAAAAGGGATTACACAGACAAGTTTTTTCAAGAAGCATCCAAGCTCCGGAAGCAAAGGAATTGTAACATTTCCGGTTTCTGCAGACACCGGGGAGGTGTCGGAGTACTTTTATGTTGAGGATTTATCGGGGCTTTTATCCGAGACGCAAAGATGCGCGGTGGAATTCCACACATGGGGAAGTTCTGTTAGGAAGCTTGAAAAGCCGGATGTCATGGTATTTGATCTGGATCCGGACGAAGGAATGGAGATAAGCCAGGTTCGCCAGGGTGCACGGGATGTCAGAAATATTCTGGCCGAGCTGTCATTGAATTCTTATCTTAAAACCAGCGGAGGCAAAGGATATCATGTGGTAGTACCATTTCAGCCGGGAGCAGACTGGGAGACGTTTTACGGCTTTGCAAAGCAGGTAGCTATAGTGATGGAACAGAAATGGCCGGATCGCTATACGAGTAATGTCAGAAAAGCAAAGCGTAAGAATCGGATTTTTATAGACTGGATACGAAATGGAAGAGGAGCCACAAGCGTCGCACCCTATTCCATAAGAGCGCGGGAAGGGGCCAAAGTTTCCATGCCCATTCAATGGGGGGAGCTTGATAACATCGCTCCTGACGGTATTGATATGAACGAAGCGTTAAGGAGAATAACCGGTGAGGATCCGTGGAAAGATTTTTTTCAGAATAATCAGATGCTTAGTATCAAAAAAACAACGTAAAATAGGACTTGCTGCAACGTCTTATGTTACGGCAAGTCCCCTGTATTAAAAAAATCTTAGAATTTTCCGTCTTTTGCAGCTTCCTCTACAGCTACCGCTACAGCCACGGTCATTCCGACCATCGGATTGTTTCCTGCTCCGATCAGTCCCATCATTTCCACATGGGCCGGAACGGAGGAAGAGCCTGCAAACTGTGCATCACTGTGCATACGTCCCATCGTATCGGTCATGCCGTAGGAAGCAGGGCCTGCAGCCATATTGTCTGGATGAAGGGTACGTCCTGTACCGCCGCCTGAAGCAACGGAGAAGTATTTTTTACCGGCTTCCAGACGCTCTTTTTTGTATGTACCTGCAACCGGATGCTGGAAACGTGTAGGATTGGTGGAGTTACCCGTGATGGATACATCTACATTTTCCTTCCACATAATTGCAACACCCTCTGTAACATCGTTCGCGCCATAGCAGTTAACCTTGGCACGAAGTCCTTCGGAATAAGATTTGCGGAATACTTCTTTTACCTCGCCTGTGTGATAATCCATCTCTGTCTCAACATAAGTAAATCCATTGATACGGGAGATGATCTGAGCAGCATCTTTTCCAAGACCATTTAATATAACACGAAGAGGCTGTTTGCGTACCTTGTTTGCCTTTTCAGCAATACCAATAGCTCCTTCAGCAGCGGCAAAGGATTCATGTCCGGCAAGGAAACAGAAGCATTCGGTATCTTCTTCCAGAAGCATCTTACCCAGGTTGCCATGTCCAAGGCCTACCTTACGCTGATCAGCAACGGAACCGGGGATACAAAAAGACTGGAGCCCTTCGCCGATTGCAGCAGCAGCATCAGCAGCTTTTCTGCATTCTTTTTTTATTGCGATCGCGGCACCTACGGTATACGCCCATTTTGCATTCTCAAAACAGATTGGCTGAATGTTTTCAATTATCTGATATACATCCATGCCGGCAGCCTTCGTGATTTCTGAACATTCTTCAATGGAGTTGATTCCGTATTCAGCTAACTTTGCCAGAATCTGTTTTTCTCTTCTCTCATATGATTCAAATAAAGCCATGATTTTTCGTCCTCCTACTCTTTTCTCGGGTCAATGATTTTAACAGCATCATCAACGCGTCCATACTGTCCTGAAGCTTTTTCATAAGCAGTATTAGCGTCATCTCCGCCTTTGATGAACTCCATCATCTTACCAAAGTTTACGAACTTGTAGCCTATGATTTCGCCATCCGCATCAAGGGCGATGCCTGTTACATAACCGTCGGTCATCTCAAGATAACGAGGTCCTTTTTTCAGAGTACCGTACATGGTACCAATCTGAGAACGCAGTCCTTTTCCCAGATCCTCAAGTCCTGCACCGATTGGAAGTCCATCCTCTGAAAACGCACTCTGTGTTCTTCCGTATACAATCTGTAAGAATAATTCTCTCATAGCTGTATTGATAGCGTCACATACAAGATCTGTGTTCAGTGCTTCCAGAAGGGTAAGCCCCGGAAGAATTTCAGATGCCATGGCAGCGGAATGGGTCATCCCTGAACATCCAACGGTTTCTACAAGTGCCTCCTGAATGATGCCATCCTTAACATTTAGGGTAAGTTTGCAGGTACCCTGTTGAGGAGCACACCAGCCTACTCCATGTGTAAGACCGGAGATATCTTTGATTTCTTTTGCCTGTACCCACTTTGCCTGTTCCGGAATCGGAGCAGCACCGTGATGTACACCCTGGGTAACAGGACACATCATTTCTACTTCATGTGAATAAATCATTCGTTTGACTCCTTTCAATAATAACTTAAGTGATGTGATTTCGCAAAAATCGTATTTGTTTTTGCATCTTGTCTATTTTCTCACAAACTTGTCGATTCGTAAAGTATTAAATCGTGGTTGTATCAGAATCATCGGATTTTGGCGTCCGGACAGTGATACCATTAATTTCCACCAGGTCCGTAGCCTGAATCATAATATAGGGGACTCCATCAATCATCCGGGTTTCTACGAGCTGTGCCTTATCAGGGGTAACTTTAATAACTACGTCAGGAGTTTTGATTTCATAGCTTCGGACATTGGCGAGATTTGAGGCGACGAAGCTGGTTTTTTCATCGGCCAGTGCCTCATAGTGGGTGTCAAACTCCTCCAGCTTAGCGTTCTCTACGCCACTGTCAGCAAAAAGCTTTTTAACTTCCTGCTTATTAAGAGTAACAGGTTCGGGTTCTTCTTTGCGCTCTTCAATTAATTCATTCAGATTCTCGTGGATATTCATAACTGTTTCAAAGCTGCAAGTGTTATCCAGGGTTTCTTCAATCAAAGACTGGAAAGTTTCCTTCTGTGTTTTGGCAGAAAGAGGAGTCTGGCATCCGAGAAACTGATCAACAAAATCGGTTTGCAGAATCTCCGGATTTTTTGCATAGTAAAGCAGGCTATGTATATCTGTATTCCGGTCATTAAAAGCAGGGAATAAAAAACCGTTATCCGGTACTTCCACAAGCCAGTCCTGAATCCGGTTTTCCATATGATTTGTCTCTGAATTATACATCAGCCCCGGTTTCGAGAGCTTGACCGGACAGATGCTGCAGAGGATAAAATTGTAGATATAGTCCGATGCATCCTCCATGTCCAGGTTGTCAGAAGCGCGGCCCGGGACATCATAGGCACCATGTATCAGGATAATGTAGTAGTTTTCAGCGTAAATATAGGTTTCCATTACGCGCTGATAAAATTCCTGGAGTAATACATCATCCTTTAATTCACTGTCACGTATCTTCAAAAGAAATTCCTGGGTCCCTTCTTCCATTTCCTGTTCCAGCGGAAACTCCATAATCATGATATTTTTTCCGATGGAGCCGGAGAGGGATTTTCGGAAAATATTAAAATATTTAAACATCTCTTCCTCAGGCAGAGAAAGAAATGCCTCTTTCATCTTCATACGCTGATTCTTTTCAGCATCCACATAGCATCCGCAGATACGGGTAATTGCACAGTGGGAGGGGGTAAATAATTTTTTGACTTCACTGATTTCTTTTTTGTTCATCGATGTATCCTCTCTTTGTTTCAAATATGCTCATGTATACCTTAGTAGGTTTTTTTATTTTCGTCAACCTAATTATTCTTCCAGCAATCGAAAACACATTTGCAGATAGAGCCTGTTTCCCGAATTTTTCAGATCCAGTTTAAGAATTTCCAGAATACGGTCCAGACGATAGAAGAGTGTACTGCGATGAATGAAGAGATCTCTGGCTGTCTGCGTGGCATGACGCTCGTTGTCCAGATAGACCTGTAATGTGTGATATAGCTGTGCGTCATTTTCGGCATCATAGGATTTAAGATACAAAAGTCCTTCAGGACAGAGTACGCGTGCAGGCAATTCAGTGGTACCCCATAACAGAATATGGTCAAGGATGCAGTCTTTAAAATGATGACACCAGATCATAGGATTTTTTTTCAGACCGTATTTCAAAGCAAGTTCTGCCTGACGGTAGAAAAAGCAGGTGTCTTCGAAATTATGATAGAGATTGCTGATGCCTGCCTTAAAAAGCCCCTCTCGGATGATGTAGGAAATCTGTGGCATATATTCCTGTTGGTCGGCGTTGCGAATCAGTATGGCGATTCCATCCCTGTGCGGAAAGGCCACGGTATCGGAAAGCTTTCCTTCTATATAGTTGCAGGTGCTGATTACGGACAGATAGCTGATTTTGCGCTGGTCGTTACTCAGATGTATGCAAAGATAGCAATCATCCATCTTCCAGCCTGCTGCATCAAGTCCGTCCTGTATTAGAACAGGGTCTGTGACTGCATGATTCAGCATATCCTGAAAGAATTGCTCATAAGGCCGATAAAAGCTTTGCACTCCGTAGTTTCTGCGCATCATGGCAATTTTGATTACAGATATAAAATATTCAGCCAGCATGAAGTGACCGGGCAGAATAGGACTCTGTAATTCATCAATACAGAGTCTTCCTTTATAGTGGTCATCATTGTCCCAGATATTCACATAAAGAATCCTGTATCCTCTCAGACCGGCAGAAAACATGTCAGCACCTCTGGTTATGAGTGTCTGCTGGTATTCGGGATCCGTTTTAAAGTCATTCACCAGCTCCAGGGGAACTGTTTCAAACCCGGTATGCTCATTACAGCTCCAGGCGGGCATTTCGGGAGTATGCAGTGGGCATGCCAGAATATTAAACTGAGAGTCATGAATAAATAAAGGGTTTTTAAAAAAATCCAGACCGATTCTGCATAACTCCCCGATGCCCAGATCATGATTAAGGGCATATTGAAGCTGATCCTTCCAATGGTATATTTCTTCAAATATTTGCTGAATCTGTTGAAGTAAATGGTAAATATCAATCGGTTCTTTAACTTCTACAAGGTGGAACAGGGTATTATGATAGGATTTCGGAGCCCAGCCGATGACAATAAGTGCAAAAGGACTTGAAGGGGGATCCAAGGGAAGTTCTTCCTCTAATGCAAGATAGACGTAGTTTTGCTTCAGGGAAGCACAGCTCTTGAAAAGCCTGGGTGCTATGAGGGATAAAGTGCTTCTGCCTCTGCAATAGCTGAGATTTTCCGGAGTAATGTCCAGCCTGTCCAGGATAATCTGAATATCAATCCTAAGTTCCTGTTTTTGTCCACTGCTTTTTTCTTTCATAAATATAGCCCTCCTGCGATGAGCAGGAGGGCTATATTTCATGATTTAAAACATCTCCTTGCTGCACCGGTCAATTTCATCTGCGATAATAGGATCCACGTGCGGGAAGATGCTCCCTGAAAGTCCATAGGTCAGAGATGGGATAAACCCGGGAACATTACGGTATTTTGCACAGGCTTCATGCACAACTGTGCGTATTTGTTCTTCTGTTGCATCCTCACGGTCTACGAGAGCGGCATCAATACCGCCCATCAGTCCCATCTTACCCTGAAGTTCCTTTCCCATACTGACAATATCATTCTGAGGTAAGACACCCTGCCAGATATCCACGCTGATTTCAGGCATCTCAGTTACAATCGGTTCAAGGAAGGAATCTGCATGGTGCATCACAAGTATACCATAACTGTGAATCATATCATACATCTTTTTATAGTGAGGCTTGAAAATCTCACGCCAGATTTCAGGGCTGAAGAACATGCTGTTCTTGGCACCCCAGTCATCATGAGAAAGGATGATGTCGGGCTTCAGGTTCTCACATAAAAGCTGTGCATATGTAAAGCGGTATTCGGCAACAGCCGAAGCCAGTTCTGCCATATCCTCAGGCTCCATCAGAAGATTCATCAAAGTATCTTCAAATCCCATTAAAAAATGCAGCTCTTCAAAGAGTCCGGTACCCATAAAGCCCAAAACCAGATGCTCCTTCCGGTCGACAGTGGACGCTTTTTCTTTTGCATCCTTCCAGTCTGTGCAGTTTGCACGTAAATCCGGGATTCTGACATACTTTTTCCATTCTGTAACATCCGGGCAAACTTTGTTTTCAGCAGTAACGTGAGGCATTGCCGCAAACTGATCCTCGGGCCATACAATTTCGGTTCCGAAGACATCTCTGGTGACAGAGCCCTTTACCCGGTTGCCTCTGGTAAAACGGAATACCGGGTCATTCATAACAGGGACATAAGGCTGGTATTGATTGACAAAGCGGTCAGGATGTCCGCCGGGTTTTAAAGTTTCCAATAAGTTTTCTTTTGCTGTCAACATAGTAACCTCCATTTTTTTGAGTGCCTTACAGCACATAATTTATGATTGCCTGGATGCAATTTCTGCCTGATACTGCTCTATTTTTTCCTTTGTCAGTTTAAAACCGAAAATCAGGATGAGAGCACCCAGAATCAGAGCGATTGCCGGTATGACCATAAAACCAATACAAATTCCCCGCTGTAATTCCATACTTGCCGCAGACGGGTCAATATCTGCCGAGAAAGAGGCGAGGCCCAAACAGGCGGAGATAATGATTCCCCGGGTCACGATGGCAATTTTAAGGGGTACATTCTGCAGACCTGAAATCCACCCCGCCGCATTTTTACGTGTTTTCCACTCACTGTAGATGATTGTATCTGCATAGAGAGCCGGGGTCGATGCATAGGCAATCCCATAACCCAGCTGTGCAATACTCATAAGAGCTATTACCATGTAATAATTGTCAAATGCAAAATTGGCTGCAATCATGACAACGGCCATGGCCAGCATCGTAAAGATGGTCGTGTTTCTTGTACTGAACTTTTTAGAGAGATTCTTTGCAAAATAAGATCCCACCACGCACAGCAGATTTGAAATCAGAATATATACCTTCAGCAGATTGTCATTCTTTGCTACATACATAAAGTAGTATATGGCGATTCCGGCACAGACAAAATTAAACATATATTTTGTAAGATCCGCGAACATCAACGCAATAAGTGAAGGATTCTGAAGCAGTGATTTCACCAGATCACTGCCTGAAGTCCGGGTCTTGTCCTGTTTTTTGGAAGCAGTGGAAGGTTTGGAAACCTCTTCTTCATATCCTTCAAACATGCGAAAATGTATAAAATATAAAACAGCCATGAACACACCGAGACAGAAGGCAACAGCCGCATACTGGTTTACTTTACCGATAAAACCCGCAAATACGGCTGCCAAAGGTGCTCCTACATAAGAAAAAACAACTTTGGAAAGGTTTGCCCAGAAAGCACGGGTGGATGCCAGATGCGAACGATCCTCTGCAGTCTTTCCGGCAACGCTGATCATCGAGACGTTGGCCACATAGGCAAAATTCCAGACAACATGGCTTACGATGGCAGCCACGGTGATGACAACCGCCGAAAGTGCTTTATTTCCAAGGCTTATAAATTGAAATGCATACAGAAATGGTACAATCCATGGCACCAGAATCAGCCAGGAACGATATCTTCCCCATTTCTTCGGTCTGATACTGTTCAGTACCGCACCATAAATCCAGGACAGACAGGCATCCACCATGCTTGCTGTCGTGGTTATGACCGAAACTGTACCCAGAGAAAACTGTGCCAGATTTGTAAGAAACACGTTGAAGAAGTAGGATTCTACATTCGTCATCAACGTGAAGCCGAAATCTCCGACACCGTAAAAATACTTGAGGGGGCCAGTCAGCCCTTTAGGTTTTCCGCTGCCTTTCTTCTTTTGGCTCTCCATATAGTCCTCCTTGAGACTTTTATTCAACAGATCAACTGCGCAGTTTGTCCTATTGGTTAAGTCCATTATAACCAGAGCCTGAAGATTCGTTAATACCCCAGAACGTTTGAAAGTTTTTCGGAACTTCCGACGAATTGTAGGAGGGTGCAATTCTAATGATGGAGTTCAAATCTTTCCAGAGAAACTGTCCCTTCCAATTGAAGAATCCGGTAAGAGAGATTAAGGTAAAACAACTGATCCTCATCTTCAAAATCGATCCCGGCCAGTTCCTTGATCCGATCCAGCCGATACAGGAAGGTACTGCGGTGAATGTATAAATCCCGGGCGGCAGCCACGGCATTCAGATGATTTTTAAGATAGACTTCCAGAGTCTTGCAGTAGTCGGATTTATGGCTTATGTCATAATTTTTCAGAAGAAGGATTTTTTGTGAACAGGCAAGATGTACGGGCATCTTTCCGGTGGAGTTTTCCAAAAGCCAGATCAATGAAAGCGAATCAAACCGATGAATCCAACGATAAGGATGGTGACGCGTGCCGATATCCAGAGCAATCCGGGACTGCATGCAGCAATAATACAGATCATAGGTTCCGTGAAAGGGGTTGCTGATGCCTGCTTTCAAAAAACTGTCTCTTAAAAACTCTACACATGAGGTTATCAGATCCTCTGCGTTTTTACCGAATCGTGTCAGATTTACAAAGATAATAATATCTTCATTCTGCTGAAAGGCACAGGCCCCGGTAATAATTTCTTCAAAATAGTGACAGATATACTTTGCGGTCAGATTCTGCCGGTCCAGAGAGGCGGTCTTCAGGCTCAGACAGCAATAATCATGGGAAGAAAGCCAGCCGTATTCCGAAAAACGGTTGTCCAGAAGCGTATAGTCAGACAGGTTATTATCAATAACTTCCCTTAAAAGGTGTTCCAGGGAGTATCCTGCATGGTCATTATCGGCACCGCTTCTGGACAAGGAGAGATTTATGTATTCAGACAGATGTGCTAAAAGGGGAGCACTGGCCGTATCAATTTTCTTTAATTCTTCGGAAAGAATCAGGCGGTAGGAGAATATCCGGTGTTCAAATAAATTCACACACAACTCTCTGGAACCTGTAAAATACTCAGGAAAGAAAAAAGGTTCCTGATAATATTGTGCCTGACTGTAGAGTGGGTCCAGTTTACAGGTGGTCAGATTTTCAAAGTTCAGGTTTGGATCCGTCAGATGAAAGAGCTCCGGTTTTTCTTCAATGACGGACGAATAAGCCAGTAAAAAATAGTCGGATGCCCGGAGAAGTAATGGATTCCCAAAAATTGGAAAACTAACATCAAGAAGAGCAGACAGAGACTCCTCCTGCTGAACGATTCTACGAAGGGATTCATCCCAGGTATCATATCTGTCAAAGACGGACTGGATATAATTGAACAGCTCCCATATATCGATATAATCCGGAAGTTTCAGCACTTTGCCCGCATCATGTTCCGCTTTTTTGTCAGTATGTGTCAGAAGCAGAATGAAATAATCGTCATCTGTTTGGTATTCCCAGGATTCAGGCAGCTGCTCCCGGCAGATGACCACATGATTTTTTAAAGGCTCATGGGATGGGTCATAGATATACGGACGTCCCAGATTCAGTACGGTTTTTGTGCTGATTGACAATGAAATCTGAAAGTGGGATGATAATTCTTCGCAGATGATACGTTCACTTAATTTCACTTTAAATTCCTCCTTAATCACTTCATACACATTGTATGAAAAGTGAAGCTAAATGTCAATACATCTGCGGATGTTGCCTAAAAAAGAAGTCTGCTAAAATGTAATAGTAAACAAACTTAGGTGCAGTCCTTTTGCGTCATATTGTGAGGCTGCCCAAATAAGAGGAGGTAACACAATTGATAATCATTGGTGAAAAGATCAATGGATCGATTCCGATTGTGGCAAAAGCTATTGCAGAAAGAGACTCGGAATTTATTAAAGAAAGAGCCAAAATACAGGCTGCAGCCAATGCTACATTCATTGACTGCTGTGCGTCGGTACCGGAGGCAGAGGAAGTTGAGACCCTTAAGTGGATGATTGACTGCATACAGGAAGTCACAGATCTTCCAATCAGCGTTGACAGCCCAAGCCCTGCAGTACTGGCAGAAGTATTTTCATACTGTAAGCGTCCGGGTCTTATCAATTCTGTATCCATGGAGGGGGACAAGATTGACAAGATTTTCCCATTGATTGCTGACACAGAATGGAACGTTATCGCCCTTTGCAGTGATGATACGGGAATTCCAAAGACCGCGGAAGACCGTCTGAGGGTATTTAACAATATTATGGCAAAGGCAAAGGAATATGGGATTAAACCTTCCAGAATCTATATTGACCCGCTGGTAGAGATGCTATGCACTTCTGAGGACGGGATTGCCATGAACGTAGAGGTTATCAGTACAGTGAGGAACCAGTATCCCGATATTCACATTGTAGCGGCAGTCAGCAATATATCCTTTAATCTGCCGATGCGTAAGTATGTAAATCTTGGATTTACAGTTCTGGCGATGAATGCGGGACTTGACAGCGGAATACTTGATCCCACGAACAGGGATATGCTGGGGCTTATCTATGCCACAGAAGCATTGCTCGGACAAGATGATTATTGCATGGAATACATAGGTGCTTACCGTGACGGGCTGTTCAGCAAACCGGAAGCAAAGTAAAGATTATTTTTGTGTACTGATACCGCGCGGAAACGGTATTGGAACAAATAAAAAAAGCGGAGGAAATTAATTATGTCTAAAATTGAAGAAGTTGCTGCATTAGTTGAAAAGGGAAAAGCAAAACAGATCGGGGCTGCGGTACAGTCTGCATTGGATGAAGGATGTGATCCGGTCGAGATCCTGAACAAGGGTATGATTGATGCAATGGGTATCGTAGGAGAAAAATTCAAAAACAATGAAATCTTTGTTCCTGAGATGCTGGTAGCTGCAAAAGCCATGAAGGTTGGAGTAGAGGTTTTAAAACCGCACCTGGCAAGCGATGCAACCGGAGCATTGGGAAAACTGATTATAGCAACTGTTGCAGGCGACCTTCATGATATCGGTAAAAATCTTGTAGCCATGATGCTGGAAAGCGCAGGCTTTGAAGTAATCGATCTTGGCGTTGATGTCCCGGCGGATAAAATCATAGCTGCAGTGAACGAAAATCCGGACACAAAGATTGTAGCACTGTCCGCACTTCTGACCACTACAATGCCTGCTATGCGTGATACTGTATCTGCTCTGGCGGCACAGGATTTCCGTAAGGATATTAAAATTATGGTAGGCGGCGCACCGATTACGCAGGCTTTTGCAGATGAGGTCGGAGCCGATGGATATTCTGAAGATGCTGCTTCTGCAGCAACTTTGGCAAAATCACTTGTTTAAATGAAAGTTACCCTTCTTATGATTAATCAGGCTGCTGCATGGTATCGTGCAGCAGCCTTCTTTCTAGTAAAGTATGAGCGGTGAAAGGGTGGTGAAGATGGCGGGATATAAAATAAAGTTTTTACCTTTGGGAAATACCTTTGAGGTCATGGAAAATACCACAATTCTGGAAGCGGAGCGTTTGGCTGGGCTGGAGCCGGATGCCCCCTGCGGCGGCAGGGGAATATGTGGAAAATGCAGCGTTATAGAAGAACTGAATGGAGAGAAGAGAGTGGTTTTAGCCTGTCAGACAAAAGTTGATCATGATATGGTGATTCACACGGGAGACAGAACGGAAAGCAGACATAAGATTCTGACAGAAGGAGTGTGCAGAAGTGTAGAGGTGATTCCGGCGGTTCCCGGGGCCGATCAGGGATATCTGATGGCATTTGATATCGGTACAACTACCATAGCAGGATATTTGATGGATGGAAAGACAGGCAGGCAGCTTTCGATTGTCAGCACCATGAATCCGCAATTTCAATTTGGGGCTGATGTGATTGCAAGAGCAAATTACGTATTGGAACATAATGGAAAAAGGATGCAGGAAGTAGTACAGAAAGCCTTGAATAATCTGATATCGGCAGCATGCAGGGAAGCAGGAGTCAGTACGCAGGATATCCGGCTTGTTTCAATTGCAGGGAATACCTGCATGCATCATCTGTTCCTTGGAATCTCTCCCCGAAGTCTTGTCATAGCACCTTATGTGCCCGAGGTAAAGGAAGGTATATTACAGGATGCGGCAGAATGCCGGCTGAGAATCCATCCGGAAGGGAAGGTGATGATTCTGCCGAATATTGCAGGTTTTGTGGGAGCCGATACGGCAGCCTGTATGTTGGCTGTAGACTTCGGACGTCTGGAATCCTTGACACTTATGATTGATATTGGTACGAACGGTGAGCTGGTAATGGGGAACCGGAAAAGAATTGTTACCTGCTCTACGGCAGCAGGTCCTGCTTTTGAAGGTGCGAAGATTGGTTGTGGTATGCGGGGAGCCAGGGGAGCTATCAGCCACGTGTACGCAGAGGGGCAGGAACTGAAACTGGAGATCATCGACGCACAGAAAGCAGCAGGAATCTGCGGTTCGGGATTGATTGATACAATTGCATTTCTTATACAATTTGGATTTATTGACTGCGGTGGTGGCTTTTCTGAACCGGACGAATTGAAGACAGAAGTCGGAAAAGCCAATGCCTGGCGGCTTCAAACACGGAAAGGGAAACCAGTGTTTATCCTGCAGGAGGCGGATGAGTCTGAGGACAGTAAAGAGATACTGATTTCTCAAAAGGATGTAAGAGAAGTACAGCTGGCAAAAGGTGCCATAGCTGCAGGAATCAGGATGCTGATGCAGAAACTGGCGATTGGTACGGAGCAGATTGAACAGGTACTTTTGGCCGGAGCCTTTGGCAATTATATGAGTTCAGACAGTGCCTGTATCATCGGCTTAATCCCTTATGAGCTGAAGGATAGGATAAGGGGAATTGGAAACGCTGCCGGAGAAGGAGCGAAGCTGGCGGCATTGAACGGAAAACTTTTTCAGGAAATCTGTGAACTGGTAAGAGGTGTGGAATTTATAGAATTGGCCATGGAACCGGAATTCCAGGATATATTTGTGGATGAATTAGAGTTTGCGAATGCGGAGGAAAGATGATATGATAGAAGAATGGGTAAAGGCCGCACTGGGGCTTGGATTTGAGGCGGCAGCACCGCTTGATGTGAGCACTTTGAAAATGCTCCCTGAAGTCCGCAATATGTGCGCAGCTGACAGATGTCATATGTATGATAAAAATTGGGCATGTCCGCCTGGTTGTGGCTCTTTGGAGGCGTGCGAAGAAGAGGTGAAAACTTATCCTGCCGGGATCATTGTTCAGAGCAGAGGAGAACTTGAAGATTCTTTTGATTTTGAAGGAATGAAAGAGATTGAAGAAAAGCATAAGGAACGGTTTCTGAAGCTGAGGGATGAGCTTTTAAAGTCGGTGAAAAGGGTTTTGCCTCTTGGCAGCGGCAGTTGTACGCTGTGCAGCGTATGCACTTATCCGGATAAACCTTGCCGTATGCCGGACAGGCGGATATCATCGATGGAAGCTTATGGGCTTTTAGTCAGCCAGGTATGCAGTGATAACAATTTACCCTATTATTATGGAGCAGGAACACTTACCTACACAAGCTGTTTTTTAATGGATATATAATAAGGAGCGGTAGTTATCATGGGTGCATTGGAGGAGATAAGGTACGCAATTGAGGAAGGAAAACCAAGGACTGTTTTAAAGGTTTTACAGGATGCAGTAAATTCTGGTATGGATCCGGAACATATTTTAAATGATGCCATGCTTCCGGCGATGCGGAAGGTGGGGCACTTCTACAGAGATGAAGACGGTGATGTGGCCCGCATTCTGGCGGCTGCCAGAGCGATGAAAAAGGGTATGGATTTTCTGGAGCCATATATGGAACAGGATTATTTCGGGTATCTTGGGAAAGTAATTCTGGGAACGGCGGGCGGGGATCTTCATGATGTTGGAAAGAATCTGGTCGGGATCATGTTCCGCAGTGTGGGTTTTGATGTGGTTGATCTGGGCGTGGACGTTTCAGCGAGGCGTTTTGTGGAAGCTGTAAAAGATAACCCCGATGTGGACATTGTCTGTATTTCTTCTTTGCTTACTACCTCCATGCCGGAGATGCGTCGTATTGTACATGCTCTGAATGCATTGCATAACAGGAAAGATTTTAAAGTTATGGTTGGAGGAGGGCCTATAACAAGGACATTCGCCGATGAAATAGGTGCGGATGGATATACGGAAAATGCTGTAGATGCGGCTGAAATTGCCCGCAGCTCTATGATAAGTTAACTGTAGTCCGGCAAAAAATCAAGTTTAAAAGCCTGGAGCTATAACCGTAAAACAAATTTATTTCAAAAACGCATTGACATAAAAAAAACATAGGGTTACTATAGTGTCAGATAAATGGTTAAGGATTTATCAAACTTACTTGAGAAACGGAGAGGAGAATGGTTATGGGTAGTAAAATTACAATTATCGGAGCTGGAAGTGTAGGGGCGACAATTACTTATACACTTGCGCAGGAAAGCTATGTCTCAGAGCTAGTTATGATCGACATCAATAAGGAAAAGGTTGATGGAGAAGCCATGGACATTGTACAGGGTACAGCTTTTCGTGATCCGATTTCCATAATTTCCGGAACATACGAAGATGCGAAAGATTCGGACATTGTGATTATTACGTCAGGTCTTCCCAGAAAGCCCGGTCAGTCAAGAATTGAACTTGCGCAGACGAATGTAAATATCGTGAAAAGCATTGCAAAAGAGATTGTGCCGGCTGCACCGAATGCAATTTATCTTATTGTTGCCAATCCTGTGGATATCATGACACACGCATTTTTAAAGGTTTCCGGTCTGCCTGAGAGCCATGTTCTTGGTTCAGGCACACTTCTGGATACTACAAGGCTTCGTTATGTATTGTCCGAAAAACTCAGTATTGCCCAGAAAAACATACATGCTTATGTCTTTGGTGAGCATGGTGATTCTTCTTTCGTACCATGGTCATGCGCCAACGTTTCGGGAGTTCCTTTCTCACAATATGCGGCTGTTGCGAAGAGTATCGGAAAAGAAATTACGGAATTTACGCATGACGAGATGGAGGACTATGTGCATGTTTCCGGCGGTGAAATCATCAAGCGTAAAGGTGCAACTTTCTATGGTGTGGCAATGGCTGTTGTAAATCTCTGTGGCATGCTCAGTGCGGCTTCTGATTCTGTTACTACAGTATCCTCCATGATGCACGGAGAGTATGGAGTAAGTGATATCTGCACAAGCACTCTGACTGTTGTCGGACCGGGAGGAGTAAAGGGAAAACTGGAAGTAGCGCTTAGTGAGGAAGAGGTTACCAAATTCCAGGAGAGTTCAAAGCGGCTGCAAGCTGTTATTGATGAATTAGATTTAAACTGAACCTGAAATAATTACAATAATAAAAATTCCACTCCATGGGACGTAATAAATATGGAGTGGAACTTTTTATACCAAAGTATGCAAGGAAAACTGCCAGTGGCAGGTTTTCTGTATCTGAAAAACAGTATAAGCGGGAGAACTGGAGTATGTTTGAAAAGCTGGAGTATCGTATCGAAAAAGACTCCATGGGAGAGATGAAAGTACCGGCAGACCGATATTGGGCTGCCCAGACACAGAGAAGTTTACAGAATTTCAAAATCGGAGGGGAACAGATGCCTGAAGAAATCACTCATGCATTTGGCTTACTTAAAAAGGCGGCGGCAATTACGAATTACAGACTGGGAAAGCTGGATGACAGAAGACTGGATGCAATATGTAAGGCTTCCGATGAGGTGATTGCCGGGGAGCTGACCGGGCATTTTCCTCTGCTTGTATGGCAGACTGGAAGTGGGACACAGTCCAATATGAATGCCAATGAAGTTATCGCCAACCGCGGGAATGAAATCGCAGGAGAAAAACTGCTTCACCCCAATGATCACATCAACATGTCACAGAGTTCTAATGATACATTTCCAACTGCCTTGCATATTGCGGCCGTCATGAGCATCGAGGACAAACTCTTCCCGTCTATGGATAAATTGACGGATACTTTCAGACGTCTGGAAAATGAAAATGAAGATGTGGTAAAGAGTGGGCGTACCCACCTGCAGGATGCCGTTCCGATAAAATTCTCACAGGAAATCAGTGGTTGGAGAAACATGCTGGAGAAGACAAAAGGCATGTTGAAAGCATCTCTTCCTGGATTAAAAGAACTGGCGCTTGGAGGAACGGCTGTAGGAACCGGTTTGAATGCCCCGAAGGGCTTTGATGTGGAAGCTGCAAAAGTAATCAGTGAGCTGACAGGAAGGGAATTTGTTACTGCCGGGAATAAGTTTCATGCACTCTCTGCCAAAGATGATATTACCTTTGCACATGGAGGGCTGAAGGCACTGGCAGCGGATATGATGAAGATTGCCAATGATATCCGCTGGTTATCCAGTGGCCCCAGGTGTGGGCTCGGTGAGATTTATATTCCGGAGAATGAGCCGGGGAGTTCTATCATGCCCGGTAAAGTGAATCCCACACAGTGCGAATCGCTCACAATGGTGGCAGTACAGGTTATGGGGAATGATGCAGCTGTTGGGTTTGCAGCATCCCAGGGAAATTTCGAACTGAATGTCTTTATGCCTGTAATTGCATACAATTTTCTGCAATCCGTAAGACTGCTTACAGATGGTATCCTGTCATTTAATGACAATTGTGCATCCGGAATCAAGGCAAACCGCAAAAAGATGAAAGATAATCTGTATAACTCTCTGATGTTAGTAACTGCATTGAATCCTTATATCGGTTATGATAATGCGGCGAGGGCGGCGAAGAAGGCCTATAAAGAAAATATTTCATTAAAACAGTCTTGTATTGAACTGGGACTTCTTACAGAAGAAAAATTTGAGGAAGTGTTTCATCCGGAAGGAATGGCATGATATAGTTTAAAAATTAACAATTTTTTTGATTTTGCTATTGGAAAATCTAATGAAACAGTGTATAATAAAAATTGTATGAGGCAAAAGCCAAAAAATGCATAATTGCAAGATGTGGTTTGCAAACTTGCAAAAAACAAAAATTAATATACCAGGAGGTTAAACAATGGAAACATACGGAATTGAAAAATTGGGTATTGTTAACCCAAAAGCAGTTTATCGTAACCTGACACCGGCACAGCTTACTGAAGCTGCTGTAATTAAAGGTGAAGGTAAATTATCTAATACAGGTGCTTTAGTTGTTACAACCGGCAAATATACCGGACGTTCACCGGAAGATAAATTTATTGTTGACACACCGGCTATTCATGATGACATTGCCTGGGGCAATATAAATGTTCCAATTGAAAAAGAAAAGTTTGATGCAATCAAAGCGAAAGTTGTAGCATACCTTCAAAACCGCGACATCTATCTGTTTGATGGTCTGGCAGGCGCTGATCCTGTTTGCACAAGAAAGTTCCGTATTGTGAACGAACTTGCAAGCCAGAACCTGTTTATCCGTGATCTGTTGATTCGTCCGACGGAAGAAGAATTAGCCAACTATGGAGATCCTGATTTCACCATCATCTCTGCACCGGGATTCAAGTGTATTCCAGAAGTGGATGGTGTTCATTCAGAAGCAGCTATTCTTGTAGACTATGAAGCAAAGTTGGTTGTTATCTGTGGAACCCAGTATTCAGGCGAGATGAAAAAGTCTGTATTCTCTGTTATGAACTTCCTGATGCCAAAAGAAGGAGTTCTTCCGATGCACTGTTCTGCGAACATGGATCCGGAAACAAAAGAGACAGCAATCTTCTTCGGCTTGTCCGGTACAGGTAAGACAACCCTGTCTGCAGATCCGAATCGTAAGCTGATTGGTGACGATGAGCATGGCTGGTCTGACAGAGGAATTTTCAACTTTGAAGGCGGCTGCTATGCAAAGTGTATCAATCTGACAGAAGAGAATGAGCCTGAAATCTACAATGCCATTAAGTTCGGAAGTCTTGTAGAAAATGTTGTTATGGATGATACAACACGTGAATTTGATTTTGATGATGAATCCCTGACGGAGAACACACGTGTGGGCTATCCTGTAGAATATATTTCCAATGCACAGGTACCGGGCGTGGGAGGAATTCCCAAGGTCGTTATCTTCCTCACAGCCGATGCTTTTGGTGTACTTCCTCCAATTTCAAGACTGGATGAGAATGCTGCTATGTACCACTTTGTAACCGGATTTACATCCAAACTTGCCGGTACAGAACGTGGAATTACAGAGCCGCAGCCTACATTCTCAACACTTTTCGGCGCACCGTTTATGCCGATGGACCCTTCCGTATATGCAAATATGCTTGGAGAGAGAATCGAAAAGTATGATACGAAAGTATACCTTGTGAACACAGGATGGACTGGCGGACCTTATGGCGTCGGAAGCCGTATGAAACTGAAATATACACGTGCGATGGTTACGGCTGCCTTGAATGGTACATTCGATGATGTGGAATACAAACATGACGAAGTATTTAACCTTGATATTCCTCAGTCCTGCCCTAATGTTCCGGATGAGATCATGAATCCCCGTGATACATGGACGGATAAGGATGCATACGATGCACAGGCTAAGAAGCTTGCCACGATGTTCCAGAATAACTTTGCCAAGAAGTATCCGAACATGCCTGCAAACATTGCAGAAGCCGGACCTAAAGGGGAGTAGTAAAAATTCTCTTTTAAATGAATTTAAATAGATATAAAGGTGTTGGGGGCAAAAGTTATTTTGCCCCCTTGTTTTTTGACAAAATACTGTTATAATTATTTAGTATGTATATTTATTCACAGATATGTTTATTGTGCATAAAGTTGATGAACAATTTAGAACGGAGGATGTTATGAAAAACAGGAAAATGAAATTTACCGCGCTTGCTCTTGCAGCGGCATGCATGATGTCATTCTCAGCATGTGGAAGCAGTATACCGGAAAATACGGTCAACAGTCTTGCCGATTTGGATGCAGGCGGAAAAAAGATAGGAGTTCAGACAGGAACTACAGGGGATCTCTATTCTACGGATGAGTATGAAGCGAAAAAAATCAATACAGTTGAACGCTATAATAAAGGGGCTGATGCTGTTCAGTCTTTGAAGCAGGGAAAGATTGACTGTGTGATTATTGATACAGAACCTGCAAAGGTTTTTGTGGAGAAGAACACGGACTTGAAGATTTTGGATGAGCCCTTTGCAGATGAAGAATATGCAATGTCCATTGATAAATCCAATACAGCCCTGAAAGAAGAAATCAATGCGGCACTGACAGAACTTAAAGAAGACGGAACTTTGGACAGCATCAAGAAAAACTATGTAGGTACTGACGAAGAAAAAGGAAAAACACCATATAAGTCTCCGGAGGATGTGGATACCTCCAAGGGCAAGCTGATTATGGCAACAAATGCGGAATTTCCTCCTTATGAGTATTACGAAGACAACAAGATTGTCGGGATTGATGCAGATATGGCTCAGGCTGTTGCCGATAAGCTGGGTAGAAAATTAGAGATTCAGGATATGGCATTTGACTCTATTATAGCAGCAGTGACTGCCGGAAAGGTGGATATCGGCGTTGCCGGAATGACAGTTACAGAGGACCGGCTGCAGAATGTGGATTTCACAGACAGCTATGCGACTTCAAAACAGGTAATCATCGTAAGAGCTAAATGATACGAAACAAGGGAGCTGGGGTTAATCAATATATGAGTCATTTTATCGAGCTTTTTCATAGAGACTTTATACAAGACAACCGTTATAAGTATCTGCTGACGGGATTAGGGAATACCCTGTTAATTACATTTTTTGCAGTATTGATCGGCATATTTATAGGATTTCTTATCGCAATTATCCGCTCTTCCCATGACAAGATGGACAGGCCGGGATTTTTATTGAACTTTTTGAATCTACTCAGTAAGATTTATTTGACGGTTATCCGCGGAACACCAACGGTCGTACAGCTGCTGATTAGTTTCTTTATCATATTCACTTCACCAAACGCTTCAAAGCTCATGGTCGCGACTTTGACTTTTGGTATTAATTCAGGTGCATATGTTGCAGAGATTGTCCGTTCCGGAATTATGTCGATTGATGCAGGGCAGATGGAGGCCGGCCGGTCACTGGGGCTGAATTATGCAAAGACTATGAGATTTATCATTATGCCGCAGGCGTTTAAGAATGTACTGCCTGCGCTGGCCAACGAGTTTATTGTATTGCTAAAGGAAACATCGGTCTGCGGTTACATAGGGCTGGCGGATCTGACAAGAGGCGGAGACATCATCCGGAGTGCAACGTATGATGCATTTCTTCCCTTACTTACTGTTGCGGCAATTTATCTGATTATGGTATGTGGTTTAAGTGCGCTTGTTGGAAAGCTGGAGAGGAGGCTGCGTACCAGTGAACGTTAATGAGGATATTTTAATTCAGGTTAAAGATTTAAAAAAGAAATTTGGGAAAAATGAAGTTCTGAGAGGGATTACTACTGATATCCGTAAAGGTGAAGTGGTTGTTGTGATTGGGCCCTCAGGATCCGGAAAGTCCACCTTTCTTCGCTCCTTAAATCTTCTTGAGAAGCCGACCAGCGGTCAGATTCTTTTTGAAGGGGTGGATATTATTGACCCAAAATCGGATATTGATGCTCATCGTCAGAAAATGGGGATGGTATTCCAGCAGTTTAACTTGTTTCCACATATGACAGTTCTTAAGAATATTACGCTGGCGCCGGTACAGACGAAAAAACTGTCCCAGACGCAAGCTGACCGAAAAGCACTTGAGCTTTTGGAAAGAGTAGGCCTTCCGGATAAAGCACAGGCGTATCCTGACATGCTCTCAGGAGGGCAAAAACAGCGGATAGCCATCGCCCGGGCCATGGCTATGGAACCGGATGTGATGCTGTTCGATGAACCAACTTCCGCTTTGGATCCTGAGATGGTAGGAGAAGTGCTGGCAATTATGCAGGAACTTGCAAAATCAGGCATGACCATGGTAGTGGTTACGCACGAGATGGGGTTTGCAAAAGAGGTTGGAAGCCGCGTTCTTTTCATTGATGAAGGAAGAATACAGGAGGAGAACAGCCCCGGCGAGTTTTTCAGCAATCCGGTAAACAGCAGGTTAAAAGAGTTTTTATCGAAGGTGCTGTCCTGAATTATATTATTGCATACCTTGCAGAATTTTGCTACAATCAGAAATGGATAATGTTTTCATAGATAAGGAGACTTAGATGAGTAAAAAACCAACTGTTTTAATGATTTTAGATGGATATGGTCTCAATCAAAATTGTGACCATAACGCAATTTGTGAGGCACGTACACCGGTTATGGATCAGCTTATGAGCCAGTGTCCCTATGTACAGGGACAGGCCAGTGGTCTGGCTGTCGGACTTCCGGAAGGCCAGATGGGAAATTCTGAAGTCGGGCATCTGAACATGGGTGCAGGCCGTATTGTATATCAGGAGCTGACCAGAATTACCAAGGCAATAGAAGACGGTGATTTTTTTGAAAACCAGGAACTCCTGACAGCAGTGAGAAATGCAAAGAAACAGGGTAGCTCCCTTCATTTGATGGGGCTGTTATCCGATGGTGGTGTACACAGCCATAACACCCATGTATACGGATTGCTGGAACTTGCGAAAAGAGAGGGGCTGGAAAAAGTCTACGTTCACTGTTTCCTGGATGGGCGTGATACCCCTCCATCCTCCGGTAAGGAATATATAAAAGAACTTCAGACGAAGATGGATGAACTGCAGATAGGTGAAATCGGGGTAATTTCCGGACGTTATTATGCTATGGATCGTGATAATCGCTGGGACCGTGTAGAGATGGCATATCAGGCTCTGACAAAGGGAGAAGGCTTGAAAGGCACCGACGCAGCAGAGGCAGTACAAGCTTCCTATGACACCGGAAAGACAGATGAATTCGTATTGCCCGTGGTCATGGAAAAAGAGGGAAATCCAGTGGCTTCCATTCAGGATAAGGATTCTGTGATTTTCTTTAACTTCCGTCCGGACCGTGCAAGAGAGCTTACCAGAGCATTCTGTGATCCGGAATTTACAGGATTTGAAAGAGAGAAAAAACTGGATTTGACATTTGTCTGCTTTACGGATTATGATGAAACAATTCCGAATAAGCTGGTAGCATTCAAAAAAGAAAGCATTGTGAATACTTTTGGAGAATTTCTGGCCCGGCATCACATGACACAGGCGCGTATTGCAGAGACTGAAAAGTATGCACATGTAACCTTCTTCTTTAATGGCGGAATTGAAACACCGAATCCGGGTGAAGACAGGATTCTTGTGAAATCTCCAAAAGTAGCGACCTATGATCTGCAGCCTGAGATGAGTGCACCGGAAGTTTGCAATAAGCTGGTGGAGGCAGTCAAATCTCAGAAGTACGATGTAATCATTATTAACTTTGCCAATCCGGATATGGTGGGACATACAGGGGTTGAAACAGCAGCGATACGGGCAATTGAAACTGTGGATGCCTGCGTGGGGAAAACTGTGGATGCGATAAAAGAGGTGGATGGACAGATGTTTATCTGTGCAGACCATGGAAATGCGGAACAGCTTATCGATTATGAGACCGGAGAGCCATTTACCGCACATACAACGAATCCGGTTCCATTCCTTCTGGTAAATGCGGATCCTTCCTATACCTTAAGAGAAGATGGGAGGTTGTGTGACATCGTTCCGACACTGATTGAATTGATGGGTATGGAACAGCCCAAAGAGATGACCGGAAAATCCTTACTGATAAAAAAGTAACCATGTTAAAAGCCATTCGATAAGTTAACATTTATCGAATGGCTTTTATATTGGGTTATCATTCATATTTCTGGTGGTCCATACCTCTCTTTCTTAGAGTTTGGGGTAAATCTATATTTTTTCGGTGGACTGTACCTCCTTTTTCTTATCTTCTGTCTTTCTTATGTATATAATAGCAGACAAATTAAAATAAGTCAATATGTAAATTGAAAAATCCTATATTAAATATAAATACACAGAATATTCAGAATATTTATTGGGATTGCACTTTAAAATAGAAACAGCTATACTGAAGCTAAAGTACATTTTCCGGGGAGGGAAATGGGATGGAAGAAGAAAAAACTTGTCATTACTGCCAGAGAGGGAAAATTGAGCTGCGGATGGAAACAATTGCGGCCCGAATCTGGTCACTTACCAGACAGACATTAATCAGAGAACATCCTGAACTTGGAAGAGCTTTACGAGGTATTAAGTTTCAGAAAACGGAGAAAGATAACCCCTTTGGGTTACATGGTTTCACGGTCTGCTATGAACCGATGTCCGTCATCACAATGTATAATAAAGATGCTGACTTTTTAAGACATGCCTTGCTTCATATGATTTATCATGGAATATTGATGCATCCTGCATTAAAAGCAGAAGGGGATTACCGAATCTGGAATCTGGCCTGTGATATTCAGATATACATGTATCAAAGAAAAAGCGAATATTCCAGAGAAGAACTTACTTTGCATGGGATATATAAGCAAATTCAGGAAAAACTAAGGCTGTCCCAAAATCCAGAGGAGGTTCTTAAGGAGTTGGAGTCTGCTTATCAGGTAGATGATCACAGGTTCTGGCAAGATACTCTGGTTGTGGATAAAGACTGTAAAGATCCGACTGCCTATCGACGGATGAAGCTTTATGAGACCAGAAAAATCGTTGCTTACTGGCAGGGAAAGGGGCATGAATTTTCTATAGAAGAGTCAGAAAATAGCAGGAAGAGAGGGATTCGTGCAGGACAAGGTACCAGGTCCGTAACTGTAAAAAAGAAAAAGAGTTATGATTATAAGACTTTTCTTAGGCAGTTTGCAGTATATAATGAGGAAATGGCTCTGGATTTGGATGGTTTTGACTATATTCCCTACTGGTACAGCCGTACGTATTATAAGGATGTCGTCCTTATGGAACCTTTGGAATACCAGGAGGTATGTAGGCTGGAAGAGCTTGTGATAGCGATTGATACCTCTGGGTCCTGTTCTGGTCAGCTTGTAAGGGAATTTCTGGAACAGACCTACGCTATTTTCATGGAAAGAGCACAATTTTTCAGCCGGATGAGCGTTTATGTGATTCAGTGTGATTCCATGATTCAGGAAGTGGTACATATTACCAGCAGGGAGGCATGGGAGAATTATGCGGGAAGCCTGAAGGTTAAGGGGCTTGGAGGAACAGATTTCAGGCCGGTCTTTCAGCTGGTCAATGAAAAATGCAGAACCGGAGAGATTAAGAATCTGAAAGGGATGTTGTATTTTACGGATGGAGATGGAATCTATCCGGCAAATAAGCCAGATTATGAAACAGCCTTTGTCTTTTTAAATGATTCCTTAAAGAAAGCAGAAGTTCCGAAATGGGCATTGGCACTGGATTTACAGCTGAAAATCAAGAAGTAAATAGTCAGGAGAGATTATGAATATAGAAGAAGCGAAGCAAGAGTTGATTCATACCATACTTGCTTATACTGCAAAGGATGCTCATGGAAGCTATAAGATTCCACTGCTGCGTCAAAGGCCGGTTCTCCTAATCGGACCGCCCGGAATCGGCAAGACTGCAATCGTATCTCAGGCGGCAAAGGCCTGTGACATAGGATTCGTCTCATATACAATGACACATCATACCCGGCAAAGTGCGGTAGGGCTGCCGCTGGTGAAAGAAAGGGTATATCAGGGAAACACACATATGGTCACCGAATATACAATGAGTGAGATATTGGCTTCTGTCTGCGAATATATGGAAAAGACGGGAAAAAGAGAAGGAATTCTGTTTCTGGATGAAATCAACTGTGTCTCAGAGACATTGGTGCCTACCATGCTTCAGTTCCTTCAGTCCAAGACATTTGGCAATCACAGGATTCCTCAGGGCTGGATCCTGGTCGCAGCAGGAAATCCTCAGGAATATAATAAATCTGCCCGTTCGCTGGACGTCGTAACTCTGGATCGTGTACGCTGCATTTCCGTAGATGTGGACTGTGATACCTGGCTTACTTATGCTTCAGGCGTGGGGATTCATGGATCCATACTCTCTTATCTCAAAGCAAAGCCGGGAAATTTTTACTATATTGAACAGAAAGCAGTGGAAAAAGAATTTGTCACCGCAAGAGGCTGGGAGGATTTGTCTGTATTAATCCGCAGCTATGAAGAATTAGACATAACGGTAGATGCGCAGGTAACAGGAGAGTATCTTCAGTGTGAAGAGATCGCACGGGATTTTGCCGGCTATTATGAATTGTACTGCACATATCGGGAAGGCTATAACATCCGGGGTATTCTGCAACAATCCATAAGTAAAGGGGAATGGAATTTACAGTGTGAGCATATGAAAAATGGCAGTGTGGATGAGCACTTTGCAGTTGTCCAGATGTTCTGTGAAGCTCTGACAGATATGTTTTTGGAATGTCAGACAGAGGATTGCTACATGAGGAGGATGCGGGAAGTGGAAGTGCAACTTGCTGATTACCAGAAACAGCATCTTCTTGATGAACCCGCGGTTCTGCTTGAAAACTTTATCCAACGGTTTGAAAAAAGTCTGAAAATCAAACAAGAACATCAAATCCTGTCAGAGTCAGAAAGTAATCTGGACATCAGAATATATCGGTCATTAAAGGAGTATTCTTACAGACTTCGTGGAAAACGTCTCTGCATATGGAAAGAATATGAAGATGAAATTAGAAATCAATTGGAAGAAATCAAGCAGGAATGCCGGTCTCTGTCAGATGAGCTGGAGAAAAAATTGTTCCTGGCACTGAAATTTATACAGGAAAGCTGCGGAGAGAATATAGAACTGTTCACATTTATCGATCAAATCAGTTTAAATCCGGCAGGAGCGGATTTCCTACAAACACATCCTTCCGAAGAATTAACCCGCTATCTTGCTATGGTTCAGCTGACAAGCCAGGAGACAAAATTACAGGAAGAGATTAGAAAGCTTAATGAAAAACTGCTGTGATGAAACCGCAAAGCGTGTGGAAATCTGCAGATATCAGCTCCTCAAATATGCATAATCAGAAGAATTTGGCAAATACTATGATACAAGGATCAAAAGGTATTTTGATCTCTGATACCTCCGGATTGCTACGCATTTTGTGGTATCAGAATATGTGAAACAGGAGGAAATCGTATGTATCGCTATTTACCTATTCGTAGAGTTTACGCAAGAGAAGTGTTGGATTCCAGGGGCAATCCGACTGTGGAAGTGGAGGTTACCGTAGGAGAAGGTATCATCGGTATTGACGGATATACAGGACGCGCCATGGTGCCGTCGGGAGCATCTACCGGAAAGTTCGAGGCAGTAGAACTGAGGGATGGAGAAAAAAGATACAAAGGGTTGGGTGTTTCAAGGGCTGTTGATAATGTAAACACCAAACTGGCGGAGGCAGTACTGGGAGAGAATGCTCTGAATCAGGCATATATCGACCAACTTCTGATAGAGGCAGATGGAACTACAAATAAAGAGCATATAGGCGCCAATGCAATCCTGGGTGTATCCCTGGCTGTCGCCAGGGCAGCTGCTAAAGCCCTGCGTCTTCCTCTGTATCAATATCTGGGTGGCTGTCATACGAGACAACTGCCGATTCCCATGATGAACATTCTGAATGGAGGGCGCCATGCGGACAATACAGTAGATCTGCAGGAGTTTATGGTTATGCCTGTGGGAGCGGAAAATTTTCATCAGGCCTTAACGATGTGTGCGGAAATCTACCATGATTTAAAGAAATTACTAAAGGAAAAGGGATTATCCACAGCGGTTGGGGATGAAGGTGGATTCGCGCCGGATGTAAGAGATTCTGATGAAACGCTGGCTCTTATCATGGAAGCGGTGGAACGGTCCGGCTACCAGCCCGGCGAGCAGATCGCAGTTGCAATCGATGCAGCGGCAAGCGAGCTTTACGATGAGGAGAAAGATTTATATATCTTCCCGGGTGAGAGCAGCATGACCGGAAAAGAAGTGCAGAGGAATTCCGGAGAAATGGTAGAATACTATAAGGAGCTTGTTGCTAAATATCCTATTATATCCATTGAAGATGGTCTGCACGAAGAGGATTGGGATGGCTGGAAGACGATGACCGAAGAACTGGGTAAGAAGATACAGCTGGTCGGAGATGATTTATTTGTAACAAATATTAAACGTCTTCGCTGCGGCATCGATCTTCAGGTAGCCAATGCCATCCTGGTAAAGGTAAATCAGATCGGAACTTTGACAGAAGCACTGGATGCGGTAGAGATGGCACAGCATGCAGGATACCGCGCTGTTATTTCTCACCGTTCCGGTGAGACGGAAGACTCCTTTATAGCGGATCTGGCTGTTGCCACCAGTGCCGGGCAGATAAAAACAGGTGCTCCCTGCCGTTCGGACAGAAACGCAAAATACAATCAGCTCTTAAGAATTGAAGAGTATCTGGGCTGTATAACAGAATTTGGCTCCCTGGAAGGAATTCAGGCGAGAAAGAGAAAGCAGGATTGATTCTGAATGCAAAAACCTGTTGAATTATTCCAATTCCTATGATAGAATACTAGAAGATTCGTTTATAGGAGGTGTGGACATGGTAATTTTAAGAACTATAATAACAATATTATATGTGATAGATTGTATAGCATTGCTTGTAGTCGTATTGATGCAGGAGGGAAAGCAGCAGGGTCTTGGAGCTTTAGCAGGTATCTCTGATACCTACTGGGGGAAGAATAAGGGACGTTCTGCGGAAGGTACGTTGGTTAAGATGACAAAACTGCTGGCGGTTTTATTTATCGTTATGTCAATTGTACTGAATTTGAACTTTTAACACAAGGGCTGTTGCAATTGCAACAGTCTTTATTACATTTAGGATGCCTGAGATGAGTGGGATGCGGCTCAGTGATGGCTGAATACCAACAGAATATAGAGGTATTATTTGATAAATAAAAAAAAGAATATTAATAAAATTCAGAAGAAGATAATATTAGATCTTATCAGTTCTAAAAATTATGTTCCTATGAAAACGAAAGAAATTGCGGTCTTACTGCAAATTCCCAGAAATAAAAAAAGAGAGCTTCAGGACATTCTAGACACTCTGGAAGCGGAAGGGCAGATTGTCACAATCCATCGGGGCCGCTATAAAAAGAAGAAAATAAAGTCTGAGATTCGTGAAGGGGGAAGCCATGGGGCTTGGAACCTGACAGGAACCTTTATCAGTCACCCCAAAGGATATGGCTTTGTCGAGCGTCATGAATCTGACGAGGAGGATATCTTTATACCAGCTCCATATACCGGTGATGCCTTTCATATGGATGAGGTGGAGGTGGCACTGCTTCCTGAAAAAAACGGCAGCCGGCAGGAGGGCAGAGTTGTGAGAGTACTTGCCCATGGAATCGGGGAAATTGTCGGAACTTTTGAAAGAAGTGCTTCTTTTGGATTTGTAGTAGCTGATAACAGTAAAATTACCAGAGATATCTTTATCCCCAAGGAATTTATAAACAACGCAGTAACAGGTGATAAAGTGATTGTACAGATAACCCGGTACGGCGGAAACCAGAAAAGTCCGGAAGGGAAAGTGACAGAGGTTTTGGGACAGGCTACAGATCCGGGAGTGGATGTGCTCTCCGTAGCGCGGGTTTATGATATTCCAATGGTATTTCCTGCCAGGGTACTGAGCCAGGCTGACCGCTGCCCGGATCATGTGCAGGAAAGCGACAGAGATGGCAGGCTGGACTTAAGAGACTGGCCGATGGTTACAATCGATGGAGAGGATGCCAAAGATCTGGATGACGCCGTTTCCCTGACGATAGAAGATGGATTGTATAAGCTGGGGGTTCACATCGCAGATGTCAGTAACTACGTACAGGGAGGAAGTGCCCTGGACAGAGAAGCCTTGAAGAGAGGGACCAGTGTCTATCTTGTGGACAGGGTAATACCCATGCTCCCCAAAAAACTTTCCAACGGGATTTGTTCGCTTAATGCCGGAGAGGACAGACTTGCCATGTCCTGTATTATGTGGATAGACGGGAATGGGCATACCGTACAGTATAAGCTTGCTGAAACTGTGATTTGTGTCGACCAGAGGATGACCTACACAGATGTAAATAAGATACTGACGGATTCCGACGATAAAATCACGCAGAAGTATTTTGAGTTTGTACCGATGTTTCGTATGATGAAGCAGCTTTCTGATATACTTCGTTCAATCAGAAAGAAGAGAGGAGCTATCGATTTTGACTTTCCTGAAAGTAAGATTATCCTGAATAACCTCGGAAAGCCTGTCGATATAAAGCCACATGAGCGAAATGCAGCCACCGATCTTATCGAAGATTTCATGCTTCAGGCCAATGAGACTGTAGCAAAAGAATATTTTAAAAGAGAGATTCCTTTTTTATACAGAACACATGAAAATCCGGATATGGAAAAGATGGAACCTGTACTGACTTTTATCAGAAATCAGGGGATTGAAGTTACAAAAAGCATGGAAGAAATCACCCCAAAAGAAATTCAGGACATCCTGAGTCAGGTAAAGGGGGCAGCGATTGAACCTCTAATCAGCAGACTTTTGCTCCGTTCCATGAAGCAGGCCAGATATTCGATTGGGTGTATCGGTCATTATGGACTGGCAGCCAGGTATTACTGCCACTTTACATCCCCAATCCGGCGCTATCCCGATCTTCAGATTCACAGAATTATCAAGGATGATTTGAGAGGAAGACTGAACGAAGAAAAGATGGCGTATTATCGCTCCATCCTGGATGATGTGGCAAAACAGACTTCAGCTACGGAACGCAGGGCGGAAGAAGCAGAACGGGAAACAGATAAGATGAAGATGGCGGAATATATGTATGATCATATCGATGAAGTATATGAAGGTACGGTTTCCGGAGTAACCGGCTGGGGTCTCTATGTAGAACTTCCGAATACGATAGAAGGACTGGTTCATGTGAATGCATTAATGGATGATTACTATCATTTTGATGAAGAAAATTACCGGTTGGTGGGAAATGATACGGGAAATGTTTACCGGCTGGGAGATAAGGTGAAAGTTCGTGTGGCAGAAGCGGATATCAGTAATAAAACCATAGACTTTTTGTTGGAGAAATAAAGGCAGACGTATTGAGATGGGAGAATAGGGATGAGTAAGGAAAAAAAAAGCAGTTTGATTGCCAACAATAAGAAAGCATATCATGATTATTTTATAGAAGAGAAGTATGAAGCGGGAATTGCTTTGCACGGTACGGAGGTAAAATCGCTCAGGATGGGAAAATGCTCAATTAAAGAAGCATTTATCCGAATAGAACGTGGAGAAATGTTTATCTATGGAATGCACATCAGCCCATACGAAAAGGGGAACATCTTTAACAAAGACCCGCTTAGAACCAGAAAACTTCTGATGCATCGGAAGGAAATTCTCAAATTACAGGGAAACATTGCGGAGAAAGGCTATACGCTGGTGCCCCTTCAGGTTTACTTTAAGAACTCTCTGGTAAAGGTGGAGGTAGGGCTTGCCAGAGGTAAAAAACTCTATGATAAACGTCAGGAACTGGCCAAAAAGGACATGCGCAGAGAAGCACAGAGAGATTTTAAAGTGAAAAATTTATATTGAAACTTATATAACAAAAAACCTGCCGGTGGCAGGTTTTTTGTTTGTATGGACCTGAGGGGAATCGAACCCCTGTCCGAAAGCCTCTCCATTCAGGCATCTTCCATCATAGTCACTGTTTTAACATTCCCTCTGCTTTACGCCCGGTGACAGGCTTAAAATTTCAGTAGCTTCATAAATTCTTCCATCTCCGCAAAGCTTTGGAGACGAAGTGCCCCACGAAAGTTGATGCCAGAGATTTAGATGTGGGAGTCTAAATTCTGACAGCTGCCATTAGGCAGCACACAAAACGTTTTCGTCTGCGTTTAAATTTAATTTTCAGGTTGATGACGCGGTCCCGAGTCCGCGGATGGCTTCCCAAACTTTAAAACCCCCGTCGAAACCAGTACAAGCCCGAATTCTATCTTCGTACTAATAACCGGTGCAGACATAGAAATTTCGCTGTTACAATTAAAGTATAACTGTTCGGATATCTTATGTCAACAACATTTTTAAAAACAGAATCGCAAGACCTTTTGACCATGATACTACGCTGTGGTACAATATAATTAAAATTCACATTTGGGTCACATTCAATTGATATACTGTTCCTATGTGGCACAATGAAAGGGTGATTTTATGGAAAAGCTGAAGATATTAGTTGTAGACGATGAAAGCAGGATGCGAAAGCTGGTCAGGGATTTTTTGATCAGGAAAGATTATGAGGTTTTGGAAGCGGGCGATGGGGAAGAAGCCGTAGACCTGTTTTTAGAGGAGAAAGATATAGCTCTGATTATTTTGGATGTGATGATGCCTAAGATGGACGGATGGCAGGTTTGCCGCGAAATCCGTCAGTATTCCAAGGTTCCGATTATCATGCTTACGGCTAAGAGTGATGAGCGGGATGAACTTCTGGGTTTTGAATTGGGAGTGGATGAATACATTTCCAAGCCTTTCAGTCCCAAGATTTTAGTGGCCCGGGTGGAGGCTATCTTAAGAAGAACCGGTCATAAGGAACAGGAAGAATTACTGGAAGCAGGGGGAATTGTTATAGACAAGGCGGCTCATCAGGCTACTCTGGATGGAAATCCAGTTGAGTTGAGTTATAAGGAATTTGAATTGCTTACGTATTTTCTGGAGAATCAGGGCATTGCATTGTCACGCGAAAAAATTTTAAATCATGTTTGGAACTATGACTATTTTGGAGATGCCCGGACCATAGATACGCATGTAAAAAAATTGAGAAGCAAGATGGGTGAAAAAGGCGAATTCATTAAGACCATCTGGGGGATGGGATATAAATTTGAGGTAGACAGATGAAAAAGTCTCTGAGACTGCGGGTGGCTTTTACCTTTATTGCCCTGATAGCTTTATCGGTAGTTGTGACCAGCGTGTTGAATTATACGTTTCTTCCCCGTTATTATTTGTCGAAAAAAGCAGAGATTCTTGAATGCAGCTGGGACATGATTAATACTGATAAAGACGTGACGATAGAATCAGGCGCAAAGCTCATAAAATTTTGCATCAACAATAATCTCGATATGGTAGGGACAGATGCAAATCTGAATATAAACTGGTTTTATGCGGTGGACGAACAAAAGCTTCAGGCAAGTCTTTTTGGACATGCGATATTGGGTGACACATTCAATTCTGATGTTATAAAAGACACCGGACAATATCAGATTCAGCGCTCCCGCGATCCGAATCAGAATTTAAATTATCTGGAGCTTTGGGGAAAGATGGACAATGGGGGCTATTTTTTGGTGAGAACTCCCTTACAAGGTATACAGGATGCCTCGCAAATTTCGAATCAGTTTTATTTAAATACGGGTTTTGCAGTTTTAATTGTAGGGGGCATTGCAATCTGGTTCATTACGAAAAGGATTGTAAAGCCAATACAGGAATTGACAGTAATTTCCCAGCAGATGGCGGATCTGGATTTTGATACGAGGTATGAAAGCGGCGGAGAAGATGAAATCGGAGAACTTGGCAATAATTTTAACAGAATGTCCAATAAACTCGAGGAAACCATCACAGAGCTAAAGAAAGCAAATGTGGAACTGCAATATGATATTGAGAAAAAGACACAGATTGATGAGATGCGTAAAGAGTTTCTTTCAAATGTAACCCACGAATTAAAAACCCCGATTGCACTGATTCAGGGATATGCGGAAGGCCTGAAAGATTGTGTCAATGATGATTCGGAAAGCAGGGAATATTATTGTGATGTTATCATTGATGAATCAGGAAAGATGAATCAGATGGTGAAAAAGCTGTTAAATTTAAATCAGTTGGAATCAGGTAATGACCAGGTGAACATGGAAAGATTTGATTTATCGGAGTTAATCCGCGGAGTGCTTCAGTCTTCTCATATTTTAATTGAGCAAAAAGAAGCAAAGGTCATCTTTCATCCGAAGGGCAGTGTGAATGTATGGGGGGATGAATTTAAAATAGAAGAAGTAGTCACCAACTATCTGACTAATGCCTTGAATCATCTGAATGGTGAAAAAACCATTGAAATTACTTGTGAAGAAAAAGAAGGAATTGTGAAAACTACGGTATTTAACACGGGGGAGCCAATTCCGGAGGAGGATCTGGACAAAGTCTGGATTAAATTTTATAAGGTGGATAAAGCCAGAACACGAGAGTATGGAGGCAGTGGCATCGGGCTATCCATCGTAAAAGCAATTATGGACTCCATGCATCAGGAATGTGGAGCAACCAATTATGAGAACGGAGTAGCTTTCTGGTTCACGCTGGAATCAAAATAGAATACAGGCATGATTGACAAAGAACTCCTCACGAAGTATACTTTTACCAAGTGAGGAGATTGTTATGCCGGATTCAAATATCACAAAAAACGCATTGGCAGCTGCCATGAAGAAACTTATGAAACGGAAGCCCTTTTCGAAAATCAGTGTGACGGATATATGTGACGAATGCGGGATGAACAGGAAGAGCTTTTATTACCATTTTAAAGATAAGTATGATTTGGTAAACTGGATCTTTTATGTGAACTTTGTCAGTGAAATTACCGTGCATTCCCATGAAAACGGCTGGGAGCTGCTGGTAGCAATCTGTGAGCTGTTTTATAAAGAAAAAGACTTTTACCGTGCAGCTCTTATGATAGAAGGACAAAATTCTTTCCGGGAGTATTTTTATGAAACTTTACAGCCTATCGTGGCGTTCTTTGTTCAGGATATTTTTCCGAATTCAGAGGAACAGGAATTTTTCAGCGTATTTATTGCAGAAGGTTTCCTGGCAACCATGGTATGCTGGCTGTCAGGAAACTCAGATATGCCGCCCAGGAAATTTGTTGGTCAAATCCGGGACATCATCATCGCTCTGGCTGCCAATCTGGAAAAAGATATGGAGGACAATTAGAAGCTGCTGCGTTCACCTGCCCATCCGAAAGCAATTCAAAGATACAGGGATGTTCCGAGATAATGGAGCTGACAGCAGCAAAATCACTATAAATATCCACCGGAAAGATTGGCAGTGTCTGTTCCAGGCGGAGGTTATATATATATTCTGCCAGATCATCGGATCTGTTATTCTGTCCTTTTGCAATCAGAAGCAGAAAAGAACAATGCTCATTTATGATCTGATTTGAAATTTCAGAAATTTGTTCTATGATATCCGAATTTTCATAAAAAAGATAATAAGCAAAAAAAGCTTTTATCGTATGCAGCTTGCAGGCATTTTCCTGACTGTGCGTGCAGTCATAAGGTAAGGACATCATCAGATTATCACAGTCTGCAATCTTCGAAATTGTTTCACAACCCAGGGGAAGGTCTGGTATCTGCCAGATAAACGCACAGTCGGGATTTTCCTCTATAAGCTCCAATAGCTCACTGGAACCATCCAGACTGTTTTCCTGCCACAGAAAAAAACAAAAGATGCCAAGTTCTTTTCCCTTTTGTATATACTCCGCTATCTGCTTTAGGGAAAGCCCTTTGGTTAGTTTCGGGTTATAGTGGAAAATCAATATCCAGGGAATATCAGTTTTTCTTAATAAAGTCTGCTTACGTATGATCTTAGCTCCGGCTGTCCAGCCATTGTAGCCTACGTTCAGACCGAAGGTTCTTAAGTTTTCCCAGCGTGTATCCTTCAGCAGATTGTTTATCAGCAGATAATAGGAGCTGTTGTCGTTTCTAAGAAGTTCCTGAAAAAGCGAGAACAGCCGGGCCTGAAACCGGCCTTTTGAAAAACGTTTGCCAAGGTCAGCGAGCTTTCGGACACTTCTTTGCGGGTCTTCTGACATTTCCCGAAGCCCTCTGTCGATAGTTGTTCCTATGATGGAACGCGTAATATCCTGTGAATTCATATTTATCATCTCTTTTCCATATGTCATATAAGGACAGCTTAATCCAAAAACAAGATTTATAAAGGGACATTTTTCCATATGTGTCCAAAAAAGTAACAAATAATTGAAATGTCCCAAAATTTCTCAGATTAATTCTTCTGTCCGGTGACACATAATAGATAATAAGGCTATAATTATAGATGAAATAAATATTATGAGGAGGAACGGAGGATAAAACATGGGCGACGGATTAAAAAATACCGCAACAAGAGCTGCCTTCGGTGCAGCGATTGACGGGGTATTGAGATATGTTAATAAGAACGAAGAGGACAGAGAAAAAGCTTTTTTAAAACTGGTTGACTTGTCAGAAAAGTTTCTGGGAGACACCTTTTCTCCGGAAACATTTGAAAGTGCACGGGAGCTGGTACACGATACAGATGGAAAGTGGATGCGGTTTATCAATACCGCTTTAAATGAACTGGATCCACATGTAATCAAGATGAATGCATTAAATCTGGGGTATCAGGCCGGGTTCTACGGGTTTAAAAAGACACAGGCACTTCAGGAAGAGTTGGATTGTAATGTTCCATGGATTATCCTGATGGATCCCACCAGCGCCTGCAATCTGCATTGCACCGGATGCTGGGCGGCGGAGTATGGAAACAGACTGAACTTGAGTTACGAGGACTTAGATCAGATTGTGAGTCAGGGAAAAGAACTGGGTATCTATTTCTATATGATGACCGGCGGGGAGCCTCTGGTGAGGAAAAAAGATATCATTAAACTTTGCAGAAAACATAAAGATTGCGCATTCCATGCATTTACCAATGGGACTTTAATTGATGAAGAGTTCTGCCGGGAGACGGCAGAGGTTGGAAACCTGACGTTTTCCTTAAGCCTTGAAGGCTTTGAAGAGGTAAATGACGGAAGAAGGGGGAACGGTATCTTTAACAAGGTTATGGATGCTATGGATCTCATGAAAAAACATGGGCTTTTGTTCGGAACCTCCATCTGTTATACCAGTGCCAATTATAAGACGGTAACATCGGATGAGTTCCTGGATATGATTATTGAAAAAGGGGTCCGCTATACATGGTATTTTCATTATATGCCGGTTGGAAATGATGCGGCAGTGGAACTGCTTCCGACAAAAGAACAGCGGGAATTTATGTATCACAGAGTCAGAGAAATACGAAGTAGTGACAGTGATAAGGCTATTTTCGCCATGGACTTCCAAAATGACGGGGAGTTTGTGGGAGGATGTATTGCAGGCGGAAGATTCTACTGCCATATCAATCCGAATGGAGATGTGGAGCCCTGTGTATTCATTCATTATTCCAGTGCCAATATCCACGACATGCCGCTATTGGAATGCTTTAAACAGCCATTGTTTGCGGAATACCGGAAAGGGCAGCCTTTCAATCATAACATGTTACGGCCATGTCCGATGTTGGAAAACCCCGGAAGCCTAAAGACTATGGTAGAAAAAACAGGTGCACATTCAACCGATCTTCAATCACCCGAGTCGGCAGAGCATCTGTGTGAGAAATGCGAAGCCTATGCTTCCTGCTGGACAGGGAAGGCGGATGATTTGTGGGAGAAATCCGAAAAGGCAAAAGAAGCAAAAAAAGAACAGCAAGCTGAAGCTGCTGCCAAATAGGCGAAAAACCGTTGCAAAATTAAATGAACTTCCATTCTGTATTTTTCTGTTTCATTTTTAAAATATGTGATATACTAAGACTGAAAAGAAAATATCGCACTGGACATGCAGCCGGCATGAGCAGTGCGATTGTGGCATCTTCTGATTTATATGAGTGACGAGCCGAACGAACATGCCTGCATGTTCACTCGTCTACTACAGAAGGAAGTGATTTTATGAAATTTGATATGCATTGTCATACAAAAGAAGGCTCCATGGATGGAAAGGTCATCATAGAGGAGTTTATCCGGCGTCTTGAGGAAAAAGGATTTGGAGGCATGCTGGTTTCGGATCACAATTCTTACGACGGTTACCGGAAGTGGAAAAATTCTATTAAAGGAAAACAACATTATGATTTTGTGGTTTTAAAGGGCGTGGAGTATGACACGATGGATTGCGGGCATATTCTGGTTATCATGCCCGAAGGGGTAAAACTCTGGATATTGGAAATGCGCGGACTGCCTGTTGGAATGTTGATTAAGATCGTCCATTATTATGGCGGTATTCTCGGTCCGGCTCATCCTTTCGGGGAAAAGTATATGAGTGCCATGACAACCAGGCAGCAGAAAATAAAGTATGCAAAACGTCTGAGCAATCTGGTAAGCCAGTTTGACTTTATAGAGATTTTTAATGCCTGTGAAAAAAAGTCTGTTAACGACAAGGCATATGAGCTGGCCCGGGAATATGCGAAACCAGGTTTCGGCGGCAGCGATGCACATAAAACAGACTGTATTGGGATGGGATATACGGATTTGCCGGAATATATCCGAAGCGAGTCGGATCTGATTGCGTATGTGAAGACGGGCCCTCAGATTGAATGCGGGGGTACCTTCTATGAACGTACGACCAAAGACCGCCTGGGAAAGGCACATGCAGTTCTTGTGGAGTCCTTTTACGTTTATAACAAGATGGGAAATGCGTTTCGAAGTTATAAAAGGCATAAAGAGCTGAAAAACATATTTGACCGTCAAAAAGGGCTGCATTAAAAGGGCTGAATAATAAAAAGAGACTTTACATTTGATATCCAATGTGTTAGAATCTTTACTTGTGGAATGCATTTCCGCAATATCCTTGTTCTCTGGACGAGCCAGAGAGCCAAAAGTCCAAAAGGAGGTAAAAGAGCATGAACAAGTACGAATTAGCATTAGTCGTAAGTGCAAAGATCGAAGACGAGGAAAGAGCTGCAGTAGTTGAAAAAGCGAAGGGCTATATCACTCGTTATGATGGCACAATCAGCGAAGTTGAAGAGTGGGGCAAGAAAAAACTTGCTTACGAAATTAACCATATGCGCGAAGGCTTCTACTATTTCATTCAGTTTGAAGCAGATGCCACTGCTCCGGCAGAAATCGAGCGTCATGTCCGTATTATGGACAATGTGCTGAGATATCTGGTTGTCAGAAAAGACGCAAAGTAAGAAACCGGAAACTTATGTTTGATTGAATGAAATTAGAAGGAGGAAGAGCGATGGCTTTCAATAGAGGTGAAAGACGCGGACGCAGAAGAAAAGTTTGTGTATTCTGCGGTAAAGATAATGTTATTGATTACAAGGATGCGAATAAATTGAGCAGATATATTTCTGAAAGAGGAAAAATTCTCCCCAGAAGAGTTACAGGAAACTGTGCAAAGCATCAAAGAGAGATTACATCTGCAATAAAAAGAGCACGTCATATGGCAATTATGCCATACGTTGCTGATTAATAATCAGAGTAGTAAAAAAGCCGCAGCGTATCGCTGCGGCTTTTTTACAGAAAGGAATTTTACATATGACAAAAGAAGAAATACTCCGGACCTATTTTGGATACGATTCCTTTCGGGAAGGCCAGGAACTGATGGTGGACAGTATTATGTCCGGCCGGGATGTGTTGGGTGTTATGCCTACCGGAGCCGGTAAATCTATCTGCTATCAGATTCCGGCTCTGTATATGGATGGAATTACCCTAGTGATTTCACCGTTGATTTCTTTGATGAAAGATCAGGTTTATTCCCTCAATCAGGTGGGGGTGCATGCTGCCTATATGAACAGTTCCTTGACGCCGGGACAGAACCGGACTGCTCTGAACCGTGCACGAAAAGGACAATACAAAATTATTTATGTGGCTCCTGAGCGCTTGGAAACAGAGGAATTTATGAATTTTGCATTACATAGTCAAATCTGTATGGTGGCAGTTGATGAAGCACATTGTATCTCGCAATGGGGACAAGATTTCCGCCCCAGCTATCTGAATATTACCCGTTTTATAGAAAGGCTGCCCATTCGTCCGGTCTTAAGTGCATTTACAGCCACTGCAACAAGGGAGGTTACGGAGGATATCTCATGTATCCTGAAACTCAAAGACCCGCAGGTGCTTATTACCGGATTTGACCGCAAGAACCTGTATTTCGAGGTTCAGGCACCCAGGGATAAAGACGCCTGGATACTTCAGTATATGGAGAAGCATCCAGGTGAAAGTGGGATTATTTACTGTGCAACAAGAAAAAATGTGGACGAAGTCTGTGCACTTCTTAAGCAGAAGGGAATATTAGTTACCAGATACCATGCCGGTCTTGGGGATGAGGAGCGGCGGCGGAATCAGGAAGATTTTATCTATGATGTCAAACCGGTAATGGTAGCGACCAACGCCTTTGGAATGGGAATTGACAAGTCCAATGTACGCTATGTCATTCACTACAATATGCCTAAGAACATGGAAAGCTACTATCAGGAAGCCGGTCGGGCCGGCCGGGACGGAGAACCGTCGGAATGTGTTTTACTTTACGCTCCGAAGGATGTGGTGGTGAATCAGTTCTTGATTGAAAAGAGTAATGAGAATGTTGATATGGATGGGGAGTCTTTAAGGCTTATTCGGGAACGGGACGAAGAGCGGTTGAAAAGAATGACTTACTACTGTATCACCAGAGATTGTCTGCGAGAATATATTCTGCGGTATTTTGGAGAAAAGACGGTTAACTGTTGTGAAAATTGTTCGAACTGCAATACGCAGTTTGAAGAAGTTGACATAACTGGAATAAGTCAGACGATTCTTTTATGCGTCCGGCAGTGTAATGGTCGTTATGGAATAAATGTGATTACCCAGACACTGTGGGGCATGAGACAAGCAAAATTAAAAGCGTATGGAATGCTTGATAATCAGCAGTATGGGAAGCTTAAGGATATTGGTGAGATTCGTCTGAAACAGATGATCAACAAGCTTCTGTTGGATGGATGTCTGATGCAGACAAATGATAAATATGGACTACTCAGAATCGGACCGGCAGGCCGGGAACTCCTCTCAGGGGAACACACCGTGATTATGAAGCTGCCTAAAGAAGACGTCCATGCTGTAAAAGAGCAGGACAGTGGAAAGCAAAAAAGACGCACCGACATTCTTAACTCGAAAGGGTTACAGCTTTTTGAAGAACTGCGTGGGATTCGTACAAAGCTGGCTAAAGAAGAAGGTATGCCGCCCTATATTATCTTTTCCGATAAGAGCCTGACGGATATGTGCGTGAAGGTTCCGATGAACAGAGAAGAGATGCTCGAAGTATCCGGAGTAGGAGAGCATAAGTATCAGAAATACGGACAGATATTTCTTGATGCTATTGCCGGATTCACTGATGGCAAAAAAGAAATTTATTACTATGAGGAAGAGATGCATGCCTAAAAAAATACTTCTTTATATACTAATTGACATCCCATAGTCTTTATGCTAAGATTCCTCTTATCATCACCAAATATTGTATATTTTTTCTATATATAGTGACAATAAAGGTAATGATAACTTACGAAAGAATGAAGGAAGGGAATTGTGAGATGTCTGATATAGAAAGTCAGAATAAGAGCGGCCAGATACCTGTAAGTATGGGAGCTGTTTTGGTCGCTACGGGAGTGGTTTATGGTGATATCGGAACTTCACCTATGTATGTAATGAAGTCAGTTATATCCGAGAATGGAGGCTTAGGAAATGTCAGTGAGACTTTGATTCTTGGTTCATTGTCTCTGGTTATCTGGACATTGATTTTACTGACAACAGTGAAATATGTACTGATTGCCATGAAAGCTGATAACCATGGAGAAGGTGGAATTTTTGCCCTCTACAGTCTGGTAAAAAAATACGGGAAATGGCTGATCGTTCCGGCTATGATCGGGGGTGCGGCTCTACTGGCTGACGGTATGCTGACTCCGGCAGTAACGGTGACTACAGCTATTGAAGGGCTGAGGAGTATACCGGCCATATATACGGTACTGGGTGACGATCAGAATAAAATTATCGTGATTACACTTCTGATCATCGGCGTATTATTTCTGGTTCAAAGAGCAGGAACCTCTTCTATTGGTAAGGCTTTTGGTCCGATTATGACAATCTGGTTTTTGTTTCTTGCGGTCGCAGGAGTTATCCATATATGGGATACGCCGAGTGTATTTCGTGCTTTGAATCCGGTATGGGCAGTCAGAATACTGTTTAGTCCGGAGAACCATATAGGATTTATGATTCTGGGATGTGTATTTCTGGCAACCACAGGAGCAGAGGCGTTGTACTCGGATATGGGACATGTGGGAAAGGGAAATATTTATGTGAGCTGGCCCTTTGTGAAAATCTCTCTGATTTTGAATTATCTGGGTCAGGGTGCATGGCTTATGGAAAACAATGATGTGAATGAGCTGGCTGCAATTCCGGATATGAATCCGTTTTTCGAAATGCTGCCTGATCAGGTCAGACTTGTGGGTGTGCTGCTTGGAACGGTAGCCGCCATTATAGCTTCTCAGGCGCTGATAACAGGTTCCTTTACACTGGTGTCAGAGGCCAGCAGGCTGGATCTTATGCCCCATATGCAGATATCTTATCCGTCTATGATAAAGGGACAGATTTACATTCCGCTGGTGAATATGATTCTATGGATCTCCTGCTCGGCACTTGTCCTGTTTTTCAGAACCAGTGCGCACATGGAGGCTGCTTACGGGCTTGCCATAACATTAACCATGCTGATGACTTCCGTATTATTGTTTATTTATCTTTTAAAGGAAAAGGGAAGGAAGGCAGGTGCCTTTATCTTTCTGCTATTTTTTGGCGGATTGGAAAGCTGCTTTTTCTTATCCAGTCTGAGCAAGTTTTCAAGAGGGGGATATGTGGCTCTCTTTATGGCAATCATTCTTTTTGGAGTCATGCTGGTATGGTATCGGGGAACCGGAATCGAACAATCACAGGCTGTCTATCTGGATATCAGGCAGTATGTTGACCAGCTGAAACGGCTGCGCGAGGATGAAAGCCGTCCATACCAGACGGATAATCTGGTTTATGTTACAAAAGACTCCAACATGGAGGAATTGGACAGAGATATCCTGTACTCCATACTGGATAAGCGTCCAAAGCGGGCAAAAGCATATTGGTTTATCAATATACAGGTAACAGATAAACCGTATACAAGAGAATATATCGTGGAGAATTTTGGAAGTGATTTTATCTTCAAGATTCAATTGCGTCTGGGCTTTAAAGTTGGGCAAAGGGTGAATGTATATCTGCGCCAGATTGTGGAGGATCTGATAGAAAGCGGAGAGCTTCCTCCGCAGGAGAATGAGTATTCTGTTTATGAGCCAAGTAATGTGGGAAATTTCCAGTTTTGTCTGCTTCGGAAGATGCTGGTTCCCGAAAGCGATATATCACCGGGCGGGCGGGCAGCCGTAGCCGTAAAGTATGCGATACGGCATGTGGCCGGTACACCCGCCAGGTGGTATGGCCTGGAAAGTTCGTCATTGATTTTTGAATATGTGCCCCTATTTATTAAGATGAAGGCGCTTCGTCCGTTAGAGCGGATTAATTTCCAGACTTCTTCTCAGGACTCTGCTGACAGCCGCATTGACAATTCTGCTGACAATCTTGTGTAGAATCACATTTGCAGTCAGCAGATGAACTGATTTGATCGATGGTTTTGAAGGTGTATCCCATCTCCTCCCATTTTGTCAGTAATTCATCCAGAATAGCAGCATTTGTTTTGGAGGTGCTGTGAAGAAGAACAATGGCACCTGGATGGATGCGTCCCAGGAGTTTGTCAAAGGCTTCTTCCTTTGTGGGCTGTTTATCCTGATACCAGTCCACATAGGCAAGACTCCAGAAGAAAGTCTTATAACCCAGATCCTTAGCCATCTGAAGATTGTCTGTGCTGTATTTCCCCTGGGGTGGACGGTAGAATTTATGCATGGGCTGACCGGTGATTTGCTCATATCGGCTTTCTACATCGGTAAGTTCTTTGGAAAATGCTTCAGACGTGGAAATCTTGGACATATCGGGATGATGGTATGTATGGTTCCCTACAATATGGCCTTCATCTACCATGCGTTTAATCAAGTCGGGATTAGAATCCACAAAGGTTCCTACAACAAAGAAGGCTGCAGAGACGTTATGCTTTTTTAAAGCATCCAGTATGGGAGCGGTATTTCCGTTTTCATACCCGCAGTCAAAGGTGAGGTAGATCACTTTTTCATCGGTGTCGGCAGCGTAGTACGCATCGTATTGTTTCAGTTCATCAATCGTGGCATTACCTACAGGGGTTTTGCCTTTTTCCGGAAAGCTTAAGCCCCAGTTGTCAGATGCCGGCTGGATAGCCGCTGCTTCCATGGAATGGACGGCACGGGCTGTAAGGTTTCCAATGAGAAATGATGCAATAAACAGCACGGCAATCAGAGAAGTCTGCTTCAGGCCTGGTCTTTTCAGTCTTAGCGGCGGGGGACTCGAATCTTCAATGCCTGGAGTTTCTATGCTTCGCTTCTTTGGTATGAATTTTTTGAAATTAAATCGCTTATTCATGCTTCCTCCGGGAAACTGCATGGTTATTCCTTATAATATATTTAACCGGAAAGAAAATCAGTACAGCATTTTTTAATGCTGTACTGATTAATTATGAAGACTTTACAGTTCTCCAGAGTCTCGCATAGATTTCCTCTACCTCTTTACCCAGGTATTTATAGGTTTCGCTGTTCTTAAGTTCCGAATCATCCGGAAACAGTATGGAACTGTTCCTGATTTCAGAATCCTCAATCATCTTTCTGGCTTCTGTGTTGGGTGTAGCATAGGTAATATAATCAAAATTCATAAGCGCAATATCAGGACGGCATAGGAAATTCAGAAATTTTTCCGCGTTTTCCTTATGTTCTGCATTTTTAGGAATTACCCAGGAGTCAATCCAGACATTGCTGCCTTCCTTTGGAATGACAAAGTCCAAATCCGGATTTTCTCTTTTCATATAGAAAAGCTCACCTGAAAACGTGACACCGAGAGCGGCCTCTCCTCCAATCATCTTATCTCTCATCTGATCCACAGAATAAGCCTGTACCAGAGGTTTCTGTGCGATGAGAAGCTTTTGTGCTTCAGAAAGCTCGGCAATATTGGTTGAGTTACTGGAATAGCCCAGGCTTTTTAAGGCAACGGAGAAAGAATCCCTGACTGAATCCTGCATCAGAATATTATCCTTATACTTACTGTCCCAGAGAATGCTCCAGCTGTCTACCGGTTCCTTGACCATAGATTTATTATACACGATACCCAGTGTACCCCAGCAATAGGGAATGGAATATGCATTCTCAGGATCAAACTCCCTGGACTTTTCAAAATAAGTTTTACCGATATTCACGGCATTTGGAATGTTCTCCCAGTTAATCTTTGCCAGAAGATCATTTTTAATCATTTTGTCAATCATATAGTCAGAAGGACACACCAGGTCATAGGCAATTGCTTTTGACTGAATCTTGGGGTACATGATTTCATTTGTCTCAAACTCTTCATAAATTACCGGGATTCCCGTCTCTTTTTCAAAGATATTAAGAACTTCCGGGTCGATATATTCCCCCCAGTTATATACAATAACCGGCTCCTTTGTATAGGAGTTTGTACGTCCCCGATAGTAGAAACCGCCTCCCGTGATGACAATAATCAATGCAACGGGTATGATACGTCCCCATATCAGCTTCTTTGTAAATCGTCTTTTTTTCCCACCGGCTGCCAGGCGCTCCAGCTCTTTTGCCTGTGCGACGGACTGATCTTTTTCCGAAGGATTCATATTGATCAGAATCAGAAGGAAAAGCACCGTAACAAAAAGCAGCGTGGAAAGTGCATACATCTCAGGCTTGATACCTTTGCGGACTTCGGAATATATTTTGGTAGACAAGGTATCTACCCCGGGTCCCTTGGTGAAATACGTGATTACAAAATCATCCAGAGACATTGTGAAGGCCAGTAGAAATCCGGAAAGTACGCCCGGCATAATATCAGGGAACACCACCTTGAAAAACGCCTGAATCGGAGATGCGCCCAGATCCAGAGCCGCCTCATAAGTACTCTTTTGTGTCTGCTTCAGCTTAGGCATTACACTTAAAATAACATAAGGAATGTCAAACGTGATGTGTGACATAAGAATCGTGGAAAACCCCAGATTCATCCTGACTATAATAAACAGGAGCATGAGGGAAATACCCATCACGATTTCGCCGTTCAGCATCGGAATATTCGTCACTGCTGTGAAGATATTTCGAAAACGTCTGGTCATACTGTTCATGCCCATAGCGGCCAGTGTTCCGAGAAGTGTGGCAATTGCAGCAGCCAGCAGAGCAATCACCAGGGTGTTATAAAACGCCTGCATGATTTCGTTGTTCTGAAAGAGAGCGATATACCATTTTCCGGTAAACCCGCCCCACTTCGCGCGGGTCTTGGAGGCATTAAAGGATAATACAATTAAGGTCAGGATGGGTGCATACATCAAAAAGAGAATCAGTCCCATATAAATCCTGGTAATATGCTTTTTCAAAATACGGTTCCCTCCCCCTCTTTATCATATTTATTCACAAAATACATACTGATCAGGATGAAAACCATAAGCACCATAGAAAGGGCAGAGCCCACATTCCAGTTATTGGTCTGCTTAAACTCCTGTTCAATTACATTTCCAATCAGCAGAATCTTACTCCCCCCAAGCAGATCCGAAATAACAAAGGTGGTCAGTGCAGGGATAAAAACCATGGTGATTCCGCTTACAATGCCCGGAAGGGAAAGGGGAATCAGGATTTTGCTGTAAACCTGAAAGGTGTTGGCTCCCAGGTCCTTTGCAGCTTCTACCACATCTTTATCGATTTTAATTAATACGTTGTAAATCGGAAGAACCATAAAAGGCAGAAAATTATACACCATGCCTAATATGATGGCATAGGGGGTGTTTATGATGTTTATATGCGGCAGATGTAAAAAGGAAAGAATCCCATTGATAACACCGTTCTTTTCCAGAAGGGTCTGCCAGGCCAATGTGCGAAGCAAAAAGTTCATCCACATGGGCAGGATAAAAATTAATACGATAAAACTGGTCTGGCTGATACTCCTGTTTGACAGGATGGTAGCCAGAGGGTAAGCCAGAAGCAGGCAGATGACAGTACTCACAAATGCCAGCAGCAGAGCAAGTAAAAGGGCCTTTACATTGTCCGACGAAAAAACCATACGGAAGTTGGCGAAGGTGAATCCGCCGTGATCCTGAGAGGTAAATGCATAATAGAGTATCATAATCAGCGGGATGATCACAAATCCAAAGGCCCATATGCCGTAGGGGGCAGCGAGCCACTTTTTTTTATTCTTCAATGCTTACAGCCTCCTCATCTTCTGATACAGGTTTATTCATAATCTGAATGTCAAAAGGATCTACGTGGATGCCGACCTCCTGACCAACAGGAACCATGTCTGTACTGTGAACCAGCCATTCAAATCCATTGGCCATGACCTCCATCTCATAGTGTACTCCCTTGAAAATCAGATGAGTAACACGTCCGGTAATAGTGCCGTCGGATACCGGCACAAGATCAATATCTTCCGGGCGGATGACTACATCCACCGGTTTGTTCGTTCCGAAACCTGTATCCACACATTCGAACCTGGCTCCCAGAATCTCAACAAGACGGTCCCGGATCATAATGGCATCTATGATATTGCTGTCTCCGATAAAATCGGCAACAAAGGCATTTTCAGGCTCATTATAGATGTCTTCCGGAGTTCCGATCTGTTGAATATAGCCCTGGTTCATGACAACGATGGTATCCGACATGGTGAGTGCCTCCTCCTGGTCATGGGTCACATAGATGAAGGTAATTCCAAGCTCGTTCTTCAGACGGATCAATTCATACTGCATATCCTGGCGCAGTTTTAAATCCAGGGCACCTAAAGGCTCGTCCAGCAGAAGAACCTTAGGTTCGTTCACGATGGCGCGGGCAATTGCGATACGCTGCTGCTGTCCACCGGATAACAGAGAAGGGGAACGGTTCTCATATCCGTCCAGATTCACAAGCTTTAGAGCATATTTGATCTTGTCGTCAATATATGTCTTGGATTTACCTTTGATTTTCAGACCAAATGCAATATTTTCGGCGATGGTCATATGGGTAAACAGGGCATATTTCTGAAACACCGTATTAAGTGCGCGTTTGTTCGGAGGAACATTGGTAATGTCTTTTCCGTCAAAGAGGACTTTTCCCGAGTCAGGAGTCTCAAAACCGCCCAGGATTCTGAGTGTGGTAGTCTTTCCGCAGCCGGAAGGACCCAGCAAAGTTAAAAATTCATTCTCCCTAATATAAAGGTTCATATCATCCAGGATCATCTGGTCATCAAAAGATTTACTGATATGAATCAAGTCTAATAATTTATGGCTCATAACTTCCTCCTAATATTCTAAAGTCAGGAAAATACTGATACAAACCGACAGTTCCCTTTGCATACTTCGGTATTAAAAGCTTGGCGGGGAACTGACCCAGATGACAACGGCATCGGTCTTACCCGGGTTTGACAGATAGTGTGCGGCGGCCGGGGTATAATAGAAACTTTCCCCTTTTTTTGCTTTATAAACTTTACTGCCAATATGAATCTGAATGGCTCCCTGCAGCACATAGCCGAATTCTTCACCTTCATGAGGGGTATCCGGATAGGTGGAACCCTGGCTTTTAAGAGTCAGGCGGATGGGTTCCATAATATTTTTCTGAGCATTTGGGATAATCCACTCAACCTTGTTCAGAAGATCATTGTCTATTTTTTCAAAATAATCAGTGTTGTGGAAGACAATTTGCTCTTCCGGTGTATTATTGAAAAATTCACTTAAATCAGTTCCCAGACATTGCAGAATGTCAACCAGGGTTGCAATAGACGGGGAGGTTACATCATTCTCCAATTGGGAGATGAAGCCCTTGGAAAGCTCACACCGGTCGGCCAGTTCTTCCTGGGTCAGGCCCTTTTGTGTTCGCAGTGAACGGATTTTACTGCCGATATCCATAGAATGCTCCTTTTTATCATAGTTGATTAAAGGACAGCTCAAAGAAGCTTCCTTTTAAACAAAAAGTTTAGTAAAACTATACGCACAATACCTGTATTATAATGTCGAATATCAGCTTTGTCAATAGATTTTTTTATTCACATATCAGGAATAAAAGACGCATATTCTTAATAGTAACACATATAGGAGGTCTGCGGTGAGTGAGGAGGTATGCAATGCATAGGTGGTTAGTGTTACTGATTTCAGTAGTCTTAATATTGGGACAGAGTATGACGGTTCCGGGGGCGGAGATTTCCGATACAGAGCTATATGCGAAGGGAGCCTGCCTGATGGATGGAGATTCGGGGCGGGTGCTGTACGGAAAACAGGCGGATATAGGGATGGCCATGGCAAGCACAACTAAAATTATGACCTGTATCTTGGCTCTCGAACAGGGAGAGTTGCAGACAGTAGTAACCGCTTCGGATAAGGCAGCGGCAGCACCCAAGGTACACCTGGGAGTAAAGCAGGGACAGACATTTCTGATGGAGAATCTGCTATATGCATTGATGTTGGAATCCTTCAATGATGCAGCGATTATGATTGCAGAAGGGATTGGAGGATCCGTTGAAGGATTTGCAGCGAAGATGAATGACAAGGCAAAGGAGATTGGATGTGCAGATACATATTTTGTGACACCGAACGGTCTGGATGCGGCTGATGCCGGGGGCTCTCATCATACGACGGCCCGTGATCTTGCCTTGATTATGAGGTACTGCATCACACAGTCGCCAAAAAAGGAGGACTTCTTAAGAATTACGCAGACAGCATCACATAGCTTCTGGGATTGCGAAAATCAGGTATTCTATAACTGCAATAATCATAATACGTTTCTTTCTATGATGGATGGGGCCTTAAGCGGGAAAACCGGATTTACGGCGAAAGCCGGATATTGTTATGTAGGTGCATTACAAAAAGACGGAAAGCTGTTGATTGTAAGCGTTCTGGCCTGTGGATGGCCGAATAACAAGTCCTATAAGTGGTCAGATACCAGAAAACTGATGACCTATGGTCTGGAAAACTATCAATATAGGGATATCTATCAGACAGGGCTTCTGGATGCACCTGTGCCTGTGAAAGACGGGCAGTATGCAGGAAGACTGGGAGAGGATGAAGCTTTCGGAATTCTTACCTATAAAGATGGAAGAGAGGCAGAAAATCCAAAACAGATGCTTTTAAAAGAGGAAGAGAGCGTGGAGGTAAAGGCAGATATTCCTGAGAAGCTGCAGGCTCCGGTGAAAGCGGGAACGCAGGTGGGGAGCGTGAGTTACCTGCTGGATGGGAAGAAACTAGTGGAATATCCTGTCTTCCTTGAAAAATCCGTGAAGAAGATTGACATCTCCTGGTGCATGAAGCGGGTGTTCTTGGTTTTTTGTAATAAAGATCAATAGACCTTTTTCTGAAAAAGGGGCGGCAATCCAGCGAAACTGCCGCCTCTTTCTGAATCTGCTATTTCTGAAAATCAGCCATGTAATCTCCGTGTGCAGCTATAAGCTCATCACACATTTTTTTGATATCACCAATACTGAGTTCCGCTCCTGTATGAGGATCCATCATGGCAGCCTGATAGATATACTGTCTGTCTTTTGTAACTGCGGCCTCTATGGTGAGCAGCTGTGGATTGATATTGGACATATTCATGGCTGCAAGCTGAACCGGAAGCTTTCCTATATGACAGGGAGTAACTCCTTTTCCATCTACCAGACAGGGGACTTCCACACACGCATCTGAAGGAAGATTATCGATAAGCCCCGTATTTAATACATTACCGCCTATGGTATAGGGCTTATTGGTTAATACGGCTTCCATAATATAGGAGGCGTATTCAAGAGAACGTTCATGGGTAATCTTTCCATCTTCCAAAATATCAGCTTTTTCCTTGTTCCATCCTTCAATCTGATTAATACATCTTCTGGGATATTCATCCAGGGGGATGTTGTAATCGCTTATCAGCTCAGGATATCTGCTTTTGATAAAGAACGGGTTATATTCGGCATTGTGTTCACTGGATTCTGTGCAGTAATAGCCCAGGGTTTTAATATATTCATAGCGAACCATATCGCTATGCTTTTCTTCTGCATTCTTTTTGGCTGCTCTTTCTTTGATTTGCGGATAAAGATTTTTGCCGTCTTTATCATGTATCTTCAAAAGCCATGCCATATGGTTGATACCGGCAATCAATTCTGTCCTTCCCTCCAGCTTATCCTCCATACCCACACCTTTCAGGAGCGTTTCGGAGCAGGTCTGGACGCTATGACACAGACCTACGGTTCTGATTTTTGTATAACGCTGCATATAGCCTGACAGCATTGCCATAGGATTGGTATAGTTCATGAACAAGGTATCGGGGCAGACTTCTTCCATATCCTTTGCAAATCCGGCCATCACGGGTATTGTCCTCAAAGCCCGCATAATTCCGCCGATCCCTAAGGAGTCGGCAATTGTCTGTCTTAAGCCGTATTTCTTTGGAATCTCAAAATCAGTAATCGTACATGGGTCGTAGCCCCCGACCTGAATTGCATTTACCACAAAATTGGCATTTCTCAAAGCGTCCTTACGGTTTTCAATCCCCAGATAAGTTGTGATGTGGGCTCGTCCGTTATTTACATTCCTGTTGATTGCATCCAGTATGATTTTAGAATCTGAGAGACGGTTCTGATCGATATCATAAAGAGCAATTTCACTGTCACGCAGTGCATCCGTACACATGCAGTCACCGAGTACATTTCTCGCAAATACAGTACTTCCGGCACCTAAAAAAGTAATTTTTGTCATGAGATACCTCCTAATTGGTTGTCATTTTCATAAAACAAGTATATAATGAAAAAACGCAAAATTCTTTGTTTAATGTTTCAATTAAATTGTCATATTGTTGCTTATTGGAAGGATAAAAGGTGATATGTTAAATCATGCATTGCATATTTATTTTTGTGGACAGGAGGCGTGCACTCCCAGACATTCTTTCGGACCTGCAGTCCGGAACCATTATCTGATGCATGTTATCCTAAAGGGAAAAGGTGAATTCCATGTGCATGGACAGATATTCCATCTGAAAAAAGGTGACGCATTTTTAATAAGTCCTGATCAGTCCACTTATTATGTGGCGGATCAGGAGAATCCCTGGGAGTATGCATGGGTAGCCTTTGATGGATATGAAGTGTCACAGATTCTGGAAAGCTGCGGATTTACAGATGAGAACCCGGTATTTCATTTCCAGGATGCAGAGGATTCAGAACTGGGGGACCACGCTTTATTTGAAAACATACTTACACTGGTCCTCCAATACAACCATTCAGGCAGGTGTACTTTTGAAACGCTGGGGTATCTATATCTGATTTTGGGATTCATGCAGCGAAGTGCGGGAACGCAGGAGAAACCCTATGAAAGAGATTATCTTCGTAAAGCATGTGATTACGTCAGTCAAAATTACAGTTATCAGATTAAGGTGTCGGATATTGCCAGATATATCGGGATTGACAGAACCTACCTTTATAAATTATTTCGAAAAGAGCTGGAATTGTCACCCCAGGAATATTTGATTTCCTTTCGCATAAAGATTGCAAAAAACATGCTAAAGCACACAACATTAACAGTAACGGAAGTTTCTTATTCCTGTGGCTTTCATGACAGTGCTTCTTTTTGCAAATGTTTTAAAAGGCTGACAGGCTATACACCGAAAAACTATCGAAAAAGCAAGGAAGCATATGACCTGGCTTAAGACTGTAGAGGAGAGTTAATGTATGAAGTGGCGGACACTTGAAAACACGGCAAAAATTTTTCCGGCAACCAGTGGGAAAAAGGACGAAAGAGTATTTCGCTTTGCATGTGTGCTAAAAGAAGGCATCCGGGCTGAACTGCTCCAGGAGGCATTGAATAAAACATTGGAAGAGTTTCCGATGTTTCTTTGTGTGCTCAGAAAGGGTTTGTTCTGGAATTACCTGGAAGAATCAAAGCTTAGACCCATTGTACGGGAAGAATATCGTACGCCTTGCAGTGCTATCTATGTTCGTGATCAGAAAAACCTTCTTTTTGAAGTTACCTACTATAAAACACGGATAAACTTCGAGACATATCATGCACTGACGGATGGAACGGGGGCATTGAATTTTTTAAAGATGCTTGTCTATCAGTATTTGATGCTTGCATATCCGGAATATGTGAAAGGTCCTGTGTCAAAACTTGGAATTACCTCATCCACAGAGGAGGATATGGTGGAAGATGGTTTTTCCAAATATTATGGAAGCGGAGAAATAAAAGAAGAGATTCCCCGATTTAAGTCCTATCAATTTCCTTATCACCGCAGGGAACACGGACGGATGAAGCTGATTGAAGGCCTTGTCTCTTCTGAGAAATTGCTGCAGAAAGCAAGAGAGCACAATACTACCGTGACAGTCTTGCTGACCTCCGTCTATCTTTGCGCAATTGCTAAGGATATGAGTATCAGACAGAAGAAAAAACCGGTATCGCTTATGATTCCGGTAAACTTAAGAAATATATTCCCTTCTGATTCCATGCGGAATTTTTTCGGATGGATTGACATCGGGTATGATTTCGCAACACGCAGTAATGAACTGGAGGACGTCATTGCTTATACATCTGATTTTTTTAAGCGGGAGTTGACCCTTAAGCGAATTGGTGCTAGAATGGACAACCTGATTCAATTTGAGAAAAATCCATTGATAAGAATTGTTCCTCTGGAATTAAAGTACATTTTTATGCAGCTTGGAGCAAAATTCATAAGTGTCGGTGAAAATACAGCGGTTTTCTCCAATATAGGAAAAATCAATCTGCCGGATGATTGTGAATCTTATCTGGATTATTTTGAGTTTTACACAACAACCCCTACGATGGAGTTGTGTATGTGTACTTTTCAGGAGCACATGACTTTATCCTTTACCTCGGCATTTGTAACCAACCGGGTGGAAGAAAATTTCTTCTCAATACTAAAGGAATTGAATCTTGATGTCCGTATGATTGTGAGTGGGGATTCCCGGGCCGGGCAGGAGCATTTCCCGGATTTATCCAAAGAAACTGCCACGCATGATTTCTGGTATCGCCTGTTCACCTTCTCCTGCCTTGCAGTCATGGTAATCAGCAATATATTGAATTATTTGTTAATTCCTGAGATGTTCTGGTCCCGGTATGTGATGGGCGGAATGGCGTCAGCCTGGATAATTACGAGCGTAGGCTATCGAAAAAGGAGAAACCTGTTGAAAAATGCTGTGTGGCAGCTGGTGCTGATAGGAATAGGTTTGTATCTTTGGGACTATGCCACAGGGTTTTATGGGTGGTCTTTGAATATCGGACTTCCCTGCCTCATATTAAGCTGCCTTGCTGCCATAACTGCAATTATCATATTTTTCAGACTGAATTCTGCAGATTATATGATTTATATGATGATTACCTGCCTGGCAGGTTTTTTGCCATTGATACTTAATATAGCAGGGATTGTTCAGTTCAAGGCATTAGCAGTCATCTGTGCAGGAATAAGTTTTCTGACTCTTGCAGCACTGTGCCTTTTTCAATGGCCGGCTGTGAAAAATGAATTAATTAAAAAATTTCATGTATAACAGGAATAGGAGATTTATAATTATGCAAAAGATAATATACAGACTCGTAAAGGAAACAGATGCTTCCGAAATCCTTTCGATATATGAACCATATGTAAAAAATACGGCAATCAGTTTTGAACATGAAATGCCGTCACTGGACGAATTCACAGAACGAATCAGATATATTTCAGCTGATTACCCCTATATTATCTGTGAGGAAGACAGTAGAGTAGTCGGATATGCCTACGCACATAAACAGATGGAGCGTGCCGCTTATCAATGGAATGCAGAACTTACAGTATATATTGACCAGTTACATCTGCACTGTGGAATAGGGAAATCTCTTTACTGCGCATTAATAGAGATACTTAAACTTCAAAATATCAGGAATGTGTATGGCCTGGTTACGGCACAGAATGTGAACAGCGAAAAGCTACATGAGCACTTTGAATTTCACAAGGCGGGAATCCTTCGGAATACCGGATATAAATGTGGTGCATGGCATGATGTAATCTGGTATGAAAAAAGCCTTGGAGAACCCTCAGAGGTTCCAAAGGATTTTCGGTCAATTCGGGAAATAGAGAAAAATAAGGTTGCGATCATATTATCAATGAATAAAAATTAATTAGATGGCTAATTATAAAATGGGAGATAATTATAAAATAAATCATATAATTCTAAAAAAATCATAAAATCAGAGAGTTTCTCTTGAAATTCGAATAAAAGAAGACTAAAATAGCTTAGTCAGCTAACTAAAACACAAAGAACCACGGAGGTGAATTAACCAATTGGGAATGCGTGAAAAAGACTGGATGGATGAGGATTCACGTATCCAGAATTTTCTTCTCAAAATCGTACATCGTTATTTTGCAATCAGCTTCAGCCAGTTCGCACAATATGATATCTATCCGGGGCAGGTTCCGGTAGTGATCTTATTATCTAAAAGAGAGGGCTTAAGCCAGAGTGAAATTTGCCGGGAGCTTAAAATCAAGCCTTCCACTGTTACTGTTTCCATGAAGCGTATGGAGAAGAACGGATTGATTATCAGAAAGCCGGACGAGAAAGATCAAAGGATTCAAAGGATTTATGGAACGGATAAATTAAAAGTGTTGCAAAAAGAGATTTACAAATTAGTCCGTAAAAATGAAGAGGTAATGATGGATGGTTTTACAGAAAGTGAGCTACATCTGATGAACCGTTTTTTACACCAGATTTATGAAAATCTGGAAAAGATTCCGGTGCCGGAGACGGAAAAATTAAAAGAAAGAGGAGGCATCTGCCATGATTAAGATGTTCCAATATTTGAAAAAGAGCGCCGGATATATTCTGGTGATTTTTATACTGCTGTTTATACAGGCCAACAGTGATTTAGCGCTGCCGTCTTATACTTCCAAAATTGTGGATGTGGGGATTCAGCAGAAGGGAATTGAGGATGCCGTTCCTGATAAGATACGTAAGGAGTCCCTGGATTCTCTTCTTTTACTTATGAACAGCAAGGAGCAGGAAAAGGTAATGGATGCATATTCTCTGAAGGGAGATATGTATGAGCTTAATAAAATTGAGAAAGAAACAAGAGAAGACATCAATATTCCGTTGGGAGAAGCCATGCTTATGGCTGCAGGTATACAGGAACAGGGAATTGACATGTCCACCGTGCCTAAAGAACAGCTGGAACAGATGCTCTCTCAGGCGAAGGAGAAAGTGGAAGAGGTGCCTTCCAGTATCGTGACACAGGCTGCCACCAGCTTTATTCAGCAGGAATATAAAGATCAGGGACAGGATGTGGATAAGATTCAGACACGGTATGTGCTGACCGCCGGTCTTAAGATGCTTGGCCTGGCGGCAATTGGTATGGCCGCGGCCATCAGCGTCACATTTCTATCCAGCCGTGTGGCTGCCGGTCTGGGGAGAGATCTGCGCAGCAATGTCTATAAAAAGGTCATTTCATTTTCAAGCAGTGAGATGAATAAATTCTCCACAGCATCCTTAATTACGCGAAGTACCAACGATATTCAGCAGGTACAGATGTTTATGACCATGTTGTTTCGCATCGTACTATATGCCCCGATTCTGGGCATTGGCGGTTTGATTAAGGTCTTGAACACAGAGAGTTCTATGACCTGGATCCTGGCAGTGGGTGTCGGAGCGATTCTGGTAGTAATACTTGTGTTGTTTACCGTAGCCATGCCTAAGTTTAAGAAATTACAGACCCTGATTGACAGGATAAATATGGTTACCCGTGAGATACTGACCGGTATACCGGTAATCCGGGCTTTCTCGGCAGAAAAACACGAAGAAGAGAGGTTTGAGGAAGCTAATGCAAACCTTACCCGTACCAATTTATTCGTAAACCGATGTATGACATTTATGATGCCGGTGATGATGCTGATTATGAATTCACTGACCGTACTGATTATTTATTCAGGTGCCCATGGAATTGATGCCGGAAAATTACAAGTCGGAGATATGATGGCATTTATCCAGTATGCAATGCAGATCATTATGTCCTTCCTTATGATATCCATGGTGTCTGTGATTATGCCTCGTGCCAGCGTATCTGCGAATCGTATCCACGAAGTGCTGGATATGGAACCTGAAATCCATAATCCGGTGCAGCCGTTGCGCCCGGATGAAACCAGGAAGGGTGAAGTTACATTTGATCATGTGACGTTTGCGTATCCCGGAGCAGAAGAAGAAGTACTTTCAGATATAAGCTTTACAGCCCGGAAAGGGGAAACCGTGGCGTTTATCGGAAGTACGGGATCCGGTAAAAGCACATTGGTTAATCTGATTCCGCGTTTCTATGATGTTACCGGAGGGTCTATCTCTATAGATGGTGTGGATATCCGGAATATGGATTTGAAGGACTTAAGAGACCGGATTGGATATGTGCCTCAAAAAGGGGTCTTGTTTTCCGGTACAATTGATTCCAATCTTCGCTATGGAAAGGATGAAGCCAGCAAGGAGGAAGTGGAAAAAGCGGCAGAGATTGCTCAGGCCACAGAATTTATCCGTAATAAAGACGAGGGAATGGAGGCTCCAATTGCACAGGGAGGAACGAATGTATCAGGCGGACAAAAGCAGCGTCTGTCCATAGCACGAGCAATTGTTAAGAATCCGGAAGTCTACATCTTTGATGACAGCTTTTCGGCTTTGGATTACAAGACGGATGCTACGCTTCGTAAGGCTTTGAAATCATATACCAAAGATGCCACGACACTGATTGTTGCTCAGAGAATCAGTACGATCTTACGTGCAGACCAGATTATCGTACTGGATGATGGTAAAGTAGCAGGGAAGGGAACGCACAGGGAATTATTGAAATCCTGTGAGGTTTATCGGCAGATTGCCGGATCACAGTTGTCAGAGGAGGAATTGGAAGCATGAGTGAACGAAAAAGACCAAGAGCTATGGGCGGTCCCCGCGGTGCAGTTGCGGTGGAAAAGGCCAATGACTTTAAAGGTGCCATGAAAGATATTATCAAGTATATCTCCAGATACAAAATCAGGCTTATTATTATGCTTATCTGTGCTGTCATAGGTACGGTATTTTCGATTGTGGGCCCTAAGATTATGGGAAAAGCTACAACAGAATTGTTCAATGGCCTGGTCAGGAAGGTCAATCAGACGGGTTCCATTGACTTCGATAAGATATTAAGAATTTTGCTATTTACGTTAGGTCTGTACGCAGTCAGTGCCCTGTTTTCATTTATTCAGGGATTTGTTATGACGGGAATTTCCAACGATGTAAGCTATTCCCTGCGTCGTGACATTTCGAAAAAAATTAACAGGATGCCTTTGAAATACTTTGAAAGCAGGACATATGGAGAAGTGCTGTCCAGGATAACAAATGACGTGGATACGTTACAGCAGAGTCTGAATCAGAGTATTACACAGCTGATTACCTCAGTAACCACGCTGATTGGTGTGTTTATCATGATGCTGTCCATCAATATCTGGATGACCCTTTGCGCATTGGTGATTCTTCCGATTTCTTTCGTAATTATCGGCCAGGTCATGAAGCATTCTCAAAAGTTCTTCCAGCGTCAGCAAAGCTATCTGGGAGATGTCAATGGTCAGGTAGAGGAGATCTATGCAGGACAGAATGTGGTAAAGGCCTTTAACAAAGAAAAAGACGTGATTGATACTTTCACAAAATCCAATGACCAGCTGTATGAATCGGCATGGAAATCTCAGTTCTTTTCAGGAATGATGATGCCGATTATGGGGTTTGTCGGCAATGTCGGATATGTTATGGTTGCACTTCTCGGCGGGTTTCTTGTAATAAAGAACTCCATCGAGGTAGGTGATATCCAGTCATTTTTCCAGTATATACGAAACTTTACGCAGCCAATCCAGCAGATCGCCCAGGTAAGCAATCTCCTTCAGTCCTCTGCAGCGGCCGCCGAGCGGGTTTTTGAATTCTTGAACGAGGAAGAAGAAATTCAGGATGTGGAGCACCCGGTTTCGATTGAAGGACTGAAAGGAGAGGTTACTTTTGAACATGTAGCCTTCGGCTATGATCCTGAGAAAATCATTATTCAGGATTTTTCCGCCCATGTGAAACAGGGGCAGAAAATTGCAATCGTAGGTCCGACAGGAGCCGGTAAAACAACCATGGTGAAGCTGTTGATGCGTTTTTACGATGTGAACAAAGGCTCTATATTGTTGGATGACCATAACATCAAAGATTTTAAGCGGAATGAGCTCCGTGAAATGTTCGGGATGGTGCTGCAGGATACCTGGCTGTTTTCAGGCACGATTATGGAAAACATCCGGTATGGCCGTTTGGATGCCACGGACGAGGAGGTAATGGAGGCTGCTAAGGCAGCGCATGCGTATAAGTTTATCATGCAGCAGCCGGAGGGCTTTCAGACCATAATTAACGAGGAATCCACCAACATTTCCCAGGGACAGAAGCAGCTGATTACGATTGCGAGAGCAATTCTGGCTGACAACAATATTCTGATTCTCGATGAGGCAACCTCCTCCGTGGATACGAGAACAGAGATTCTGATTCAAAAAGCCATGGATTATCTGATGAAGGGCAGAACCAGTTTTGTCATTGCCCACAGACTTTCTACAATCCGTGATGCGGATATTATTCTGGTTATGAAGGATGGGGATATCATCGAACAGGGCAGCCATGAAGAATTGCTTTCTGCAAATGGCTTCTATGCACAGCTTTATAACAGCCAGTTTGAAAAAGTGACAGCATAAGTTTAAAGACGGGTACAACTCAGGTTGTGACCCGTCTTGTTTTATGATACTATGGTATCATAGGTCAAAAGGTCATGCGTTTCATGCTTGCATAAAAAAGCATGAGTTTGGGACCCGCAAGTAAATGATAATAGTGAGAAGATGGAGGGTATCGAATGAAGAATATTCTTGTGGCGCAGTCAGGGGGGCCTACGGCCGCGATTAATGCAACATTGGCAGGCGTTATTACATGTGCCTATAGTTCCGGAGAAACAGGAAAAGTACTAGGTTCCTGTAACGGAATTCAAGGGGTCTTGGAAGAGAGGTTTATTGATCTTAAGGAAAAAGTACGAAATGCAGAAGACATGGATTTGCTTTGCCAGACTCCGGCTGCGGCGCTTGGCTCCTGCCGTCTGAAGCTGACAGAGGAAAAGCAGTACCAGCAGATTATAAGTGTGCTGCGAAAGCATGATATTCATTGCTTTATCTATATCGGAGGAAACGACTCCATGGATACAGTCAATAAGCTGTCTGCCTACTGTGCGCAGAACAACATTGAGGATATTTGTGTGACAGGTGCACCTAAGACCATTGATAATGACCTGATGGGAACGGACCATTGTCCGGGATTTGGTTCTGCGGCAAAATATATCGGAACCACGTTTGCGGAGCTGGAGAGAGATTGTCATGTATATGCCATGAAGGCAGTGACAATTGTTGAGGTTATGGGCAGGAATGCGGGGTGGCTCACTGCAGCGTCTGCATTGGCCAGACAAAACGGGCAAAAGGGGCCGAATCTGATTTATCTTTGTGAAACAGTCTTTGACAATGAACGGTTTATTGCAGATGTTAAAAAAGAACTGGAAACCTGTGACAGTGTTCTGGTAGCCATCAGTGAGGGCATCAAAGATAAAGAAGGACGGTATGTATCGGAACAGGTCATAAGCTCTGCGGTCGATAACTTTGGCCACAGTTATATAGCAGGCTCTGCAAAAGTACTGGAGAATCTGGTCCGGAACCGGATTGGCTGTAAGGTCCGCTCTATTGAACTGAATCTGATGCAAAGATGTGCGGGCCATATAGCCAGTGCCATGGATATTCAGGAATCTAAAATGCTTGGGATGAAGGCATGTCAGGCAGCTTTGGAGGGTGAGAGCGGAAAGATGGCGGCTGTTATCCGGAAGAGCAATACACCCTATACAGTAAGCTATGAAACCATACCGGTCAGCCAGGCGGCGAATGAGGAGAAGAAAGTTCCGTCCAGCTTTATCACACCGGGAGGGAATGATGTCACGGAAGAGATGATTTCCTATTTGAAGCCGTTAATCCAGGGGGAAAATAATGTAATTTACGAAAATGGCCTGCCAAAACATTTTATTCTGTATTGAAAAAATATATAAATCAAGGTATCATAAAATAGGGACAAAATACTTATTTGAATTTATGGAGGACGGAAGAATGAGTAACGTTACAGCAAGCGGCGCCAGACAGAGAATCTCTTCTTTGCTTGACGCGAACAGTTTTGTTGAAATCGGCGGCCTGATTACAGCGCGAAGTACAGATTTTAACATTACTGCGAAAGATACACCCTCTGATGGTGTCATTACCGGTTACGGTTTGATTGATGGGAAATCTGTATATGTGTATAGCCAGGATGCTTCTGTACTTGGCGGATCCATCGGTGAGATGCATGCGAAAAAGATTGTTAATTTATATAACATTGCCATGAAGACAGGAGCACCCATAATCGGACTTATCGATTGTGCGGGGCTTCGCCTGCAGGAGGCTACGGACGCACTGAATGGATTTGGTGAAATGTATATGGCACAGGTGAAGGCATCCGGAGTGATCCCGCAGATTACCGCTGTCTTTGGAAACTGTGGCGGAGGAATGGCTCTTGTTCCGGAACTTACAGACTTTACGTTTATGGAAGAGACCCATGCAAAACTTTTTGTGAATTCCCCCAATGCCCTTGCCGGAAACATAGACAGTAAGTGTAACACAGCAGGTGCGGCTTTCCAAAGTGAAGAAGCAGGTCTGGTCGATTTTCTGGGCAGTGAAACTGAAATCCTAAGTGGTATGCGCATGCTGATATCCATGCTGCCGTCTAATTTTGAAGATGAAGGCGTATTTGCTCTCGTGACGGATAATTTAAACCGTGTATGTACCGATATTGAAAATTATATTGGTGATACCGCAATTCTGCTTTCGCAGATCAGTGATAATTCTACCTTTTTTGAAATTAGGAAGGATTATGGAAAAGATATGGTTACTGCTTTTATTCAGTTGGATGGTGCGACCATAGGAGCGGTTGCAAATCGCAGTGAGGTCTATGATTCACAGGGAAACCTGGCAAAGACCATGGACCCCGTTATAAGTGCCAGAGGTGCCGAAAAAGCCGCAGATTTTGTGAATTTCTGCGATGCGTTTTCTATTCCGGTGCTTACAGTTACCAACGTAACAGGATTTAAAGCAACAAAATGCTCGGAAAAAAGGATGGCGAAAGCCGCAGGCCGGCTTACCTTTGCTTTTGCCAATGCAACGACACCAAAGGTTAATCTGATTACAGGACAGGCCTACGGAAGTGCGTATCTGACCATGAACAGCAAATCTACAGGTGCCGATATGGTTTTTGCATGGCCTACGGCTGAAATTGGTATGATGGATGCTAAATCAGCTGCTAAAATCATGTATGAAGATACGGATGCTGTAACAATCAGTGAGAAAGCAGCGGAATACGCAATTTTGCAGAACAGCATTATTTCTGCAGCCAGAAGAGGTTATGTAGATACAATCATAGCACCGGAAGATACCAGAAAGTATGTGATTGGAGCATTTGAGATGCTATTTTCAAAGAGAGAGAATCGTCCTGCAAAAAAACACGGCACGGTTTAAGTGAGGTGGATGTGATGAAACAGATATGGAAAAAACTATCAACTCTATTCCTTACTTTTGCCTGTATTCTGGCCTTTTTGGCTTATCCGGTAAAGGGAGCCGTGAGTTCACAGGTGGAAGACAGTATCCTGGAGAATTTTCAGTACTTGATAGATATGATGAATAACTACTCAGAAGATGAAATGACAGCCCAGATACAAAACATGGACAGTACATTTCTGAGTGGGATGGTGGATGAATATTACGGTGCTCTGGACAAAGTCGGAAGTTTTAAAGAAATCCTGAGCAGCGAAGTTGCGGTGGACGAAGAAAAAGAGATTGCCACGGTTATCATGAGGGTAGCATTCGATAAGTACAATGCGAAGCTTACGGCCAAGTGCAATTACAATGCAAGTGCAACAGCACAAAATTTTGACGATTTATGGTCAGAGTTCACGGTGACTGCTGAGTATCCGATCAGTGCCCTGATTAAGAATGCAGAGCCAAGTACGCTGGTGATTGCAGCGATTGTAATCATAGGCCTGATTTTCGCCATCTATTATATGAGACGTGTAAACAGAAAAGAAGTGCCGAAAGAGGAGTCCGAAGGAGCAACCGTTCAGGAAACGTTTCCGCTTCGGCCGGAACCGGAAGTTTCAGGAAGTATGAATGAAGAGGAGCTGGCGATTGTCATTGCAGCAGCTATTGCAGCATATGAGGAGGAAAACCCCGGCGGAGACGGATATGTTGTTCGATCCATCAGGAAAACCCACAGCAATAATTGGAGAAGAGCTTAGGAGGAAGTTTAACGATGAAAAATTATACAATTACAGTGAATGGAAATGTTTATAATGTCACGGTGGAAGAGGGAACTACATCGGGATCACCTGCAGCAGCGGTTCCATCGCCTGTTGCCCCTGTACAGGCACCAGCAGCGGCCCCTGTTCCGTCTGTACCGAAAAAAACCGCAGCCGCCGGTTCTTCCGGCTCTGTGTCAATCACCGCTTCCGTACCGGGAAAAATCTGCAAAGTGGAAACAAGTGCCGGACAGACGGTAAAAGAAGGAGATACGGTTGTGATTCTGGAAGCCATGAAGATGGAAATTCCAATTGTGGCTCCACAGAGCGGAACAATTGCAGGTATTGAGGTTTCCGTAGGTGATTCTGTGGAATCCGGGGATGTGCTGGCAACTATGGAATGATGGACAGATGGATACCGAAACAGGAGGGATGAATAGAATGGCTGAAATAGAAAAAAAACCGGTTGGAATCATGGAGACTGTACTTCGTGATGCGCATCAGTCGCTGATAGCCACACGTATGACCACAGAGGAGATGCTTCCGATTATTGAAAAGATGGACAAGATAGGGTACCATGCCGTGGAATGCTGGGGAGGTGCAACCTTTGATGCTTCCTTAAGATTCCTGCATGAGGATCCATGGGAAAGGCTTCGTAAATTACGGGATGGGTTCAAGAACACAAAACTTCAAATGCTGTTCCGTGGGCAGAATATTCTGGGATACCGCCCCTATGCAGATGATGTAGTGGAATATTTCGTTCAGAAGTCGGCGGCGAATGGTATCGATATTATCCGTATCTTTGACTGTATGAATGATTTGCGGAACCTGCAGACTGCAGTCAGTGCGGCGAATAAGGAGAAGGCCCATGCCCAGGTTGCGCTTTCCTATACTCTGGGAGATGCATATACGCTGGAATACTGGACGGATATGGCGAAAAGGGTTGAAGATATGGGTGCAGACTCCATCTGCATCAAGGATATGGCAGGCCTCCTTCTTCCCTATAAGGCTACAGAACTTGTTACGGCACTGAAAGAGGCGACAAAGCTTCCGATTCAGCTCCATACACACTATACCTCCGGAGTGGCTTCAATGACCTATATGAAAGCAATAGAGGCAGGGGTTGATGTGGTGGACTGCGCAATTTCTCCATTTGCCATGGGAACCTCTCAGCCTGCTACCGAGGTCATGGTGGAAACCTTCAAAGGGACACCGTATGATACGGGTTATGATCAGAAATTACTGGCAGAAATTGCAGATTACTTCCGTCCGATCAGGGATGAGGCTCTGGACAGTGGCCTGCTGAATCCGAAAAATCTGGGTGTCAACATCAAGACATTGCTATACCAGGTACCGGGAGGAATGCTGTCAAATCTGACCAGTCAGTTAAAAGAACAGCATGCGGAAGATAAATATTATGAAGTCCTGGAAGAAGTTCCCAGGGTCAGGAAAGACTTGGGAGAGCCTCCGCTGGTGACGCCTTCTTCCCAAATTGTAGGTACACAGGCCGTATTCAATGTAATTATGGGTGAACGCTATAAGATGGTTACGAAAGAGACAAAAGATGTCCTAAGCGGAAAATATGGCGCAACTGTCAAGCCATTTAACCCCGAAGTCCAGAAAAAGTGTATCGGTGATGAGACACCGATTACCTGCCGTTACGCAGATTTACTGGACAACGAACTGGAAACCCTGGAAGCAGAGATGGCACAGTATAAGGAACAGGATGAAGATGTTTTAACCTATGCATTGTTCCCACAGGTTGCGACCGAGTTCTTCAAATACAGAGATGCACAGAAGACTAAGATCGATGCAAAAGCCGCTGACAAAGAGGATGGCGCTTATCCGGTCTGACGTAATTGAATTATAGCAGATAAAAGATTCCTTCATTGCCCCCAAAAGCCAATGAAGGAATCTTTTTGCAAGTGCCTGCATTTTTTCTTGCACTTCGATTAAAATATGATATGATGATACCAGGGTCAAAAGGAGGTAATTCAGTATGGAACAATCAGATAATCTTCTGAACAGACTGAACCAGCAGTACGGTTCATTAAGTAAAGGGCAAAAGCGTCTGTCTGATTTTATATCAGATCATTATGATAAAGCGGTCTTTATGACGGCAGCGAAGCTGGGGGCAGAAGTTGGAGTAAGTGAATCTACCACTGTGCGGTTTGCTACGCAGCTGGGATATGACGGATTTCCTGAATTTCACAGGGCATTGGAGGAACTGGTTCGGAACAAATTGAATTCCATCCAGAGACTGGAAGTGACTTATGGGAGGATTCCCCAGGAAAAAATCCTGGACAGTGTCCTTCATTCTGATATAGATAAGATCAAGATGACACTGGAACAGACGGATAGGGATTCATTTCGCCTGGCAGTGGATACAATTCTGCATGCAAAGACCATCTATGTTGTGGGGATAAGAAGCTGTGCACCTCTTGCCCAATTCTTAAGCTTTTATCTGAATCTGATTTTTGATGATGTGCGTTTGCTGCATACCAGCAGCTCAAGCGAAATTTTTGAGCAGATGATCAGAATCAATAGTAAGGATGTGATTATTGGCATCAGTTTTCCCCGATATTCCATGCGGACATTAAAAGCCATGGAATTTGCCAACAACAGGAATGCAAAGGTAATTACTCTGACAGACAGCATCCATTCGCCGATGAATCTGTATTCCTCCTGTAATCTGCTGGCAAGGAGTGACATGGCTTCTATTGTGGACTCCCTGGTTGCTCCCTTAAGTGTGATTAATGCGCTGATCGTAGCACTCTGTATGAAGAAGCAGGATGAAGTGATGAATACGTTGGAAACCATGGAAAAAATATGGGATGAATATCAGGTTTACAGCAATGATGAAATTAATTATATAGATGAAAAGGTGAAGGTACGCTTAAAGAAACCGGAGGAAGAAGATGGCTGAAGTAATTATTATCGGCGGAGGAGCGGCCGGGATGGCAGCAGCAGTATTTGCCGCTGAGGCGGGTCATAAGGTTCAGGTTTTTGAAAAAAATGAGAAATTGGGCAGAAAGCTCTTTATTACCGGAAAGGGGCGCTGCAATTTTACCAATGCCTGTGAAACAGAGGAGTTTTTTCAATATGTTGTTTCCAACCCAAAGTTTCTGTATAGTGCATTTTATGGCTTTACCAATCAAGCTGCAATTGAATTCTTTGAACGTCTGGGAGTCAGGACAAAGATAGAACGGGGAAACCGTGTCTTTCCATCTTCTGACCACAGTTCGGATATTATCCGTTCCCTGGAGATGAGAATGAAGAAACTGGGCGTCAGAATCCATCTGAATACCAGGGTAGAGGAAGTGCTTGTAAAAGAACAGAAGGCATATGGTGTCCGCCTGTCGGGAAATACCGAGGTTCATGGTGACTGTCTGATACTGGCTGCCGGCGGCTGTTCTTATCCGGTAACCGGATCTGACGGGGATGGGTATCGCATTGCAGAGGAGCTTCAAATACCTGTAAAACCTTTGAGCCCGGCTTTAGTACCGCTTGCGGTGAAGGAAGACTATATTCCCATGCTTCAGGGTCTTTCACTGCGGAATGTATCCTTAAAGATTTCGGATCATAAGAAGGTGTTATATGAGGAGTTCGGTGAACTGCTATTTACTCATTTTGGTGTCAGCGGGCCGCTGGTTCTAAAAGCCAGCTCCTATATTGGAAACAAACTGGAACAAGGTGCTTTGAAAGCTTTTATAGATTTAAAACCGGCTCTTTCATTCGAACAACTGGATCAACGGCTGGTGCGGGATTTTGAAGCGGGAAGGAACAAGCAATTTAAGAGCGTGATTCATGGTCTGCTTCCTTCAAAACTGGTTCCTGTGATGCTTGCGCTTGGAAGAATTCCGTCTGAAAAAAAGGTTAATGTTATTACAAAAGAAGAAAGACAGGACTTTGTGGCATTGGTTAAGGCCTTTCCTATGACATTGTTAAAAACCAGGGGATTTGAGGAAGCAATCATTACACAGGGAGGCATAGACACCAGGGGGATCAATCCCTCTACTATGGAATCGAAGAAAATCAGGCATCTGCATGTAATCGGTGAAGTATTGGATCTGGACGCGCTTACGGGCGGATTTAATTTACAGATTGCCTGGTCAACAGCATATGCAGCCGTACAGGGAATACAGGAGGAATTATGAGTATTAATATAGCGATAGACGGTCCGGCCGGGGCAGGCAAAAGCACGATTGCGAAAAAAGTGGCAGAGAAATTATCCTTTATCTATGTGGATACAGGGGCTATGTATCGAGCCATGGCATTATATATGATCAGGAATAAAATCAATCCCAGGGATACTCATCTTGTGACAGAGGCCTGTGAATCTGTTCATGTCGCAATTAGATATGAGGGGGGAGAACAGAAGGTAGTTTTAAATCAGGAGGATGTCACCGGTCTGATCAGGGGAGAAGAAGTAGGTAACGCCGCCTCGGCGGTGGCCAGATACACAGCAGTGAGGGAGAAGCTTACAAACTTACAGCAGGACCTGGCCATGCAGCAGAATGTGGTGATGGATGGAAGAGATATAGGTACAGCAGTACTGCCTGATGCGCAGATTAAGATTTATCTGACAGCCAGCGTTCATACGCGTGCCAATCGCAGATATCAGGAATTAGTGAAGAAAGGTATGAATCCGGATATCCATGTGATTGAACAGGATATAAAAGACAGGGATTTTCAGGATATAAACCGGGAAAATGCCCCGCTTCTTAAGGCCACGGACGCAGTACTTTTGGACTCTTCCGAGATGTCGGTTGATGAAGTCGTGAATACAATTTTGAAGATTTATAAAGAGAGGTGCAGCTGAATGAAGGTTACTACCGCAAAGTCAGCAGGCTTTTGCTTTGGAGTCAAAAGGGCTGTGAAAGAGGTATATGAACGTGCCGGTCTCGAAGACAGACCGGTATATACGTATGGCCCCATCATACACAATGACACGGTAGTTCATGACCTGGAAGAGCGGGGCGTACAGGTGATACATACGCTGGAAGAGCTGGAAAGGTCTGAGCCGGGAATTGTGGTCATCCGTTCCCATGGAGTGGGAAAAGAGATACAGGAAAAGATTCAGGATATGGGTTTTGAAGTCGTGGATGCTACCTGCCCCTATGTTCAGAAAATTCACCGGATTGTGGAGAAACAGAGCCGGGAGGGTGTATATATTATCATAATAGGCAACGATACACATCCGGAAGTAGAAGGAATCAAAGGATGGTGCTGTGGACCGGTTTCAGTAGTCGAAGATATGAAAGACCTGGAAAAACTACCGGATTTAAGTGGTAGAAAGGTTTGTATCGTATCACAGACGACATTTAATTACAACAAATTTCAAGAATTAGTTGAAAAGTTCTCGAAAAAGAGGTATGATATTAGTGTTTTAAATACTATCTGTAATGCTACAGAAGAAAGACAGACGGAAGCAAGGAAGATAGCAGAGCGGGTTGATGCCATGATTGTCATCGGAGGAAAGCACAGCTCCAATACCCAGAAGCTATATGAAATTTGCAAAAAAGAATGTAAAAATACTTACTTTATAGAGACACTCGTTGATTTGGATTCAAAGCCTTTTCAATCATTTCGTCACGTAGGTATTACAGCAGGGGCTTCCACCCCAAATAAAATAATTGAGGAGGTTCAAAAAGATATGTCAGAATTAAGTTTTGAACAAATGTTGGATGAGTCATTTAAAACAATCAGAAATGGAGAGGTAGTAGAAGGTACTGTCATCGACGTTAAAGAGAATGAGATTATCCTTAATATCGGATATAAGGCCGACGGAATTCTTACAAAGAATGAGTATTCCAATGACCAGAGCATTGACCTCAAAGATGTTGCAAAACCTGGTGATAAGATGGAAGTTAAGATACTGAAGGTAAATGACGGTGATGGACAGGTTCTTCTGACCTATAAGAGACTCGCCGCTGAGAAAGGCAATAAGAGGCTGGAAGAAGCATTTGAGAATCGTGAAATACTGAAAGCAAAAGTCACCCAGGTGCTGAATGGTGGTTTGAGCGTTGTAATTGATGAGGCAAGGATTTTTATTCCCGCAAGCCTGGTATCAGATTCTTATGAAAAGGATTTGACGAAATATGCAGATCAGGAGATTGAATTTGTAATCACAGAGTTCAATCCCAGAAGAAGACGGATTATCGGTGATAGAAAACAGCTGATTGTAGCTGAAAAAGAAAAGCTTCAGGAAGAACTGTTTGCAAGAATCCATCCGGGGGATATTGTAGAGGGTACAATTAAGAATGTCACTGACTTCGGCGCCTTTATTGATTTGGGCGGTGCTGACGGGCTTCTTCATATCTCTGAGATGTCCTGGGGCCGCGTGGACAATCCTAAAAAAGTATTTAAGGTTGGAGAATCTATTAAAGTATTAATTAAGGACATTAACGGAAGTAAAATCGCCCTTAGCCTGAAGTTTGAAGATGAAAACCCATGGCTGACAGCGGCTGACAAATATGCGGCAGGCAATGTGGTAGAAGGAAAAGTAGCTCGTATGACTGACTTTGGCGCTTTTGTTGAACTGGAGCCGGGTGTAGATGCACTCCTTCATGTATCTCAGATTTCTCATGAGCATGTTGAGAAACCTTCTGATGCATTGTCAGTAGGCCAGATTATTACTGCAAAGATAGTTGATTTCAATGGTGAGGAAAAGAAGATTTCTCTAAGCATGAAAGCTCTTGAATCATTACCGGAAGAAGAAAGTGATTTTTATTAAATGCTAATTAGCTACAGGCACCCATCGGTTTTGCTGATGAGTGCCTGTCTTTGCTTTGCAGGGTGCGTTTTTAGAGTTCAGATAAAAAATCGCAAGTATATATATGCAGACTCTGCATATCTTGAAGAAGGGATTCCTGATATGCAAAATATGCAGGCTTCGATTTATATGCTTCATAGAAGACAGGCTTGAACCGCTCTTTGGGCTGTGGGAGGAAGATTCCTTGTGTTTTCTGGTAACAATTTGCGGCCTTTGCTTTCTCTCTGTGCGCACTGTCCACAAAAATTCCTATACTCTTATGTATTGCCTGATCTTCTAAAGGCAGGTAGTAATAATTCTTATAGTCCGGGAAAAAATGTTTCATTGTTCCCCTGTATCCGAAAATTTGAAGGATTCCCTGATTTTCTGTCATCCGGAGCGAAAAGCATAAATTGTGAAAAGATACGGGAATTGGGACTGTTACCTTAAGAACCAGCGTCAGTGTAAGTGTATAACCGCTTAGGTTGGCACTGTTGATTGTAAAATCACCTTCACGTATACGTTCGTAGCTTAAGACGGAGAGAAGTCGTACAAGTCCTTCAGTATCGTCACGATTATGCTGCAGAAGTACGGAAAGCAGAGTGGTGTCCTTTGTTTCCAGATAATCTTCATACACCTGTATCAAGTCACCGCCGGTTTTGGTATCTGTGCGGCGAATCTTAAGAAAACATTCCACATCCTTCTGTTTTACGGAGGTGAGACCGAACAGATTTTGAAATGGTTTTGCCTTTCTGTAAAGATCCAGGCTTTTCAAAGAAGCCAGTGGATTGCTCTGCTGGTAGAAATTATATTTATGTTGAAGGTATGGAATATCAAATCCGTTTCCATTGTAATGTATCACGCGGCTTCTTCCCTGACAGATCGCGGCGAATTCCGTAAGGAGTAAGGGTTCTTCTGTGGGACGGTCCAAAAACCACTGTTGTAAAATCCAATGGTTTTCCTCGTAGTAGATTACTCCAATCAGATAAAGGTGTGACCTTTTCCAGTATAAACCGGTCGTTTCGATGTCAAAGAAAATAGAATTCTTTTGTTCTTCAAGAAATGGAAGGACTGTTTTGTTATATATGTTCAACTGTATTTTTTCAGTAATCATGGCATCCTCCTCCTTAATATGTTATAATATGATACCACATCTTTACATGAAAATAAAGAAAAGAGGAGAGGGTACGTATGTTAAGCAGCCAGATGCTGGACTGGAATCTACTTGGTTTTGATTTCTATCACATTTTAAATTGGTTTTGGATCTACAGCTTTATAGGATGGATATGGGAAAGCAGTTTTGTATCCCTGAAAAGTCATAAACTGGTCAATCGCGGTTTCGTATCAGGACCTGTACTGACCATATACGGATGCGGTGCAGTGTCTGTATACCTTTTTTTAAAACCTTTCGACTATAGTTTTATAGCTTTGTATTTTGGAGGAGCGGTGGTTGCCACTGTGTTGGAATATGCTACAGGAACTCTGATGGAAGCTATTTTTCATACAAACTGGTGGGATTACAGTGACAAAAAATTCAACTTCCGGGGAAGAATCTGTCTTGGAAGCTCTATTGGCTGGGGTTTTTTTGCGTTGGTTCTGTTCTATGTTTTCCAGCCTTTTGTAGATTGGATTGTAAGTCTGTATCCCAGAAGATATGGAGAAGCAGCGATCAATTTGATAACCATGGTGTATTGTGTGGACTTTGGAATGTCCTCATTCGTAGCATTCCAAATCAAAGACAAGCTTGCTAATCTGGATAAGACTTGGGATGAGTTTTTAGAGTATCTTCAAAATTCCCGGTTAGCAGAGTCGGCAGCTGCTATGAAGAAAAAAACAACTGCACTGTACCATGAAACTTCTGCTGAGCGGATCTTGACTTACTTTGAAGAACGCAAGGAACACCTATCAGACTACCTGGACAGATTTCTTGAAGAGAGTTCGGATAAGAAGGAATCCCTACTTGAACGTAAAGATGAATATATGGAAAGATTTGACCGGTTTATTAATACACTTGTAAAGAATCAAAAATCTTTGGACAGAATTACGAAGAGATATATAAAAGCTTACCCCCATCTGGGTCTCAGTAAGCGGTTTAAAAGGCGGAAAAAAGAAGAGACGGAGAAATAGTATCATTCGGGAGGAGATAAAGGAATGGGTTTGTTTACTTTTCACGGCGGTATTCATCCATATGATGGAAAAGAGCTCACAAAGGGTTGTGCTGTCAGAACGCTTCATGCAGGAGACAATTTGTACTATTCGCTGGCACAGCAGATTGGAGCCCCGGCTGTGCCACTGGTTCACAAGGGAGATCATGTACTGCGCGGACAGATGCTTGCAAAAGCAGGAGGCTACGTATCCGCACCGCTGCATGCATCTGTATCAGGTACCGTCGTTGGAATACAGAGGATGTGGATGCCATCCGGAACCAGTGCAGATTGTATTGTGGTAGCCAACGATAAACTTATGGAAGAGGTGGAGTATCCTCCGGCAGAAGATTTTGATACCTTGAACAAAGAAAAAATTCTGAGCCGTATTCGGGATGCAGGAATCGTCGGAATGGGCGGAGCAGGATTCCCCACACATGTAAAGCTGTCACCTGAGAATCCGGGAAAAATTGAGTACATATTAGTAAATGGAGCAGAATGTGAGCCATATCTGACCAGCGATTACAGAAGAATGCTGGAGGAACCGGAGAAGATTGTAGAAGGACTCCGTATAATCCTGAAACTTTTCCCAAAAGCTAAGGGCTATATCTGCATTGAAGACAATAAGATGGATTGTGCCAGGATGCTGGAACCTTTATGCAGAAAGACCAATCTGGAAGTGAAGCTTCTGCGCACGAAATATCCGCAGGGCGCAGAGCGAATGCTGATTCATGCCGTTACGGGAAGGAAAATTAATTCTTCCATGCTTCCGGCCGATGTTGGATGTATCGTAGATAATGTAGATACCGTTGTGGCCGTGGAAGAGGCAGTTTTGCAGGGAAAACCGGTGTTGGAAAGAGATATAACGGTAACAGGAGATGCTGTAAAAACACCACAGAATTTCCGGGTGCCCATAGGTATGCTGATTGAAGAGGTTGTGGAGCAGGCAGGCGGATTTACAGGGAATCCGGAAAAGATAATTGCCGGAGGCCCTATGATGGGCAATGCATTATTTATGCTGAATGTTCCCGTAGTGAAAACATCTTCGGCCATTGTTGCCTGCAAAAAAGATCAGGTTGCGGAGAATGCCCCTTCCGCCTGTATAAATTGCGGCAGATGTGTGGCGGCTTGTCCCGGACAGATCATTCCTGCCCGGCTCGCAGCGTTTTCGGACCGCGGGGACGAAGAAAATTTTTTGAAATACCATGGTATGGAATGCTGTGAATGTGGATGCTGCAGCTATGTCTGTCCCGCGAAACGCCAGCTGACCCAGTCCATACGGTCGATGAGAAAACTACTGCTGTCAAAGCAGAAGAAAGGTCAGGACTGAATACTATGAATGATTTATTACATGTTTCCTCTTCGCCACATGTCAGGTCTGAAGTCAGGACAGATACAATCATGTTTCTGGTTCTGATTGCTTTAGTACCCTCATCTGTTATGGGGATTTATCTTTTTGGGGTTCCGGCACTTAAAATTATAATTCTGTCGGTGGGAACTTGCGTGCTGACAGAGTTTCTCTATGAACGCCTGATGCATAAACCAAATACCATTGGAGATGGAAGTGCCATGGTTACCGGACTTTTGCTTGCCCTGAATTTGTCTGCAGCCGTACCATGGTGGATTCCAGTCATTGGAGGTGTGTTTGCAATTCTGATCGTGAAACAGGTATTTGGAGGGCTGGGCCAAAATTTCATGAATCCTGCACTTGCGGCAAGATGTTTTCTATTACTTTCATTTCCGGCGAAGATGACAGACTTTTCAGTCAGTGAGAGGGCCGAAGGGAAGATTGTAGATATGATATCTTCTGTAACACAGAGTGTGGATGCGGTATCTTCCGCGACGCCGCTTGCAGCGATACGTTCGGGAGGTTCGTATGATTTGCTTAGCATGTTTTTAGGCAATACAAGAGGCACAATAGGAGAAACCTCAGTTCTTCTTCTGCTGTTTGGAGGTATTTTTCTTGTTGCTGCGAGGGTCATCGATCTGCGCATCCCGCTCACATATCTGGGTACTTTTGCTCTGTTTTATCTGGTGCTTGGTAGATTTGATCTGCCGCTTGTGGCTGCGGAGCTTTGCGGAGGCGGACTGATGCTTGGAGCATGGTTCATGGCTACGGATTATGTAACAAGACCAATTACTATAAAAGGTCAGTACGTCTTTGGGATTCTTTTGGGAATTTTGACAGGTATATTCAGAAAGTTTGGTGCTTCGGCAGAAGGTGTCTCGTTTGCAATCATACTTTCGAATGTTTGCGTGCCGGTCATTGAGCGTCTTACCCTTCCATCAGGCTTTGGAGTTCAAAAGCGGAAAGGGGGAAAGGTGGTATGAATAAAATTCTCAAAGAAGCTGCGGCTTTGACCGTCATTACTGTAATCATCGGATTACTTCTTGGTGTGGTTTACGAAGTGACGAAGGCTCCGATCGCAAAGCAGGAGGAGAAAACCAGAACAGATGCATGGGAAGAGGTATCGCCAAACGCCGTCAGATTTAAGAATCTGAATATCTCCGGGCAGGAGAAAGCAATCAGGAAAGCTCTGGATGCTGCCGGTTTTCAGTCGGAAACTGTTGATGGAGCAGCAAAAGCTTATGACGAATCCGGGAATCCGGCAGGTTATGTGATTACGGTGACTTCGAAAGAAGGCTATAAAGGAGATATCCAGTTCACCATGGGTGTTGGTGAAGATGGAACTACCGGTGGTATCTCATTTATTCATATAGATGAAACGGCAGGACTTGGGATGAATGCTAATACAAAGGACTTTAAGGATCAGTTTAAAGATAAACAGGTGACATCCTTTCACTACAGTAAGACAACGTCCCAGTCGAAAGACGAGATAGATGCCATCAGTGGTGCAACAATTACCACGAATGCAGTTACCAATGGAGTAAATGCAGGCTTGGTCGTATTTCAGTTAATAAAAGAAGGAGGTATTGAATTTTGAATATAAACTCACCTGCTGAGCGTCTGTATAACGGTATAATTAAAGAGAATCCTACCTTTGTCATGATGATCGGGATGTGCCCCACATTGGCGGTGACCACTTCAGCTTCAAATGGTATCGGCATGGGTCTGACAACGACCGTGATACTTATTGCCTCCAATTTGATGATTTCCATGCTGCGAAAAGTCATTCCTGACGGTGTCCGCATGCCGGCCTATATCGGTGTTATAGCCTCCTTTGTGACAATCGTGGAATTTCTTTTGAAGGCATATCTGCCGGGATTATACAGCGCACTGGGTCTATACATACCTTTAATCGTCGTAAATTGCATTATCATGGGCCGGGCGGAGGCATATGCCGGAAAAAATCCGATCGTTCCATCGGTTTTTGATGGCCTTGGGATGGGACTGGGATTTACCATGGCACTGTTTTTCATCGGAACTATACGGGAATTGTTTGGTACGGGGAGGATTCTGGGTTTCCATATCCTTCCTGATGTGTATGAACCGGTAACAATCTTCATCATGTCGCCTGGTGCATTCTTTGTCCTCGCGTTACTGATCGCATTGCAAAACAAGATAAAAAACCGTGTAGGGGATAAGGGAGCGGCAGCTACACCCACCTGCGAAGGCTGCGGCTGCTGCGGAAAAAGCGGATGTGCGGAAAATAAACAACAGGGAGGGAATGCCGGATGAAGGAATTAGTTATCATTGCAGTCGGAGCAGCCTTAGTCAACAACGTTGTTTTAAGCCAGTTTCTGGGTCTGTGTCCATTCCTTGGCGTCTCAAAAAAGATAGGCACCGCTGCAGGTATGGGTACCGCAGTTATTTTTGTACTTACCTTGTCCTCCTTTGGAACAGGCCTGATTTACAAATATATATTAGTGAAGACGGGGATGGAGTACCTGAAGACAATTGTGTTTATACTGGTCATCGCTGCATTGGTTCAGATTGTGGAGATGTTCCTGAAGAAAGGACTTCCTTCCCTATATCGTGCACTGGGTGTATATCTTCCTTTAATCACAACAAACTGCGCAGTTCTCGGTGTGGCAATTATCAACGTACAAAAGAACTATAGTGTCTTGGAGGGGACTGTCAACGGATTTGCTTCTGCAGTGGGCTTTACTCTTTCTATTGTCCTGATGGCAGGGCTCAGGGAGAAGATGGAATATAACGATGTCCCAAGATCCTTTCAGGGAATGCCAATTGTGCTGCTGACCGCAATGCTGATGTCGATTGCATTCTGCGGTTTTGCAGGAATCATATAGGAGGAGAAATGAGCGTAATGGTTATACTTGAATCGGTATTGGTTCTGGGTGGAGCAGGCTTATTGATTGGTCTGCTTTTAGGAGCAGCCGGTAAGAAGTTTGCGGTGAAGGCAGATGAAAGAGAGACTCTGGTAAGGGGAGCGCTGCCCGGAAACAACTGCGGCGGATGTGGATTTCCCGGTTGTGACGGAGCAGCAGCCGCGATTGTAAAGGGAGATGCTCCGGCAACGGTCTGCCCCGTAGGGGGTGCGGCCGTGGCAAAGGAAATTGGCAGAATCATGGGGCAGGAAGTATCAGACAGGGTGAGAATGAGGGCCTACGTCCGGTGTAGTGGGGACTGCAGTCATACACGTTCAGATTATATTTATGCAGGAGTAAAGGACTGTACCTTCATGCAATTTCTTCCCGGCGGCGGAAGGAAACGCTGTTCTGCCGGCTGCATGGGGTATGGTTCCTGCGTGAGAGTATGTGCTTTTGATGCAATCCATGTTACAGAAGGGGTGGCGGTGGTGAATGGTGAGAACTGTAAAGCCTGCGGCCTCTGTGCGAAAGTCTGTCCCAATCAACTGATAGAGATGGTTCCATATGAAGGCTCCGATTATCACGTAGCCTGTGCTTCAAAGGAAAAAGGAAAATCGGTGACGGATGCCTGTGATACCGGATGCATCGGATGCGGAAAATGTGAGAAGAACTGTCCATCCGGTGCAATAAGAGTAAAAAATCAGCTGGCCCGGATTGACTATGCACTTTGCACCGGCTGCGGCCGGTGCAGAGAAGTATGCCCCAGAGATTGTATCCGGATGGAGCAGATTTGAAATTGCATTTGGCTCCTACCTATGTTATGATAAAAAAGTATGAAAAAATGTATGAGAAAATGTATGAGAAGCATTTAAGTTAACATAAAGAGGTTATGTAAACATGATTAGTTATATACGTGGGATAGTGGATGAAGTTGAGGAAGGAAGTCTGATTATTGAACAGGGAGGCATGGGGTTTCAGGTTTTTGTCCCCGGAGGTTTATTGGACGGACAGCTTCGCAAGGGGACTGAGGTGAAGGTCTATACCTATCTCCACGTCAAAGAAGATGCTATGCAGCTTTATGGCTTTTTGAGCAGGGATGATTTGCATGTGTTTCGTCTTCTGCTGAATGTAAATGGTATAGGACCCAAGGCAGCTTTGGGAATCTTGTCCGGTATTACAGCCGATGAGCTGAGGTTTGCCGTGCTCTCGGATGATACGGCTGCAATAAGTAAAGCACCGGGCATTGGTAAGAAAACTGCCCAGAAGGTGATTCTGGAGTTAAAGGATAAATTTTCTCTGGAGGATGCATTTGAACAAAAACTATCCAACACCGGGGAATATAATTCGGGTGAGGATGTAAAGGATGTGGCAAGGGATGCGGTACAGGCTTTGGTCGCTCTGGGCTATTCCAATACAGAGGCCTTTCAGGCTGTGAGAAAGGTGGAGCCACGGGATGACATGGATTCGGAAGCCATGCTGAAAGCGGCTTTGAAGTATATCATGTAGTGTTTTATACAACGGTAATCATAAGGATAGGAGTTTTCATGCAGCGAAGTATCGTAACGACCGATATGATCGAAGAGGATGTCAGGACAGAGGGAAGCTTAAGACCTCAATATCTGAAAGATTATATCGGGCAGGAAAAAACAAAGGAAAATCTGAAGATTTTTATAGAGGCAGCAAAGCAAAGGGAAGACGTGCTGGACCATGTTCTGTTTTATGGTCCTCCGGGACTTGGGAAAACAACGCTGGCCGGAATTATTGCGAATGAGATGGGAACTCATATGAAGGTGACCTCCGGACCGGCTATTGAAAAGCCGGGAGAGATGGCAGCGATTTTAAATAATCTTCAGGAGGGAGATGTTCTGTTTGTGGATGAAATTCACCGGCTGAACCGGCAGGTGGAAGAAGTGCTTTATCCGGCAATGGAAGATTTTGCGATTGATATTATGATCGGGAAAGGATCTTCGGCCCGTTCCATACGGCTGGATCTTCCAAAATTTACTTTGGTTGGAGCAACCACCAGAGCGGGGCTTTTGACTGCTCCCTTAAGGGACCGCTTCGGGGTCATACATCATCTGGAATTTTATACAGTTGATGAACTGCAGACGATTATCATGCATTCAGCAGCCATTCTGGATGTGGAGGTGGATGCAAAAGGTGCCATGGAGATGGCAAAACGCTCCAGAGGAACCCCGCGTCTGGCAAATCGGATCCTTCGCAGAGTCAGAGATTTTGCCCAGGTAAAGTATGACGGAAAAATCACAAAAGAGGTGGCATCCTTTGCTCTCGATCTGCTGGAGGTGGACAAGTATGGACTGGATGCAACAGACAGGACTTTACTTACAACCATTATTGATAAGTTTCAGGGTGGCCCCGTAGGCCTGGATACATTGGCGGCGGCTGTTGGTGAAGACTCCGGAACAATTGAAGACGTCTATGAGCCGTATCTGATCAAAAACGGTTTTTTAAACCGCACGCCCAGAGGACGTGCCGTAACCTCTCTGGCTTACCATCACCTGGGGCTGCATTTGGCCGGCCCTGACGAAAAATAGGCGCAGAAGCAAAAGGATAAAGGAGTACCATATGTCAGCGAAGAATACGACGAAGGTGTTAATTGATGGAAAAATTATCACATTAAGTGGATATGAAAGTGAAGAGTATCTCCAGAGGGTAGCGTCCTATCTTAACTCGAAAATTTCGGAATTATCAGAGCTTCCGGGTTATAGCAGGCAGAGTCCCGAAACAAGGCATACGCTTTTAAGCCTGAATATTGCAGACGATTACTTCAAGGCTAAAAATCAGGCGGAGTCCCTGGAGGAAGATATAGAGGCCAAAGATAAAGAATCTTACGATATTAAGAATGATTTGATTGTGGCTCAGATCCAGCTTGATAAAGCAAAGCTTGCGATAGAAAAGCTGCAAAAAGAAAAGGATGAGCTGAATCTTAAAATTGATGAACTGAATGGTGAACTGGATGAACTATTAAAATAATTTGAAAACATGGGGGATTGCGCGAGCTATTCCCCTTCTTTAGTCATGCAGTCTATGATGTCTGCAATATGGGAGAAAAAGAAGATGAAACCAGAATTATTGGCGCCGGCAGGGTCTTATGAAGCTTTACAGGCAGCATTAACAGCAGGAGCAGATGCTGTTTACATCGGTGGTTCCAGATTCGGCGCAAGGGCTTATGCTGAAAACCTGGATGAAACCAGTCTGTGCCGTGCCATCGATGAGGTACATGTATATGGAAAAAAGATTTACCTGACCGTCAATACGCTGCTGAAAGAAAAAGAACTTGAGTTGGAATTATATAAATATTTGAAGCCCTATTACGAGGCCGGACTGGATGCGGTAATTGTACAGGATTATGGTGTTCTGCGCCGGATTAGAAAGTGGTTTCCGGATCTTCATATTCACTGCAGTACACAGATGACTATAACAGGGCCTTATGGGGCGAAGTTTCTGGAAGAGCAGGGAGTGACAAGGATTGTTACTGCCCGGGAATTATCGCTTCAGGAAATCAGCAGTATCCGTCAATCTACAAATCTGGAGATTGAAACCTTTATACATGGAGCGCTTTGCTACAGTTATTCCGGACAATGTCTGTTAAGCAGCCTTATAGGGGGCAGAAGCGGTAACAGAGGACGCTGTGCCCAGCCCTGCAGATTACCCTATCAGGTCAGAGATAAGGCCGGAATTTTAAACGGAACACAGGATGCATACCTGTTAAGCCCTAAAGATATGTGTACACTGGAACTGCTGCCTTCGATTTTGGAGGCTGGAGCTATTTCCCTGAAAGTAGAAGGCCGTATGAAAAAACCGGCTTATACCGCTGGTGTAATAGGCATCTATAGAAAATATCTGGATCTCTGGCTGGAAACTCCCGGGAATTATCATGTGGAACGTAGGGATTTGGAGGAGTTGGCCGCCATCTACAATCGCGATGGGTTTAATAAAGGT